>DMTU01000050.1:0-6915 GCA_003476595.1 Acidimicrobiaceae bacterium | reverse complement strand
TCCCGCCCGCCGGTGCTGACGGTGACGACGTTGAACTCGGACTCGACCACCGCCCCCGGACCATCCCCGCGGCAGTACTTGGCCGAGCGGACCGCGGCGCCGCCGAGCAGGCCCTCGGTGTGGCAGAAGCCCACGGCGAGCTCGAAGTCGTGGCCGGGCGTGCGCATGGTGGTTCCCACCAGGTGGCCGTCGAGGCGGATCTCCAGGGGCTCCTCGACCGCGACCTCGTCGGGGCTGCGGGAGCGACCGTCGGCGTCCACCCAGGTGGTGAGCAGGCGGTTGGTGCGTCCCCGGGTCACACCCCCAGCGTAGGGAGCGGGCTGTGGGATCCGGCGGGGGCAGGAGGAGGTGGGTCCCAGCACGAACAACACCGTCGGGGAACACGACGACCATGCCTGACGAACCGCTCCGAGCCGCGCGCTCGCGCCGCCGACCGCACCGACGGTCCCGCACCGCCCTCGTGGCGGTGCTGCTCGCCGTCCTCGGCACCCTCGCCGCGGTGCCGACCGCCCTCGCCGCGCCGGCCGACGGCGTCGCCGTGCTGCGCCTCGACGGTCGCGGCCACGGCCACGGCGTGGGGCTGTCCCAGTGGGGCGCCCGCTCGATGGCCGCCCAGGGTGTGGACGCCGCCGGCATCCTCGCCCACTACTACCCCGGCACCGAGACCGGATCGGCCGGTGGCGAGGTCGTGGTCGGCATCGCCAGCGGACCTCGCGCCACGCTGGCCCTCCCCCAGGGCGGCGAGCTCCGCTCCGCCCGCGGCGGCCCCCAGGCCGAGGGCTTCCCCATCGCGCTCGGCCCCGGCGAGGTGGTCACGATCCACCACGACGGCAGCGGCTGGCGCGTCTCCCGCGGCGGCGTGCGCGGCCTCGACGTCGGCAACGCCCAGATGTTCCAGGAGTCCCGGGACTGCGTGCTGCTCTGCCCGCCCGAGACCACCCCCGAGCCGACCCCCACGCCGGCGCCGGACACCGATCCCGGACCGCAGCCCGCGCCGACGCCCGACGGTTGCGCGGGGTGCGAGCCCGCCGACGAGCAGCCCGAGCCCCCGGCACCCGAGCCGGCCCCCGAACCGGCGCCGGCCGCCGGCCCGGAGGCGCCCCGCTCGCCGTCCCCGATCTGGGCGGTCCCGGTCGACGGCGGCACGGTCCGCTCCATCGACCGGGGTCGCACCTACCGCGGCCTGCTCGAGGTCGGCGGCGGTGCCGGCTCGGTGCGGGTGCGCAACCACGTCGACATCGAGGACTACCTCCGCGGCATGGCCGAGGTCCCGGGCACGTGGCCGGCCGCGGCGGTGCAGGCCCAGACGGTCGCTGCCCGCACCTACGCCCTGCGGGCCATGGCCGGTGCAGGGGAGATCTGCGACTCGGAGTCCTGCCAGGTCTACGCCGGCGTGGCCCGGGAGAGCGCCGGGCAGGACGCAGCCGTCGCCGCCACCCGCGGCTGGGTGCTCACCCACGGGGGCGCGCTGGCGGCGACCTTCTACTCGGCCTCTGCCGGCGGCCACTCCGCCACCGTCCAAGAGGGGTTCGGCTCGTCGTACGACATCCCGTACCTGCCGGCTCGACCCGAACCGACCGACGACGTCCGCCCCTGGAACCTCGAGGTCTCCCTCGCAGACGTCGCCGCACGCCTCGGCTACCCGGGGCGCATCACCGACGTCCGCGTCGATGCCGCCGGCCCGTCCGGCCGCCCCCTCGCCATGACCCTCGTCAGCGACGCCGGCGACCGCCCGGTCGATCCCCAGGACTTCCGACGGCGCCTCGGGCTGCGCTCCACCTTCTTCACCATCGAGTCGGGCGTTGCCGGGCAGGCCCCACCACCGCCGCCGGCTCCCGTCGAGGCCGACCAGCTCGCCACCGCCGAGGCCGTCGCCACCGCCGAGGCCGGTCCGGTCCGGCCGGCACGGGCGCGCAGCCTGGCCGTGGTGCGCCCCCGTTCCCTGACCCCGGCCGACGGGCTGGCTGCCGCTCGGATCGGACGGCTGGTCGTCCTCGCCGCGCTCGCTGCCGCAACCACCTGGGCCGCTGCGACAATGGCGCCGTGGAGGAACCGCAACCCCTGACCACCTCGCGCGTCGTGCGGCGCGGGCTGCTGCGCCGATGCCCGCTGTGCGGGAGCCGGGGCATCTTCGAGGGCTGGTTCCAGCAGGTCGAGCGCTGCCCCCGGTGCAACTACCCGACCACCCGGGTCGAGGACCAGTGGATCGGCTCGCTCGGGATGAACATCATCGTGAGCTTCACGCTCCTGCTCGGGGTCATCGCCGTCGGCTTCGCGGTGACCTACCCGGACCCGCCCGTCGGGGTGCTCCTGGTCGCCGCCGTCAGCGTGGCCGCGCTGTTCCCGGTGTTCTTCTTCCCGATCTCCCGGTCCCTGTGGTCGGCCATCGACCTGGCCATGCGCCCACCCGACCCCGACGACGACGTCGACCCCCGCTACCTGCCCCCGACCCGCCACGGCCCCGGCTGAGCCCGCCCCGTTCGCGACGCGCGGATCGACCGGTTCCGGTCGATCCGCGCGAAGAGAAGCGTCAGGAGGTGGGCACGTGGGAGTGGTCGTTGTGGCGCACCAGCGACCAGGTCCGCTCCTTGACCCACGGCATCTCCGGACGCTCCTGGTGCTGCCACTCGGTGACGCCGCAGTTCTGGATGAGGACACCGCCGAGCCACCCCGTCATCCCCCGGCCGTGGAACGCGGTGAAGCTGTGCTCCACCACGCCGCCGTGGCAGGCGACGACGACGGTCTCGCCCCGGTGGGCGCGGGCGATCTCGTCCAGCGCCCCACCGACCCGGGCGGCGAACCCGGCCCAGGTCTCGGCCCCCGGGACGTGGTGGTGGAACGGCGTCCACACATCGGGGGTGGGGAACCGCTGCTCCAGCTCCTCCCATGCCAGGCCATCGCCCTCGGGCCCGATGTCGAACTCGCGCAGGTCGTCGCGCTCGACCACGTCGAGGTCGCCGATGGCCGGCGCGATGATCGACGCCGTCTCCGACGCCCGCGGCAGGGTCGATGCGTAGAGGGCGTGGACCTCGCCCAGCTCACCGGTGCGGTCCAGGCGCTCCCGCAGGGCCGAGGCCTGGCGTCGCCCGAGCTCGGACAGGCCGGTGCAGCCCCTTCGGCCGCCCACGACGCCCTCGACGTGGGACTGGGCCTCGCCGTGGCGGACGAGGACGATGCGCGTGGTCGTCATGGCCTGACCGTACGCGGGACGGGCGCCCCGCAGGGCGCCCGTTCCGGTGTTCGCAGGAGCACAGCTCCTAGAAGTCGTCCATGCCCCCGGGCATGCCGCCGCCGGCGCCGCCCTTCTCGGGCTTGTCGGCGATGACGGCCTCGGTGGTGAGGAACAGCGCCGCGATCGACGCCGCGTTCTGCAGCGCCGAGCGGGTCACCTTGGCGGCGTCGATGATGCCGGCCTTGGTGAGGTCCTCGTAGTTGCCGGTGGCCGCGTTGAGGCCCTCGGACGAACCGGACATGGCCAGCACCCGGTCGACCACGACGCCGCCCTCGAGGCCGGCGTTGCGGGCGATCTGCTTGAGCGGCTCCTGCAGCGCGTAGGCCACGATCTTGGCGCCCGTGGCCTCGTCGCCGACGAGATCGCCGACCAGCTGGTCGACCTTGGCCTTGGCCCGCAGCAGGGTGGTGCCACCGCCGGCGACCACGCCCTCCTCGATGGCGGCCTTGGTGGTGCTCACCGCGTCCTCGATGCGGTGCTTCTTCTCCTTGAGCTCCACCTCGGTGGCCGCGCCGACCTTGAGGACGGCGACGCCGCCGGACAGCTTGGCGAGGCGCTCCTGGAGCTTCTCGCGGTCGTAGTCGGAGTCGGTGTTGTCGATCTCGGCCTTGATCTGGCTGATGCGACCCTGGAGGTCGTCATCGGAGCCGCCACCGTCGACGATGGTGGTCTCGTCCTTGGTGACCACGATCTTGGCGGCGGTGCCGAGCAGGTCGAGGGTCGTGTTCTCCAGCTTGAGGCCGATCTCCTCGGAGATGACCTGGCCACCGGTGAGGACGGCCATGTCCTGCAGCATCGCCTTGCGGCGCTCGCCGAAGCCGGGGGCCTTGATGGCCACGGCCTTGAACGTGCCTCGGATCTTGTTGACCACGAGGGTGGCCAGGGCCTCGCCCTCGATGTCCTCGGCGATGATGGCGAGCGGCTTGCCGGACTGCATGACCTTCTCGAGCACCGGGAGCATGTCGCGGACCGCGGTGATCTTGGAGGAGACGAGGAGGATGTAGGCGTCGTCGAGGACGGCCTCCATGCGGTCCTGGTCGGTCACGAAGTACGGCGAGATGTAGCCCTTGTCGAAGCGCATGCCCTCGACGAGGTCCATGTCCATGCCGAAGGTCTGGCTCTCCTCGACGGTGATGACACCGTCCTTGCCGACCTTGTCGATGGCCTCGGAGATCATGGTGCCGATCTCCTCGTCAGCGGAGGAGATGGAGGCGACCTGGGCGATCTGGCCCTTGCCCTCGACCTCGACGGCCAGCTCCTTGATGGAGGCGACCGCGGTCTCGACAGCCTGCTCGATGCCCTTCTTCAGCGACATCGGGTTGGCGCCGGCGGCCACGTTGCGCAGGCCCTCGCGAACCATCGACCAGGCGAGCACGGTGGCGGTGGTGGTGCCGTCGCCGGCCACGTCGTCGGTCTTCTTGGCGACCTCCTTGACCAGCTCGGCGCCGATGCGCTCGTAGGGGTCCTCGAGGTCGATCTCCTTGGCGATGGAGACGCCGTCGTTGGTGATGGTGGGGGCGCCCCACTTCTTGTCCAGCACGACGTTGCGGCCCTTGGGGCCGAGCGTGACTCGGACGGCGTCGGCGAGCTTGTTCATGCCGGCCTCGAGCGAACGGCGGGCTTCGCTGTCGAACGCGATCATCTTGGCCATGTGTCGACCTTCTTTCTTCGGCGGTTAGCAGTCCTAGACAGAGACTGCTAACAGCCAAGCACGTTGCGTTAGCAGTCGCAACATCCGACTGCTAACGACGTGCCCCCGCTCAGCCTCCTGCCACCGCCGGGATGATGGCGACGGTCTCACCGTCGGGCACCGGGGTCTCGAGGCCGTCCATGAATCGGACGTCGTCGTCGGCCACGAACACGTTCACGAACTTGCGCAGGTTGCCGTCGTCGTCCAGCAGGCGGTCGGTGAAGCCGGGATGGGCGGCGTCGAGGGACTTGAGCACCTCGCCGACGGTGGCGCCCTCGACCTCGACCTCGGACTTGCCGCCGGCCATCGGGCGGAGGGTGGTGGGGATGCGGACGGTGGCGCTCATGACGTGGGGGTTCCTCGGGATCGGGGGTGGCGACGGGGCCGGACGGACCGGCTCCCTCGATGCTAACGAGTCGCCCTCTTCGGGCATTCCCCGCCGGGCGCAGGTTGATGGTCGGCCCCGCGCAGGGGGACACTGCTCGACGTGTCGACCATGCTGCGCACGGCCCACGCTGACTTCGACCCGACCGGGATCGCCGCCCGCAAGGGCGACCGGACCGTCGCGGTGTGCCTCCCGGCCAGGGACGAGGAGGCCACGGTGGGCACCATCGTGGAGACCCTCCGGCGCGACCTGCAGGACGCGGTGCCCCTGATCGACGAGCTTGTGGTGGTCGACGACCACTCCGGGGACGCCACGGCACGGGTCGCGCAGGATGCCGGCGCCCGGGTGGTGGACGCGCGGACCACGCTGCCCGCCTTCACCGGCGCCGGCAAGGGCGCCGCGCTGTGGAAGTCCCTGCACGAGACGACGAGCGACCTCGTCGTCTGGGTCGACGCCGACATCACCGAGTTCAGCTCCCACTTCGCCGCCGCCCTGATCGGCACGCTGGTCGAGCACCCGGAGGCGTCCTTCGTCAAGGGCGCCTACGACCGGCCCCTCGTCGAGGGCGAGGGCGGCGGGCGCGTCACCGAGCTGGTCGCCCGACCGGCGCTGGCCATGCTGTTCCCCGAGCTCACCGTGGTCGCCCAGCCGCTGGCCGGCGAGTACGGCGGGCGGCGGGAGCTGCTCGAGCGGCTGCCGTTCGTCCAGGGCTACGGCGTCGACATCGCCCTGCTCATCGATGCCCACCGGTCGGTCGGCATGGCCGGGCTCGCCGAGGTCGACCTGGGCGTGCGACGGCATCGCAACCGCACGATCGGCCAGCTCGGCCCCCAGGCGGCCGAGGTGCTGCGCGCCGCCCTGGTCCGTGCCGGCGTGCCCACGGGAGACGAGCACCTGACCCTGCGCCGCCCCGGGCTGGAACCGCTGGCGCTCGCCCACGACGAGCTTCCTCCCCTGGTGGAGCTGGAGACCTACCCGCGCCGCTCCGATTGACCCTCGGGGATCGGCGCGCGGTCGGCGGGGCGCTCCTCGGCCAGCCGGTGGTCGACCTGCTCCTCCACCCCGATCTCGTCGTTCACGTAGTCGTCGAGGGGCTCGAGCGGGCCGTGCCCACCGAGCGGTGGCCCGGTGTCCATGGCGATGACCTCCTCGACAGGCACCTCGAGCACGTAGACGGCCCAGAGGTGTCCCACGATGACCTTCACGGTCGCGGCGACGGGCACGGCCAGGACGAGTCCGAAGAACCCGCCGAGGGTGCCGCCGGCGAGCAGCGCCAGCATCACCACGGCCGGGTGGAGGCTGACCGTGCGCTGCATGACGAGCGGGCTGATGAAGTGGTTGTCGATCTGCTGGGCGATGGTCATGATCGCCGCCACCCACAGCGCGGTGCTGAAGTCCCGGGTGGTGAGGGCGATGATCACGCCGGGCACGGCGCCCACCCACGGGCCGATGAGCGGCACCAGGTTGAACGCCCCGGCGATCATGCCGACGATGAGCCAGAACGGCAGGTCGATGATCGCCAAGCCGACGCTCACCATGATCCCCACGATCACGGCCACCGCGAGCTGACCGCGGAAGAAGCCGCCGATGGCCACGTTCAGGCGGTGG
>DMTU01000280.1:5648-15948 GCA_003476595.1 Acidimicrobiaceae bacterium | reverse complement strand
GCGATCTCGCCGCGGTTGGCGACGAGGACGGAGGTGATGGGACGGCTCACAGGCGGAACACCCCGTAGCTCGATGCACCCTCGATGGGGCGGTTGCGGACGGCGGAGAGGGTGAGCCCGAGCACCGTGCGAGTGTCGCGGGGATCGATGATGCCGTCGTCGCTGATCGCCCCGGTGGCCACCAGGGCGAGCGAACCCTTCTCCTGGGCGTCCTCGACCATGGCCACGATGGCGGCGTCCTGCTCCTCGTCGAAGGGCTCGCCCTTGCGGGCCGCCTGGCCCCGCCGGACGATGGACATGACGCCGGCGATCTGCTTGGGCCCCATCACCGCGATCTTGGCCGTGGGCCAGATGAAGGTGAACCGGTTCCCGAAGGCGCGGCCCGACATGCCGTAGGTGCCGGCGCCGTAGCTGGAACCGATGATCACCGTGAGGTGCGGCACCGTGGAGTTGGTGACCGCGTTGATCATCTGCGAGCCCTTCTTGACGATGCCTGCGGCCTCGAAGTCCTTGCCGACCATGAAGCCGGTGATGTTCTGGAGGAACACCAGCGGCGTGTCGGTCTGGTTGCACAGCTGGATGAAGTGGGCCGCCTTCTGGGAGGAGTCCGGGTAGATCACGCCGTTGTTGCCCAGGATGCCGACCGGGTAACCGTGGATCTGGGCCCAGCCACAGACCATGGTGGGCCCCCACCGCGGCTTGAACTCCTCGAACCGGGAGCCGTCGACCGTCCGGGCGATGACGTCGCGCACGTCGACGGGCTGGCGCAGGTCCCGGCTCACCAGGCCGAGCAGCTCCTCGGGGTCGTGGATCGGCGGATCGCCGGGGCCGATCGGCTCGGGCCCGGGCTTGGGGATCTGGAGGTGGGAGACGACCTCCCGGCACAGCCGGAGCGCATCCATCTCGTCCTCGGCGAAGTAGTCGCCCAGGCCGGACGCCTCGGCGTGCAGCGCGGCGCCGCCGAGGGTCTCGTCGTCAGACTCCTCGCCGGTGGCCATCTTCACCAGCGGCGGGCCGGCGAGGAAGATCTTGGACTTCTCCTTGATGACGATGACGTAGTCGGAGAGCCCGGGCTGGTACGCACCGCCGGCCGTGGACGACCCGAACACGACGCAGACGGACGGGATGCCGAGCTTGGACAGCTCGATCATCTCGTAGAACGGGCGTCCCGACTCCGCGAAGTGGGTGGTCTGGGTCTTGGGGCCGTCGCTGCCGGCCCCGCCCATGCGCAGATCCGCGCCCGCCGACTCGACGAAGCTGATGTAGGGCATGCGGTTGTCGCGGGCGATCTCGATGGCCCGCGACCACTTCTTGCCCGCGTAGGGCGTCAGGGCCCCGCCGAGGACCGACGGGTCGTTGCCCATGATCACGCACTCGGTGCCTGCGATGACCCCGACCCCGATCACCATGCCGCCACCGATGGTGTAGTCCGAGCCGTAGCCGGCCAGCGCGCTGATCTCCAGGAAGGGGCTGTCCGGGTCGAGCACGTTCGCGATGCGCTCCCGGATGGGCATCTTGGCCCGGGACCGCATGCGGGCGATCGACGCCTCTCCCCCGCCGGCCTCGGCCTGGGCGAGCAGGTCGTCGATCTCGGCGAGCTGCTCGAGCACGTCGTCGCGGTTCTGGCGGAACTGCTCACTGGTGGTGTCGACGTTCGACGGCAGCGCCGGTGCCAGAAGCGGTGTTCTCATCGGGTGCATCCTTCGGTGGTGGTGGACGGTCAGGGTCGCAGGGGCGAGGGGCGGCGGGCTTCGACGATGTCGTCGCAGCGCGTGCGCACCAGCGCCTCGGTGCTCTCGGGGTGGGTGAGGATGTAGAAGCGGTCCTGGCGCACGGCGTCGACGACGGCCGCGCCGACCTCGTCGGGCGACAGGATCTGGCCGAAGGCGCCGATGGCGTCCTCGGTGGCGGTGCTGTCGCCGGCCCCTTCCAGCAGTGCCGAGAGCCCGCTGGACCCAGCGT
This sequence comes from Acidimicrobiaceae bacterium, assembly GCA_003476595.1. Classification (GTDB taxonomy): domain Bacteria; phylum Actinomycetota; class Acidimicrobiia; order Acidimicrobiales; family Salinilacustritrichaceae; genus Salinilacustrithrix. The sequence continues at coordinate 13,987 of DMTU01000280.1, read as the reverse complement.
CGTCGGCCAGCCCCTCGGGCCGGTTGCGCTGGGACTCGAAGATGTTGGTCATGACCAGGCCCGGACACAGCACCGACACGCCGATGTCGGCGTGGCCGGCGAGCTGCAGGTCGCGGTGCAGGGTCTCGCTCAGGGTCACGACGCCGTGCTTGGAGACGTTGTAGGCGGCCAGGTACGGCACAGAGATGAGCCCGGCCATCGACGCCGTGTTCACGACGTGGGCGGGGCCGCCCTGCTCGATCATCAGGGGGACGAACACGCGGATGCCGTGGATGACGCCCCAGAGGTTGACCCCGAGGACCCACTCCCAGTCGCGCTCGGTGTGGGTCCAGACCGGGCCGCCGACACCGACGCCGGCGTTGTTGTGGACGACGTGGACGGCGCCGAACTCGTCGAGGGCTGCCTGGGCGAGCGCCTCGACGGACGGGCCGTCGGAAACGTCGGTGCGAACGCCGATGGCCCGGTGGCCGGCGCTGACCAGGTCGGCGACCGTCGCGTCGAGCGCGTCCTGCTGGATGTCGGCGATCACGATGTGCATGCCGGCGCCGGCGAGCTGGGTGGCCACGGCTCGACCGATCCCGCTCCCGCCGCCGGTCACGACCGCGACCCTGTCCTCGAGCTGCTCCATGTTCGTCCCTTTCCGTCGATGTGGCCGAGCCGCTACCGGGCGTGGAACACGGCCGGCCGGCGCTCGGCGTAGGCGGCGATGCCCTCGCGGGCGTCGTCGGTCGCGAGCAGGCGGACCTGCTCGGCCAGCTCGTGGTCGGTGGCGGCCCGCAGCCGGGCGATCCGGTCGCCGGCGAGCGTTCGCTTGACGGATCGCACGACGAGCGGCGCAGACGCGGCGATCTCGGCGGCGAGCTCGAGGCTGCGCGCCCGGACCGCGGGCGCGTCGTCGACGCACTCGTCGGCCAGCCCGATGGCAGCGGCCTCGCGCCCGTCGATGCGGGCCCCGGTGTAGAACAGGCGCCGGGCGTGCTGGCCGCCGACCAGCTCGGGCAGCGTCGCCGTCAGGGCGAACCCGGGGTGGAAGCCCAGGCGGGCGAAGTTGGCCGACCAGCGGGCCTCGGGGCAGGTCACCCGGAAGTCGGCCACCAGCGCCAGACCCAGGCCACCACCGATGGCCGGCCCGTGGACGGCGGCGATCACGGGCGTGGCGATGGCGAACAGGCGCAGGGCCTCGTGGTAGAGGGATCCGGCGCCGATGCTGCCGGGTCCGTCGCCGCCGCCCGAGAACGAACCAGTGTCGGGGCGCTGGCCGGAGAAGTCGGCTCCGGCGCAGAACGACCGGCCCTCGGCGGCGAGCACGATGGCCCGGCAGTCGGGGTCGGCGTCGAGGGCCTCGAACGCGGTCGCGATCTCCCCGATGAGCCCGGCGTCGAAGAAGTTGTGCGGCGGACGCCGCAGCTCCACGACCCCGACGAGACCCTCGTGTTCCACTTCGACACCGGCCACCGGCACCCCCTTCTGCGAACGGCACCGGAACCTACCCTGCGGCGTCACCAGACGCCGACCGTCGCATGTCTCAACGCTCACAGGCGCGACAGCGATACGAATCTGTATCGTGTTCGCATGGCTGTGGCTCCTCCCCCGACCGCTCCGTCCCGTCCGGTCCTCGAGCACATGCGAGCGCTCGCCGACGCCGTCGAGACGAAACCGCCCCGCCTGCGACGCCGTGAGGTCATCCTCGCGGACGGCCACCGGGTCGGCCTGTCGATGTGCGGCGAGGGCGTGCCGCTGGTCGTCGTGCACGGCATCATGGCCGAGGGGATGCTCTACGCCCGCACCCTCCGGCGCATCGCCGGCCTGGGCTTCCGGGTGATCGCCGTCGACAGCGCCGGCCACGGCCGCACCGCGCCGCTCGGGGCCGGGGGGTTCCGCTGGCGGTCCTACGTCGACCTCCACCGCCGCGTGCTCGACCACCTCGGTATCGAGCAGGCCGTGCTCCTCGGCCACTCGATGGGCGGCCGGATCGTCGTGGACGTGGCCGCTGCGGAAGTCGACCGCGTGCTCGCCGTCATACCGACCAACGCGGCGATCGGCGGCGGCTTCGACCGCTTCACCCGGCTCGGGCGCTACGTGCCCGGGTTGTTGCCCCTGGGCATCGGCTTGCTCGGCGTCGACATCGCCTCCACCGTGGTGCGGGCCCGTCGGGACGCCGGTGCACTCGCTCGGCTGGCGGCGCCGTCGCTCGGCGATCGCGTCCGGGCGCTGCCGTCGCTGCCCGCCGCCTTCGTCGCCACCATCGGCAACCAGGGCTCCGACGCCCGGCTCCGCTCGCTACGCGATGAAGGTGTCCCGGTCATCGTCGTCCACAGCAACCGCGACCTGGCCATCTGGTACCCCTTCGCCCGGGGTGCGGCCGCGGCCGCCGGCGCCACGCTGGTCACGGTGGAGGGTGCCGGGCACTCCTGGATGCTGGAGGACCCCGACAGCCTTCCGGCGATGCTGGCCCAGCTGCTGGACGGGCCGCTCGGCGAGGCCATCGACGGGCGGGCTCGCGGCAGCATCGACGACATGTTCGGCCCCGACGCGCTGGCTCGCTCGCTCGACCGGCCCCGCTCTCGGCCCTACCGGCTCAAGCCGCGCCACCGCTGGCAGGTGGAGGCGGCCAGTGACAGAAACTCAGTGCTCACTGCCGGTGGCGACCAGCAGGGGGCGTAGCACCTCGCGCAGGAACTCCTGCGGTGGCACCGCCGGCGGCGCCACCACCATCGTGAGCACCACGCGGGCCACCCACTCGGCCAGGACGGGGATGTCGATGTCGCGCGTGCCAGCGATCTCGTTCAGGCGCCGGACTACCGGCTCGGCGAGCAGCAGCAGCCGTTCCAGCACGGTGCCGAACTCGTTCATGACGAAGGCTCCGACGAGGTCGGACTCGTCCTGGAGGACCTTGCGCATGACGGGGTGCGTCACCGCGAAGTCGACCGCCGAGGCGATCACGGCCACGATGCCGTCTGCATCGTCAGCAGCGAGGAGCGTGGGGAGCAGCGAGCTCACGAGGCGATCGAGCTCCCGGGCCAGGAGCAGGCGGGCCGCGTCCTCCGTCGTCCCGACCTGTCGGTACACGGTGACGCGGGAGACCCCGACCTCCTCGGCGATATCGGTGACGCGCGTCCGGCGGAGCCCGTGTCGGGCGAAGCAGCTCGCGGCGGCGTCGAGGTAGGGGTCGAGGACTGCGGCAGGCACGGGCGGGAGACCGAGCGCCGTGAGGGGCGAAGGGCCGGTCACGGGCGCCATTGTCGCGCACCCTTCTCCGCCGACCCGAGACCCCGGCGAGGGGTCACGACGTCGCGATGGCGCCGATCGCCACCAGGCGGTCGCGGAGCTTCTCGTCCATCAGGCCGATCTTGGTGAGGTTCGGCGTGATCTTGGCGAAGAGCACGTGCTGGAACATCTGCATCATCGGCGAGCGGCTGGCGTCGAGGAGGCCGTCCGACGGCGGGATCCCCAGCCGCTCCCACACCTCCGTGGCGAGGAACCGGTCCCGCATCAGCCACGACGCCTCGAGGACGAAGTCCTGGCGCTCCAGCCGTTCGGCCGACGTGAGCTCGTCGTAGTAGCCGCTCAGCGCCAGCGCGCCGAAGGCCACGTGGCGGGCCTCGTCTGCCATCACGTAGCGGGTGATCTGCTTGATCAGCGGCTCGGTCGAGAACTGGTGGATCAGCCCGAAGGCGGCCAGCGCGAGACCCTCGACGATGATCTGCATGCCGAGGTAGGTCACGTCCCAGCGCGGATCGGCCACGATGATCTCCAACAGCTGCTGCAGGTTGGGGTTGATCGGGTGGATCTCCCCGAGCTTCTCCTGCAGGTAGCGGCCGTAGACCTCGACGTGACGGGCCTCGTCCATCACCTGGGTGGCGCCGTAGAACTTGGCGTCCACATCGGGGACCTGGGCCACGAGCTTGGAGGTGGCCAGCAGCGCGCCCTGCTCGCCGTGCAGGAACTGCGACGTGAGCCAGGTGTTGAACACGTGGCCCGCTTCACGCTTCTGGGCCTCGGTGAAGGAGTCGAAGGCGTCGGCCGCCATCACCGGTAGGTACTCCGACAGACCCCCGGGATCCTCGCGGTCGACCTCGATCGACCAGTCGATGTCGACCGATGCGTTCCACTGCTTGTCCTTGGCCTTGGCGTAGAGCCGGCGCAGCTCCGGGCGCTGGGGGTCGTAGTCCCAGCCGAAGCGGTCGTCGCGGACCGCCTGAACGAGCAGGCCGGCGCCTGGATCTCCGTCGAGGGGACGGGTGCGGGGCCGGGTGGTGAGCACCGGGCGCTGCACCGGGACCTCGTACTGGGGCAGGAGGTAGGTGAGCAGGCGGGGATCGGACAGGATCTGGTAGCCCGGGGCGAGCTCCTTCGCGTAGCGCTCGAAGTACAGGATCTGCTTGATCACCAGCACCAGCTCGCGGGGCAGGCGGACCCGGTGGCGTCCGGCGACCTGCATGACGTCGGCGAGCAGCTCGCCGTAGCTGATCTCCGACAGCGGCTTGTCGGCCAGCGGTGCCACGATCCGGCGCACGTCCTCGCCGGCGCGCTCCATGTCGAGGGGGCCGGTCACCGCCCCGAGAGCGAAGAACGCCTCGACCACGCCGCGGGGGTCGTCGCCGAGCAGGAGGCCCGGGAGGGCATCGCGCAGCGCCGTGCGGACCGCGGGCTCCAGGTGGCCCATGATGCCGAAGTCGAGCAGGGCCACCTTCCCGTCGGTGGTGAGGAACAGGTTGCCCGCATGCACGTCGCCGTGGAACAGGCCGTGCTCGAACGCCGATTCCAGCCACGCCCGCACGCCGAGCCGCAGCAGCTCCTCGAAGTCGTGGCCGGACCCGGCGAGCAGGTCGAGGCGGTCGACGGGATGACCATCCACGTAGGTCATGACCAGCACGCGCTCGCCGCACAGGTGCTCGATGGGCACCGGGGTGGTCACGCTGCGGTTGTCGCCGAAGGTGTCGAGGTTGGACCGGAACTCGGCCATCCAGCGGGCCTCGTTGCGGAAGTCGAGCTCGTAGCGAAGGGTGGCGGCGAAGTCCTCGACGATGGCCACCGGGTTCATCATCTGCCCCAGACCACCGGCGCGACCGAGCACCGAGGCGAGGACGCGCAGGATCCGGGTGTCGCGCGCCACCTTGTGGCGGAGCCCCGGCCGCCGGACCTTGACGACCACGTCGGTGCCGTCGGCGAGCCGGGCCCGGTGGACCTGGGCGATGGAGGCGGCGGCGAGCGGAACGTCGTCGAACGACGCGAAGGCGGTGGTGACCGGCTGGCCCAGCGCTCGCTCGACGATGCGGCGGACCTGGCGGGTCGGGATGGTGGGGACCTCGTCGAGCAGGCTGCGGAACTCCGTGGCCGCGACGTCGGGGAACAGGCCCGGGCTCGATGCGATGAGCTGCCCGAACTTGACGAAGGTGGGGCCGAGGTCGACGAAGCTGCGGCGCAGCGCCACGGCCAGGGCCCGCGGTGCGCGCCGGCGCAGTCGCAGTGCGATGAACGGCCCGCGGCGGACGGCGACGACGGCGCCGTGGCGCGCCAACGTGGAGGCGATCTCCAGCAGCCGCGTCACGTCAGCCGGGTGGATGCCACCCAGATCGATCCGGACCTCGAAGGGCGCCGTGCCGAGCGGCTCGCCGGGTACCACCGGGACGGTTTCGGTCACGGTCATTGCAGATCCCCCAAACGTTCCCGATGCGACACCGAGAACCGTTGCGTGCAACAATGACACGTCATCGTATCACGATCAGGAGATGAGCGTGCGGATCGAACGTCTGGTTCCGAGCGAGATCACTCACGTTCGGCCACGCGAGGTGCGGCGGGCGATCACCACCGCCCGTCTGCTCGGCCGCGCCGGCGCGCGCACGGTGCGTCCCGGGGCCAGCCCGCGAAGCGAGCGCGGGGCGCTCGCACTACGCCAGTCCTTCGAGGAGCTCGGGCCGACCTACGTCAAGCTGGCCCAGCTGGTCGCCTCCAGCCCGGGGCTGTTCCCCGACGTGCTCGCCGACGAGCTCCGCGCCTGCCTCGACAGCGTTCCGCCGGTGGCCTACCGCGACATCGTCGAGGTGATCGAGGCCGACCTGGGCGCCCACCACGACGAGCTGTTCGCGTCGTTCGACCGCGAGCCCATGGCGTCGGCCTCCATCGCCCAGGTCCACGCCGCCACCCTCCACGACGGGTCCGACGTGGTCGTGAAGGTCCAGCGGCCAGGCATCGGGCGCATCCTGGACTCCGACCTGCGCATCCTGCTCAAGCTGGCCAAGGGGCTCGACAAGGTGTCGTCCAAGGGACGCATGGCCAACCCGGTCGCCGTGGTCGAGGACTTCGCCACCACGTTGAGCGAGGAGCTCAACTTCATGATCGAGGCCCGATCCATGGAGCGCTTCGGCGAGATCATCACCGCCAGCCACACGCCAGGTGAGGTGCGGGTCCCGGGGGTCCACTGGGAGCTCACCAGCCCCCGAGTGCTCACCATGGAGCGCATCCACGGCTACAAGATCGACGACCTCGTCGAGCTGCAGGCCACCGGCTGGGACCTCGGTGCCGCGCTCAAGCGCGGCGTGCGGGCCTGGCTCGAGGCCGCACTCGAGCACGGCTTCTTCCACGGCGACGTCCACGCCGGCAACCTGATGCTCGACACCGAGGGCGCCGTCGTCTACCTCGACTTCGGGATCTGCGGCACCTTCGACGACAAGACCCGCGACATCGTTCGCCGCGGCCTTCCCGCCCTGCTGGTGTCGGGCGACTTCGAGGCGGTTGCCCAGGCCATCTTCGACATGGGCGCCGTTCTGAACCCCACCAGCCTCGAGCAGTCGGCCAAGGACATCGCAGAGATCGTCGAGCCGATCCTCGGCCGGCCGCTCTCGGAGATCAGCTACGGCGAGGTCCTCATCGACATCGTGCGCATCGGCACCCGCTACGAGGTCCGCCTGCCCCGGGAGCTGGTCCTCGTGGCCAAGCAGCTCCTGTACTTCGAGCGCTACGCCAAGCTGATGGCGCCGGACTGGGCGATCCTCGCCGACCCGGAGCTGTTGAGCTTCCTGTTCGGCGACATGGCCAGCGGCGAGGTGGGCGAGGTCCGCCCGGTCGACGCCCCGGCCTGAGCGAAGCCCGCCCTGGCGGTCACACCTCCTTGGGGAGCGATGTCAGGACAGATCTTGGACACCGGCGAGCCAGGATGACGGGGACCTCGATCCCCCCGCGATCGCAAGTCCGGCAGCGCGCGACCGATGGCCTGTCCCGGACGCTCGCCGCCGTCTCCGACCACGCCACATCGGCGGCTGCTGGTCGGCGGCTCCACCTGCGTCTGGGCCTCTCGCTTCGAGAGGGCGCCGTCGGCCGGATCCACCGCCTGCGCGTCACGGCCCACGACGTCGACGTGAACGGTCTCACCCTGACCCGGGTGACCATCGACGCACGGCGGGTGACCATCAACCCGGGATGGCCACCACGCCTACGGACCGGCATGGTCCTGATCCGAGCCGAGACCGACCAAGCTGCGCTCGACGCCTGGGTTCGAAGCGCTGCGCTCCCGCTCAGGCTCCGCCTACGAGCCGATGGGCTCGCCGTGCGCGCCGGTCTCCGAGGGATTCGACTCGCCGAGGTCCGCGCCACGGTCGCGATCCACGACCGGCTCCTGGTCGTCACGCCGCAGCGCGGCGAGGTGCTGGGGGTGGGTGTCTCGGCACCACGGGTGGGGGTCCCGTTGCCCCTCCCGCGCCTGCCGCGCGGCACGCGTGCGACGAGCGTCGAGGTCGCCGACCGTCACGCGTCGGTCGCACTGGAGGTGCCGAGTCTCGACGAGCCGCTCCAGGCCGACGGAGTGGCGACGGTGCTACGCCTCCTCGGCAGGCCCCGGCGAGGACGGCCCTCCGCAGTCCCTCACCAGGATCGCCGCTGATACGGACCTGGCCTCCTGGATGCGTACGCCGGATCAGCGGGCGACGACGATGGCATCGACGCGGTGCTCGAGCCCGTCGCAGGTCCGCACGCCGTGCGCCGTGACCTTGGCGATCGGCCAGCTGATCAACGGGACCTGCCCGCTGCCGAGCACCCGGTAGAACGCGTCGCCGTGCAGCGGGGGGCGATCGTCGTGGGGCGAGGGGGTGAGCTGGCGGCGCAGCCATCGATCGTGCAGGTGGCGGTGCCGGTGGAGCGAACCCGCCCGTCGCTCGAGGCGGACCTGCTCCTCGGCGAGCGCGCGGCGCACGAGGGCCGGGGCCGGCACGCCGGCGGTCGCCCTACGGACCTGCGCAGTGGCGCTCGCCAGCGCCCGCATGGTGCCGGCCCGGCCGGGCAGGCCGAGCCCGTCGGGCAGGACGAGGCGGGGTCGGTCCTCGAAGACCCTGATCCGGCAGCCG
>DMTU01000280.1:1397-5510 GCA_003476595.1 Acidimicrobiaceae bacterium | reverse complement strand
CCCTGATCCGGCAGCCGGCGTCCACCAGCGCCGGGACCAGGTCCAGCATGGCCTGGTCGGTGCCGATGCAGGCGGTGAGGCCCGAGACGAGGAGCTCGGGGTCGGCGGCGGCCGCGTCGACCACGGGCCCCTCGAAATCCACGATGCCGGGCATCTCGCGCGCCGCGCGCACCGCGCGGATGGGTGACGGGGTGAGGGCCATGTCACACGACCGGCTGGGGGGTGAGCTGGTGGACCCAGGAGGGTGGCGCCTTCAGCATCCAGCGGGGATAGTGCTCGACGAGGCCGCTGACGGCGTCGGACAGCAGGTGGTAGGGGTGGGAGCGATCGGCCACCATCTTTCCGAACTCCTTGAGGGCCAGGTAGGAGGGGTTGCGACGCACGATCGGTTGGCGGTCACCGAGCTTTTCGAAGCGGGCCATGGCCTCGAAGAGCTTCTCCTCAGACAGGCCCATGCCCACGACGCTGTCGCGTGCGTTGGCGAAGAGAGGCATGGCCGCCGGCAGGGACGTCAGCACGGCGGGCGACAGCAGGACGCGCGCCAACGTGCGGGCATGGACGTGGAGCGGGTCGCGGCCCAGCACCTCGAGCACGTGGTATCCCACGGCCAGGTGGCGCGACTCGTCGTTGTTCACCTTGTCGAACACCACCTGACAGAGCGGGTCGGGGACCTCCTCGGTGAGGAACTTGAGCAACGCCCCGTCGAGCGCGACCTCGAGCATGGGGATGGCCGAGCCGAGCACCGGCAACGGCAGGGAGTCCGCGAAGCGATCCAGCCAATCCATGGCGAGGCGGATGCTGATGTGGGGTTCGGGGGGCTTGTCACCATCGAGCATCCCCCACCGGCGCATGAGGGCGATCTCGGCGTTGGCGTGGCGCTGCTCCTCGGCGTGGAAGTACCGGTAGAGCTCGGCCAGCGTCGGGTCCTGCGCCCGACGGGCGAGGGCGGCGAAGGCCCGGGCGCCGACCTGTTCGATCCAGGCCACGTCGGCCATGAAGGCCGCCAGCTTCGGGCGCTGCTCGTCAGTGATGCGCTCGGCGCCGGGAGCGTCCCAGTCGATGTCGGCCAGGGCCCATTGACGCTCCTGGACCCGGTCCAGCGTCCTCGAGAGATCAAGTGGCATCGAGAGGTCCTCCGATTGACGAGTCAGTGAAACACTGTAGCATCAACGTATCGCCGATGCAGCCGTTCTCGGCCGCAGACCAGACCGTGGAGGTCCTCCGTGCCGACGTCCCTCTCCAGTGCGCCCCGCACCACCCCGTCCGACTTCGACCGATCGATCCAGACCCGCCGGATGGCCATCGACCACGAGGGTCCGCTGTCACGACACTTCGTGGACGGCGACATCCTCCAGAGCCACATCCTGGCTGTGCTGTCGGCCACCTTCCCCAAGGGTGAGCAGTTCTTCGTCGACTCCGTGCGCAACTTCCGGGACCAGATCACCGACGAGGAGCTGCGCCGCCAGGTCGCCGGCTTCATCGGCCAGGAGACGATGCACGGCCGAGAGCACGACCGGTTCAACGAGGTGCTCGGCGAGCTCGGCTACCCCACCCGCTTCGTCGACAGCACGACTGGTGCAGCCATGGGCCTCTTCCAGCGGTTCCTCCCCGAGTCGATGCAGCTGGCCATCACTGCCGCCGCCGAGCACTTCACGTCCGTGCTCGCCGAGCAGATCCTCGAGGACGACTCCTTCGCCGAGCAGGACCTACCCGAGCACGTGAAGGACCTCTTCCGCTGGCATGCCCTCGAGGAGTGCGAGCACAAGGCGGTGGCGTACGACGTCTACGACCAGTGCGTGGGCAGCGAGGTGATCCGCCTCGCCACCATGCACGCGCTCACCGGCCTGCTCGGCGCGGTGGCCCTCAGCAGCTTGCTCGGCAGCGTGATCACCGACCGCGCCGCCCGCAACCCGCTGCGATTCGTCGGGAGCCTGCTCAACCTGCGCAACTCCCCCTTCGCCCGCCGCAAGATCGCCCTGCGGCTCCTCGAGTACAACCGCCCCGGCTTCCACCCTGACGACCGGGACACCGAGGAGCTCGTCGCCCGGTGGCGCGAGGCCCTCTTCGGCGAGGACGGCGAGCTGAACGAGCTGCTGGCGGGCGCCCGGGCCGGCTGAGGACGGCGGGATGGGGCGGGGAGCTGCAACTCCCGGCCGGCTTCGACGGAGGTTCTGAGCCGCGGGGCACGCTCCTGGTGCGTGCCCCGCGGCCCAGAACGGTGGGTCAGGCGCCGGTCAGCGCCTCGCGCCGGCCCGTTGACCCAGCGGCGGGCTCCCGCACCGGGGTGCCGTACCGGTAGTGCGTCAGCGGGAAGTGGCGGTTGTCCCACCACATCTCGGCGTACAGGGCGGGCCGCAGCGGGCTGTCGCCCTGGAAGTTCACGTAGTACGTGTTCGACGTGGCGCAGGTGGGGCCGAACAGCGGGCTCTCGGCCTGGCGCTCCCGGCACCGCCGCACGAAGCGGTCCTGGGGTCCCTTGCGGATCTCGGCCGACGTGGCGCCCCGGCGGTCAGCCTCGGCGATGACCCGGACGGCGTGGCGGGTGGTGGACTCGATCATCCAGAAGTACGAGCCGACGACGAAGCCGTAGGGGCCCATCACCGAGAACAGGTTCGGGAACCCGCACACGCTCACGCCCTGGTAGGCGTGGAACCGGTTCTCGAGCCAGAACTGCCCGAGCTCGACCCCGTTGCGGCCGTGGATCGGGAAGGGCACCGGCTCCTCCTCGCCCATCACGTGGAACCCGGTTGCGCAGATCAGCACGTCGGCCTTGTGCAGCACGCCGTCGTCGGTGCGTACGCCGGTGGGCGTGATGGAGCGGATGGGCGTGGTGATGAGGTCGACGTTGTCCTGGTTGAAGGTCTTCAGGTATGTGTTCGACATCGACGGGCGCTTGCAGCCGAAGCCGTAGTCGGGGATCAGCGCCTCGCGGGTCTCGGGATCATCGACCTGGGACCGCATCCAGGCCCGCAGCGCCGTCTCGAGGCCGCTGCGCACCGGCTTCAGCCGCTGCTGGAACACGACGTTGGCCGTCACGTCGAAGAAGGCGGTGGCGACGCCGCGCACCGCGTTGCGCACGGGCGGCACGGACAGCACCGCCCGGGACAGCAGCCCGAGCTCGGTGTCGGCCTTGGGCGCCACCCAGATGGGCGTGCGCTGGTAGACGTCGAGCTGCGCCACGTCGCCGGCGATCTCCGGGATGACCTGGAGGGCGCTGGCGCCGGTACCGATGCAGGCGACCCGCTTGCCGGTGAGGTCGATGCTGTCATCCCAGCGGGCGGTGTGCAGGATCGTGCCCTTGAAGCTGTCGATGCCGTCGATGTCGGGGTACACGGGGCGCTCGAGGGCGCCGACGGCGTTGATGACGTAGCGGGCGCTGATGTCGCTCGCCCCGTCGGCATCGACGATCGACAGGTTCCACAGGTCGGTGGTCTCGTCGAAGGTCATCTCCTCCACCGTGGTGTGGAACCGCATCCGGCGCCGCAGGTCCCGGCGGTCGACCACGTCCTCGGCGTAGGCGAGGAGCTCCTCGCCCGGCGCGAACACCCGCGACCAGTCGGCCCGCTGCTCGTAGCTGAAGCTGTAGACCAGCGACGGGATGTCGACGGCGACGCCGGGGTAGCGGTTGGCGCGCCACGTGCCGCCGGGGCCGTCCCACTTCTCGAGGATCACGTAGTCGTCGATCCCGGCCCGCTCCAGCTCGACGGCGGCGCCGATGCCGCCGAAGCCGGCGCCGATGATCACGACGTGGTGGTCCGGCTCCGGGACCGAGCTCTGCGCCGGGGACGGGTCGGTGATGGTCATGAGGCCTCCTGGTCACGACACGCTGCAACAGTTCCATGCCACCGTAACAGGGGTTTCCGCACGACGACGGCCCGGAGGTGCGAGCGGCGGCGTCGATGCCGCCCGGGATCGGTGGCCGGGGGCAAGGAAGGGAACCGCGCACCGGGCGGCGAACAACCTCGCAAGCCGCCGGGGCGGGGCGGCGCCGTACCAGGTGAGCCGAACGACGAGGATGCCCGATGGATGCTGCGATCTCGCTGCGCAACGTGACGAAGAGCTTCGGGTCCCACACCGTCCTGGAGGACATCTCCTTCGACATCCCCCGCGGCA
>DMTU01000280.1:0-1308 GCA_003476595.1 Acidimicrobiaceae bacterium | reverse complement strand
AACGTCATCGGCCTCCTGCGCCCGGACCGGGGTGAGATCTGGGTCGACGGCGAGGAGACCGTCTCCATGGGCGAGAAGGACCTCTACCGGGTCCGCCGCAAGTTCGGTGTCCTGTTCCAGGACGGCGCCCTCTTCGGCTCCATGAACATCTTCGACAACATCGCCTTCCCGCTCCGCGAGCACACCAAGAAGTCGGAGAAGGAGATCCGCGAGATCACCCTGGAGAAGGCCAGCCTCGTCGGCCTCCTCGACCACATGAAGAAGTACCCCGGTGAGGTCTCCGGCGGCATGAAGAAGCGCGCCGGCCTGGCCCGGGCCCTGTCCATGGACCCCGAGATCATCCTGTTCGACGAACCCGACTCGGGCCTGGACCCGGTGCGCGTGTCCTACCTGGACGAGCTGGTCAAGAAGATCCAGGAAGAGACCGGCGCCACCTTCCTCATCATCACCCACAACATCGCCTCGGTCATGCGGACCTCGGACTACATCGCCGTGCTCTACCAGGCCAACCTGGTCAAGTTCGCCGCCAAGGCCGAGATGCGGACCACGGACAACCCGCTCATCCGCCAGTTCCTCGCCGGCCGGGCCATGGGCCCCATCGGCATGGACGAGCTGGCCACCGAACGCACCGAGGTCGAGAAGGACCTCATGGACCGCGAGCGCCGCCGGCTCGAAGCCGACGGCCGCGACACCCACGACTACGGCGTCCTCACCGTCTGATGCACCGCGCTGTCGCCGACCGCCGCCGCCCTGGTGGTGCAACGATGTGCTGGTCACGTTGCACCGTCGCGGCGCCACCGGTACCGTCCCCCGGCCACCCGCGAACCCACGGGGCTGGCGCGACGCCGGGGGAAGTGAAGGAGATGAGCCGATCATCACAGCGCGACCGGCGGCCGGTGCGCCGCCGGGCGGGGACGTTGCGATGAGCCGCGTCTCGAACCTGCTCGCTGACACCGGCGGCACCATCTCGCTCACGCTCGAGGGCGTCCGGAACACCTGGGACGTCCGCCACTGGTGGCGGGAGTACGTCGTGCAGTCGGCGTTCCTGGTGAGCGTGACGCTCACGCCGGTGGTGCTCATCGCCATCCCGCTCGGCGCCACCATCTCGCTCCAGATCGGTCAGCTCACCCGCCAGCTGGGAGCCGAGTCCTTCACCGGCGCCGCCATCATCGTCGGCATCATCCGCGAGGCCGCACCCATCGCCGCCGCGCTGCTCATCGCCGGCGCCGGCGGGTCGGCCATGACCGCCGACATCGGCGCCCGCAACATCCGCGACGAGCTGGCGGCCATGGAGGTCATGGCCATCAA
>DMTU01000281.1:17962-18957 GCA_003476595.1 Acidimicrobiaceae bacterium | reverse complement strand
GCCCGGGCGGCATCGACCGCGTCGTCCGTGGCGTGGGCGAGGTCGAACAGGTGCTCGTCGATGACGGCGATGCGGTGGTCGGCGGCCTGCACGCGGCGGCGGGCGGCCTGGGCGACCTGCTCGTAGACACCGAGGTCGAGGAGCTTGACCAGCAGGTCCTGGCGCTTGGAGGTCGTGTCGTGGAGCAGGGCGGCGAACGCACCCTGGGGCAGGACCACGCACTTGGTGAACTGCTCCAGGTCGAGCCCGAGCAGGTCGCACACCGCGGCCGTGACCGCCGGTGCGTCGGACGCCAGCACCTCACCGCCACGCTCGAGCCGGGCCTCCTTGGTGGACGCGCCGGTCTTGGTGCGCCGGACGATGCGGACCGCCGTGTGGCGGACCCCGTGGACCTCGAAGTCGAGCCGGACCCGCGCCTCGGGCCGGCCCTGGCTGATGACCGGGTGGACGAGGCCCTCCCGGCCGTAGCGCGGCACGGACCCGTAGAGGGCGAAGATCATCCCGTCGATGACGCTGGACTTGCCCGCCCCGGTGGGGCCGACGAAGGCGAACAGGTCGGCGTCGGTGAAGTCGACGACGGTGGGTTCCCGGAACGCGGAGAACCCCTCGAGCTCGACGCGGACGGGCCTCACGACCCGACCTCCTCGAGCAGCTCGTCGAAGGCGACGGGCAGCCGGGGGTCGTCGAGGTCGGCGACGTCGAGGTAGCTGCGGAACAGCTCGCTCGGCGACCGGCCGGCGACCGGGGCGTGGGTGGGCGTCGCCGGGTCCTCCGGCGACTGCACGAGCACGTCGACGCAGTGCGGGAACAGGGCGCGGACCTCGTCGGCCATCCCGGCCCGGCGGCGGTCGGTGACGACGATGCGGAGGAAGTCGTCGCCCGTCGTGCCCGCGAGGGGCTCGAGCTCGGACAGCGAGCCCCGGAGCGTCCGCAGCTTCCGGCCGGCCTGGAGCGGGACCTCGCGGACGGCGGCCGGGACACCGGGCTCGAGGTCG
>DMTU01000281.1:0-17841 GCA_003476595.1 Acidimicrobiaceae bacterium | reverse complement strand
GGGCTCGAGGTCGACGACGGTGACCGAGCTGGTGTTGGCCGTCTCGCCGAAGTCCAGCTGCAGGGGCGACCCGCTGTAGCGGATGCGGGTGGCGCCGGGGACGTCCTGGGACCGGTGGAGGTGGCCGAGGGCCACGTACTGCGCGGTGACGGGGAAGGCGAGGGCGCTGAGGCTGTAGTCCTCGATGGTGTGGACGGAGCGCTCGCCGCCGCCGGTGGTGCCGCCGGCGGCGAAGGCGTGGGCGCAGACGACGTTGACCGTGTCGGCGGCGAAGCCCTCGGTGAGGGCGCGCACGAGCGCGCCGAGCCGGTCGGTGTAGGCCTGGGACAGCTGGTAGGCCTCGTCGCGCATCAGGGCGTCGGCCCGCACGATGCCCCGCTTGGACACGAACGGGAGCATGGCCACCTGCACCGGGACGCCCCCGGCGTCGATGCGGACCACGCCGCCCTCGTCGGGCCGGGCGACCTGGGTGCGCACCTGCACCCGCCCGAGCGTCAGCAGCGGGGCGACCGCCTCCAGCCGCCGGGCGTTGTCGTGGTTGCCGGCCACGACCAGCACGGGCGCGACCTCGGCCAGGTCGAGCAGGCCGCGGTAGACGACCTGCTCGGACTCGGGCCCGGGCGCCGAGGTCTCGAACAGGTCGCCGGCGACGAGGACGAGGTCGACCGACTCGTCGGCGGCCACGGTGGCCATCTCGGCCAGGACGGCGCGGTGCTCATCCGCACGGCTGGCGCCGCGCATGAGCTTGCCCACGTGCCAGTCGGAGGTGTGCAGGAGGCGCACGGCTACAGCCCCTCGAACGGGTCGTCGGGGATGGCGGTGGTGCCCGGCGTCGCGGACGGCCCGGTGGTGGCGTCGGTCTCGGAGAACCGCGTGGCCCAGGCCGGGAACGGGAACTCGACGACGACGGGCACCGGGAGCTGGGGCTGGCTCACGATCATCGTGCCCGGCTTGATGATGGTGGACCGCTGGCGCTGCACGACGGGCAGCCAGCCGTACTCACCCCGGGTGGCCTCGGCCGAGTCGAGGCGACCGACGACGCGGATGGCGGAGTTGGCCACGACCCGCCGCTCGACCTCGCTGGCGGTCTGCTGGGCCCCGATGAGGATGATGCCGAGCGAGCGGCCTCGCTCGGCCACGTCGAGCAGGAGCTCCTTGATCGGTGAGGTGCCCTCGCGGGGTGCGTACTTGTTGAGCTCGTCGAGCACCACGAACTGGAGCGGCTCGGCCGTGCCGGAGGCCTCCTTGGCCTGGAACGCCTGGCGCAGCACCACTCCGACGACGAAGCGCTTGGCCCGGTCGTTGAGGTTGTGGATGTCGACCACGGTGACCTGGTTGGCGTCGAGGTCCACCGGGTGGCTGCTGCGGCGCCGGACGTCGGCCCGGATGAGGTGCTCGAGGTGGTCGACCGCGCCGAACAGGCGCCGCACGAACGCGCCGACCGTGCCGCCGCCGATGGCCCGGCCGGCCCAGTCGGCCACGGTGGCGTCGTCGTTGAGGCGGTCGTCCACGAGCTCGACCAGCTCCCGGAAGCGGGTGATGGACTGGCCCTCGATGACCACGCCGCCGCCGTCGGTGGGCGTGGCCTCCTCGAGCCGGCGGGCCACGTTGTGCACGACCATCGTGTACTGCTGGCGGTCGTCCTCGGCATCGGCGAACAGGAACGGCAGGAGCCGCTGCTTGCAGAACTCGGCGATGGTCCAGAAGAAGGGCGCGACCCCGGTGGCCCGGGAGCCGACCTGAGGGGTGGCGTTGGCGTCGCCCGGGCGGGGCGGGGCCACGATGCCGACGCTGCGGAACGGGCCGGGCTGGAGGCCGAGCAGGCCGTAGCGCTCCCGCTGGGCCTCGTCGAGGCGGGCGTTGTGGTGGTCGAGGAAGAGGAGGTCCTCGCCCTTGACGTTGAAGATGAGCGCCTTGGTGTTCGCCGTGGCGGCCCCGAGCGCCCCGGAGTGGAACAGCGAGTACAGCAGGAACGTGGCGTAGGTGGTCTTGGTGGCCACGCCCGAGACGCCGGAGATGTTGACGTGGGCGCCCCGGCTGCCGTCGAGGAACTCCTTGTCGATGAAGAACGGCTCGCCGTCCCGCGACAGCCCGGCCGGCACCTTCTGGGCCATGTCGTCGAAGTGCAGGGCCCGGCCCCGTTCGTCCCCCGTGGCCTTGCGCACCGCGGTGCCGGGCAGCGGCGGCACGAACACCTCGGGCTCGACCCGGGTGGTGATGACCTTGGCGGAACGGGACACCTGCGCCGGCAGCAGGCCGCCCTCGATGAGGAACACGTCGCTGTCGTACTGGGCGCCCTCGTGGCGGGCCCGGACCTGCTCGACCATGCCGTAGAGCTCCACCCGCTGGCCGTCGGGCAGGGTGCGGTCCAGCGCGACCACGTCGTCGAGCTGGAGGAACTGGTCGTCCGCGATGCCGACCCAGTACTCGAGCGGCGTGGCGTCCTCGGTGCCGATGACGCGACCGACGATGCCGGCCGCGGCCGGGGTCGTGGGGTCGAGGTCGTCGGTGGCCATGACGAGCGACGGTACCGACGGGGGGTGACAGGATCGGGGAGCCCGGAACGTGTCCAGGGTTGTGAGACACCGGGTGCTCAGATCGCTGTTGCGGTCAGGGGCTGCTCCTCGGGTTCGTTGATCCATGCTGCCTCGGGGATCCGGGGTGCGCATGGTGGGCGTGAGAATCGGTCGGGCCGGGCGGTGTAGGCGGCGTCGAGGACGGTCTGGCGGGCAGCGCGGATGGCGTCGGCTCGGCCGTGGTGAACGTCGGCTGGGGTGTGGAGTCCGATGCCGGAGTGACGGTGGTGGTGGTTGTAGTCGTGGAAGAACTCGTCGACGAAGGTCCGGGCCGATTCGATGTTGGCGAAGCGCTTCGGGAACCGGGGCGAGTACTTGAGGGTCTTGAAGTTCGACTCGCTGTAGGGGTTGTCGTTCGACACGCGGGGCCGGCTGTGGGACTGCAGGACACCGAGGTCGGCGAGCAGCTGGGACACGGTCTTGGAGGTCATCGATGTGCCCCGGTCGGCGTGCAGGGACAGCTGCCCGTCAGGGACTTGTTCGCGGTGGATGGCGTCGGCGATGAGCTCTTCGGCGAGGCGGGCGGTCTCTCGTGGAGCGACGAGCCAGGCCACGGCGTAGCGGCTGTAGACGTCGAGGATGACGTAGAGGTGGAACCAGGTCCACTTGTGCGGGCCGGCGAGCTTGGTGATGTCCCAGGACCACACCTCGTTCGGGCCGGCAGCCATCAGCTCGGGCTTGAGATGAGCCGGTGGCCGCCGGGCCTGGGCTCGTCGTTCCCGGACCATCGCTCGCTCACGGAGCAACCGGTACATGGTCGAGATCGAGGCCAGGTAGGTGCCCTCGTCGAGCAAGGTGGCCCACACCTGGGCCGGGGCGGCGTCGCAGAACCGTTCGCTGCACAACACGTCGATGACCTGGTCGGCTTCGGTGTCGGTCAATGCCCGTGGCGGGCGCGGTCGTGGCGCGGGTGGTCCGTGCAGCGGGGCGCGGCGGGTTCGGTAGTGACTGGCCCGGGACCGGCCCAAGGCGGTGCAGGCCGTCTTGCGGGGAACGCCGCGTTCGACGAGCTCGTCGACGCCGGCGTCCAGGACCGAGTTCAGGAGTCGTCGTCGGTGGTCGCGCTCTTCGAGATCTCCTCCAAGAGCGCGTGTACTTTTCCCTGGACCTCGATGATCGCTTCGGCCTGGGCCAGCTTGAGGCGCAGCCGCTCGTTGTCGGCGCGGAGCTTGTTCATCTCGCTCATGGAGGGGCCGCCTCGGCCCTGGTCGCTGCGTCCCATCGCAGCTTTCAGTAGACCCTGGCGGTGCTGGCGGCGCCAGTCGGTGATCAAGCTCGAGTACAGGCCCTCGCGGCGCAACAACGCGCCCTTCTCACCGGTCTCGGTGCAGCGGTCGTACTCGGCCAGGATCGCCAGCTTGTACTCGGCGTGGAACACCCGACGGACCGGGTTGTGGTGGGGAGGGTTGCCGCTGCCGTCGGTGGCGGTGCCGTCATCGACGTGCCAGTCATCGGCGTCGTAGATGCGGGCTCGTTTGGACGGTCCGGGGCGGCGTCGCCGATCAGGACCGGCGGGACCGGGGTTGGGATCGCTCTTGGGTGGCATGTGTGGTCATCCTTCGTCGCCCTCTTGCACAGAGTGGGGATGCGAAGGTGTCTCACTGTTCACGGACACAGAGGGGCCGCCCGTCACCCCGGGTTCAGATCGGCGGTTCGGCCGCCCGCTCCTCGTGGCCCGGTGCGTCCTCGTCGAGCACCAGGCCCATGACCACCGAGTCCCAGAGCGAGCCGTCCTTTCGCCGGTACTGGCGCCGCCGGTAGCCCTCCTCCACGAACCCGAACCGCTCGTACAGCGCCCGGGCCCGGTGGTTCCACGGCCAGTGCTCGAGCTCGACCTTGTGCACGCCCGCCTCGCGAGCCCACTCGATCCCGGCAGCCACCAGCGCAGCGCCGATGCCCTGCCCCCGGTGGCCGTCGGCGATCTGCATGCCCAGTCCGGCGATGCCGATGCGGGCGTGCATCGAGAGGGATCCGACCATGACCCCCTCGAGCTCGGCCACGAGGAACACGGCGCTGGTCCCGTCCTCCTGCTGCTCGATGGTGTGGAGGTGCCTGGCCCGATCGCCGTCGCGGTCCAGCGGCACCTGCGCGCCGATCCAGACCCCCTCCCCCGCCACCGCTTCGCGCAGGTCGAGAAGGTCATCGAGGTCGTCGAGCGTCGCCCGGCGGATGGTCACGGCCATGGGCACAGTGTGCGCCTTGCGGAGCGTGGCGGCGGCAGGTTTCCCCGAACCGGTCTCGCCGCCTGGCCGGCGCAGTCGCAGCCGGTCGTTGGGCGGCGATTCGTCAACGATTCGTCGCGCCGCGCTCATTCCTGTGGCCCTTCCGGTGCCGTGCGCACTGCTGCGGTCGCCGGAACCTGGCCCCTCGATTCCGGCGGCGGGAGCACGACCGGGAGCATGGGCGACGTCGCCGAAATTTCCAGGCGGGCGCGGGCGACCGTCGCATCCTTTCCGTACCGTGGCCGGCGCTTCCCCCGAGCACTCCGATCGGAGGAAGCCCGTGCGCCTCGCCACCGTCGCCGCACCCCTCGCCGAGGACCAGCTCGGCCTCGTCGCCCGCCGCCAGCTGACTGAGCGCAGCGTCCCGGAGCCGACCATCGACGCGGCCGTTCGCCGTCGCCACCTCCTGCGGGCAGCACGCGGCGTGTACCGCCTGCCCGGAGCGCCGGACACACCCGAGTCCCGGCTGCTCGCGCGGGTGCTCGCCGCCGGACCTGGTGCCGTGCTGTCCCACGGCTCGGCGGCGTGGCTGTGGGAGCTGCTCCCTGCACCCGAGCACCACCACGTGTCGGTGCCCCGGGGACGTCGACCGCGGAGCACCGGGATGATCGTGCACGAGTCCTCCGACCTCCACCTGGCGATCCCCGGCTCGGTCCGGGGGCTGCCGGTGACGGGCGTCGGTCGAACCATCCTCGACTGCGCGGCCGACCCGACGATCGACGTCGAGCTGCTGATCGATGCAGCCCGCCGGGTCCACAAGATCTCGCGGACGCTGCTGCCCGCCACCGTCGTCGCCCACGCCCGCTCCGGCCGGGGCGGCATCCACCGGCTCGCCGACCTGCTGGCGCTCGACGAGGTGCCGCACTCGGACTTCGAGCGCCTCGTCTGTCGCTGGCTCACCGACCTCGGCATCACCGGGTGGTGCCTACACCACCGCATCGTCATCCCGGTGCGGGGTCCACTGGAGATCGACATCGCCTGGCCCGACCTCCGGGTGGCGTTCGAGCTCGAGGGAGCCGACCACCGGGACCGGTCCACCGTCCACGACGACGACACCGAGCGCCAGAACTGGTTGCAGATCGCGAACTGGCACGTGGTGCGCACGACCTACAAGCGCTGGGTTCGCCACACCTCCGCAGTGCTGGCCGAGCTCGAGGCCACGCTGGCGCTGGCTGCGTCCCGAACTTCGGCGACTTCGCCCCTGCTGCAGGCACGGAAACGGACGCCGGAATCCGCGCCTCTCGCTCCGCCGACGTGAGCCAAGCGACCGGCACGGTTCACGTCGCCGAAAGCGACGCTGGGCGGCGATTCGTCGACGAATCGCCGCCCAGTGCTCCGGGCTCGGGATGCAGCCGGCTCAGCCCTGGTTGGAGCTGTTCACCTCGCCCTCGGCGAGGGCGAACATCTCGTACTCCTCCTCGGTGTCGGCCCAGTCCTCGAACTGGATGACGCCGAGCTCGGTGAACTTCTGGCGCAGCCAGCCGTCGTTGCGGTCGAGCAGACCGAGCTTCTTGCAGTTCGGCACGATCTTGGCGAACAGCATCGACTGGAACATGGCCCGCTCCGGCGCGGCCATCACCAGGGGCAGGACCTCCTTGACGTCGAGGCCCATCCGCGCCCACACCTCCTGCTGGAGGAACCGGTCGCGCATGCGCACGGCGGCCTCGAACGCGAACTCCTGGCGCTCCTTCATCTCCACGTCGGACAGCTCGGCGTAGTACTCCTTCAGCGACAGCACGCCGAAGGCCACGTGGCGGGCCTCGTCGGACATGACGTAGCGCAGCAGCTTCTTGAGCAGCGGCTCGGTGGTCATCTGGTGGATGAAGCCGAACGCAGCCAGCGCCAGGCCCTCGACCATGATCTGCATGCCCAGGTAGGTCATGTCCCAGCGGCTGTCCTCGATGATGTCGTCGAGGAGCAGGCCGAGGTGGGCGTTCAGGGGGTAGTGGCCCGACAGCTTGGTGTCGAGGTACTTGGCGAAGACCTCGACGTGGCGGGCCTCGTCCATCACCTGGGTGGCCGCGTAGTACTTGGCGTCGATCCACGGGACGGTCTCGACGATCTTGGCCGTGCAGAGCAGGGCGCCCTGCTCGCCGTGCATGAACTGCGACAGCATCCAGTTCTGGGACTCGACGCCGAGCTGCAGCCACTCCTTCTCGCCCCACTTGGCGAACGGGGTGCCGCTCACGTCCATCTCCGGCCCGAGGCCGCCGGCGCCGGCGGCGTTGGCCACGACCACGGCCTCCTGGTCGACCTCGATCGACCAGTCCAGGTCGGTCTCGCCGTTCCACATCGAGGTCTTGGCCTTCTCGTACAGGCGGTTGAGCGCCGGGCGCTCGCCCTTCTCGTAGTTCCAGGTGAACAGCGCGTCGGCGTTGTCCTGGACGGCGCGGATCAGCTCGCCCTCGTCGGACCCGACGACGGAGAGGATGCCCTCGATGTCGTGCAGGTCCTCGCGGCCGACGATGGCGGCGTTCTCGCTGGAGGCGGTGGTGTCGGTCATTGGGGGCTCCTCGTGTATGGGGGGGGTTCGGTCGGGCGGATGGTCAGGCGGTGAGCGCCGGCAGGAGGTGCCGGCGCACGAGGCGGATGATGGAGGCGTCGTCGGACGGGTCGACGTGGGGACTGGGTTCGAGCGCGTAGGTGAGCACGACGCGCACGAGCAGCTCGGCGACCTCGGTGGCCGCATCGTCGGGCCGGGGGTGGTCGGGCCGGACGTGGGGCCGCACGAACGGGGCGGCGAACGCGGCGGCGGCATCGAGGATGGGACCGAGCCGGTGGAAGGCCACCTGCGACAGCAGCAGCCCCGGCTCGGTCGCCAGGACGGTGCGCAGCGCCGGGTGCTCGGTGAGGAAGCGCAGCGCCCGGCCCACCCCGGCGACCAGCAGGTCCTCGGCGGCGTCGTGGCGGACCAGCTCATCGGCGAGCTCGACGAAGAAGCGGTGCACCTCCCTGCCGAGCACGGCTTCGATCAGCACGTCCTTGCCGCCCGGGAAGGCCCGGTACAGCGTCGCCCGGGACACGCCGGCCGCACGGACGACGTCGTCGACGGTGGTGCGGGTGATCCCGGTGCGGGCGATGCAGCCGAGGGCGGCGGCGCGGATGCGCTCCTCGGTGACCGGCGACACCGGGGTCGCGACCACCAGCGCATCGCTCGTCGAGATCGTCCCCATCACCGTGAGACACTACGGGGAGATCTGTCTCACTGTCTACGCAAATCGGACGTGACCTGCGTCACCCCTCGGGCACGACGCCCGCGAGGATGCGGTCCCGCACCAGCCGTCGCGCCTCGTCCGGATCGTCGAGATCCCAGCCGCCCGGGCTGCCGACGTAGCTGAGCACGAGGCGGGCGGCGTGGTCACCGGCCTCGTCGACGTCGACGTCGGGCCGGAGCTCACCGCGCCCGGCCGCATCGCCGAGGGTGGCCGTGAGGTGGCGGGCGAGCCCGCGGGCCACGAGGGGCTGGACCGTGGCCAGCGACGGGACGATGGCGTCGGCCTCCTCGACCAGCAGCCGCTGCAGCACGTCGTGCTCACCGAGCAGACGCTGCGCAGCCACGACGATGCCGGCGACGTGGTCGACCACCCCGGTGCTCGGGAGCGGCACTGAGTCCATGACCGCGCCGAAGAACCGCTCGACCTCGCGCTCGATCGTGCGAGCGATCAGCTCGTCGCGCCCGCCCGGGACGTGCCGGTAGAGCGTGGCCCGCGAGGTCCCGGCCCGCACCGCGACCGCCTCCACCGTCAGGGCCCCCAGGCCGTGCGCCGCGACCTCGGCGAACGTGGCGTCGAGGATCCGGGCCGCCAGGTCGCGGCGGCTGCTCACCCCGGGGCCGGCTGGTCGGCCGGCTCCTCGGTCGGCTCGTCGGCCCGCTCGCCGGTGCGGTGCGCGACGCGCCGCAGGATGAGGACGTACACGACGGCGGTGAGGGCAGCGAAGATGAACCACTGCACCGCGTAGCTGCGGTGCGGGCCCGCGTCGAGCTCGGGGAGCGGCACCGGCGCGAGCGCGTCGGCGGCCGGCGGGTCCGACGTCTGGCGCTGCACGACGACGGGCAGCACCTCGCCACCGAAGGCCTCCTCGGCGGCCGACCGGCGCAGGCACGCCATGCCCACCGGGTCGCCGGCGTCGTCGGTCCGCACGCCGCAGTCGTCCCCCTCCCAGGGGGTCGCGGTGCCCTCGATCGCCACCGGCCCGTCCGGCGCCGGCTCGGGCTCGACCCGGCCTCCGTCGTTGAACTGGAAGCCGCGGTTGACCACCAGCGTCGAGCCGTCGTCGAGGCGCAAGGGGGTCAGGATCCAGGCCCCGGGCAGACCGTCCTTGGAGCGGTTGTCGACGAGCAGGTCGCGCTCGCCGTAGGTGCCGGAGGCCGAGACGGTGCGGAACCGGAGCGCATCGTCGTCACCGCCGGCCTCGGCGAGCGCGTCGGCGACCGGCACCGCGGACAGCTCGGCCCGGGCCTCGATGGTGGCGTTGCGCTCGGCTCGCTCGTCGTGGCGGTCGAGCTGCCAGAGCCCGAGGGCGACGAACGCAACGACGCAGGACAGCGCGAACAGGTGCGACAGGATCCACAGCGGACGGAGGGCGAACCGGTACACCGCGGCCGAGACTACGGACCGGGGTCACCGGGGCGGGATTCGCCCTCAGCGGGTGCGGAAGCTGGACTCGCAGAAGGCGTTGCGCTGGCTCGGGCCCATGCCGAGCAGGGTGTGCAGCGGCGTGTACGAGAACGCCGTGCGGATCAGGAGCGCCTCGGCTGCCGCCATCTGCTCGATCTCCTGGGCGACGGCGGCCCGGGCCTCGGGGGTCGGCGCCGCGACGAGCCGCTCGGCGTTGCGCCACGCCTGCTCCCGCCACACCACGAGGGCCTGCACCATGAGCGAGTTGTCGACCGAGATGCCAGGGATGTCGCCGTCGTCCAACGTGGGGTCGAGGAACTTGGCCGCCTCGGGCAGCAGGTACTGGTTGGTGGCGGCGAGGAAGTCGTTGACCCGGTCGTGGTCGGCCTTGCGGCTGGTGCCGTCGGGCTTGACCAGGCCGATGTCGGCGAGCACGAAGGGCAGGTCCCGGTTCACGTGGGCGTTCATGCCGAGGAACACGTTGCCCATGCCGCTGACCCGCTGGCGCTCGGCGCTGTCGAAGGCGATGCGCCACGCCGGCGACACCTGATCGATCGCACCCCGACTCCAGTCGTCGAACTGCTCGAAGTAGTAGTCGGCGAACACGGCGTCCTGGTGGTTGATGAACGCGTTGTCGGTGAAGAACTCGGGGTCCTCGACCGCCCGCCGGTACTCCTCGGTGGTGAGCAGGTAGGTGAAGGCGAAGGTCGACGCGTGGTCGCAGCCGAGCGCGTTGTACCGGGCCGTCATCTCCCGGATGACCTTGTCCACGCACTGCACCTGGCCGTTCCTGCACTCGTTGCTCGTCGAGGCGACGTAGGTGTCGGGGGTGGTGGAGGGCAGGTACGTCGGCCAGTTCAGGAAGAACGGGTCGTCGTAGCCGGAGTCCGTCGAGCCGCCGTCGAGCAACCCGCCGGGCAGCAGCCCGGCGCCGGCCGGCGCCGCGGTCCCGATCAGCAACGCCGTCACCAGGACGGCCACCAAGGCCTTCGTCGTGCGCACCCGCGATTCCCCCTCCGCGTCCTCTCTCCGCCACCCACCGTCACATGCCATGACAGTTGACGACCATGGCCCGATCGGGTGGTTTCCACTCCCACGATCGGACCAGTGGGGTGCGCCGGCGGCCCGCCGTGGGAGCGGCCTGCCAGACTCGTCCGCCGTGACCGACCAGCCGACCCTGGCGAGGCACCCACCGAGCCCGCACACGCTCAAGCTGCTGGTCGCGCCCGTGATCTTCCTGGTGATCTGCTCCAACGTCGCCAACGTGATGTGGCCGACGCTGCAGGAGGACCACCCGCTCCTGCTCATCGCGCTGAGCAGCATCAACCGCTACCTGATCCTGGTCTCGGACCAGCTCGACGCCCTCAGCTACTACGGCGTCGGCACCCTGCGGCTGCTGGTCGCGGACCCGCTCTTCTTCCTGCTCGGCTACTGGTACGGCGACCGGGCCCTGGCGTGGATGGACCAGAAGTCGCCGGGCTACGGGCCGATGCTGCGCACCGCCCAGAAGTGGTTCGGGAAGGCGGCCTGGCCGCTGGTGCTGATCGCCCCCAACAACTTCATCTGCCTGTTCGCCGGCGCGGCCGGCATGCGCATCGGGTGGTTCTTCGCCCTGAACATCACCGGCACCGTCGGGCGCCTCTACCTGATCCGGGTCCTCGGCGACGCCTTCTCCTCCCCCATCGACAGCTTCCAGGACCTGGTCGCGGAGTACCGCTGGTGGTTCATCGGCGCCTCTGCCCTGCTGGTGCTGTTCAGCCTGCGGGGCGAGGTCAAGGGCGGCGGGGAGATCGACCAGCTCGTCCACATCGACGAGGAGCTGGCCGAACCGGCTGAGGCCGCCGGCGACACCGGCGACCCCGACGACGCGGCCCCGGCACCACGACTCGAGGAGGAGCGATGAACGGAGGACGGACCGCGGTCGTGACCGGGGCGAGCGCCGGCATCGGCGCGGCCACCGCCCGCCTGCTGGCCGCCGACGGCTGGCACGTCGTGGTCGGCGCCCGTCGGATGGACCGCATCGAGGCCCTCGCCGCCGAGCTCGACGGCACCGCCATCGCCCTCGACGTCACCGACCCCGAGTCGGTCGACGCGTTCGTCGCGGCGGTCGACGGCTGCCAGCTGCTGGTCAACAACGCCGGCGGCGCGCTCGGCGTCGAGCCCCTCGCCGAGGCCGTCGACGAGAAGTGGATCTCGATGTTCGAGACCAACGTGCTCGGACTCATGCGCATGACCCGGGGCCTCCTCCCCCACCTCATCGCCTCGGGCGACGGCCACGTCGTCAACGTCACCTCCATCGCCGGGCTGCAGGGCTACCCGGGCGGGTCGGGCTACAACGCGGCCAAGTTCGGTGCCCACGGCGTCACCGAGTCGCTCCGCCACGAGCTGCTCGGCCAGCCGGTCCGGGTCACCGAGATCCTCCCCGGCCTGGTCGAGACCGAGTTCAGCGTCGTGCGCTTCGACGGCGATGCCGAGCGCGCCGCCCAGGTCTACGCCGGGCTGCAGCCGCTGACCGCCGACGACGTGGCCGAGTGCATCCGCTGGGCGGTGTCGCGCCCGAGCCACGTCAACATCGACTCCATCGTGGTCAAGCCCCGCGCCCAGGCCGACGCCTTCCGCACCCACCGAGAGAGCTGATGACCGCCACCATCCGACGCCAGTCCGCGCACCCCCCGCTGGGCGCCCGCACGCCTGCCCGCAACGAGGACTTCTTCGACGAGGCCCAGCTCGCCGAGCTGCGGGCCTACAGCCGGCCCCGCAAGAAGGTCGACCTCGCCGCCAAGGTCGTGGTCGGCGCCATCGACCTGGCCCTGATCTTCCTGCTCGACCTCGGCCCCGAGGTCGCCGGCTGGGTCGACGGCGCGCCGTGGCCGGTGCAGCTGGTGGTCGTCGCCGGCCTGTTCGCCCTGATCTCCCAGGTGCTGCTGCTGCCCGTGGAGTGGTGGGCGACGATGGTGCACGACCGCCGCCACGGCCTGTCGAACCAGAGCACCGGGCTGTGGGTGGGCGACCAGGTCAAGGGCCTGGTGCTCAACCTCGTGCTGTCCGCGCTGCTGCTCGTGCCGATCTTCTGGGCCATCCGCACCTTCGACACGTGGTGGCTGGTGGGCGGCCTGCTGTTCCTCGGCATCGCCCTGTTCCTGAACTTCGTCTACCCGGTGCTGATCATGCCCCGGTTCAACAAGTTCACGCCCATGGAGCCGGGACCGCTGCGGACCCGCATCGAGGAGATCGCCGAGCTGGCCGACACCAGCATCGAGGGCGTCTACACCATGGACGGCTCGAAGCGCTCCCGCCGGGGCAACGCGTTCGTCGCCGGCTTCGGGCCGACCAAGCGCGTCGTCGTCTACGACACGATGTTGCACGGGCCCGAAGGGCCCGCGTTCCCCCTGGAGCAGATCGCCCAGGTCGTGGCCCACGAGATCGGCCACTACCGGCTGAACCACATCCCCAAGACGTTCCCCCTGGCCGGGCTGCAGATGCTCATCACGCTCGCCTTCGTGCAGTACGTGGTGGGCAGCGACACCGTGCTCGGCTGGGCCGGCGTGGACGATCTGGGCGACCCGGGCGCGGCGCCGCTGTTCCTGCTCGGCCTCGGGCTGCCCATGGCCGCGCTCGGCCTCGTCTCGGCCTGGGTGTCGCGGCGCAACGAGCGGGAGGCCGACCTCGAGGCGCTGGAGCTGCTCGGCGACCCGACCAGCTTCGTGGCCATGTGGCCCTCGTTCGTGGCGCTCAACAAGGCCGACCTGGAACCGGGCTGGTGGGACCGCCTCAACGCCAGCCACCCGGGCGTGGCCGAGCGGATGCAGTTCGGCCTCGACTGGGCCGACATGAACGGCGTCCCCGCCAGCGCGCCGGAGATCGCTGCCGTCCCGGAACGCTCGTAGAGAACTGGCAGCGGCTGCGGAACAAGGCCCTGGGGGGCCACGTTCCGTCCCCGCTGCCAGTTCGTTCTAGAGACCGAGGACGTCGTCGAGGCCGACGGTGATGCCGGGTCGGTCGCCGACCGCCTTGACGGCGAGCAGCACGCCGGGCATGAACGACGAGCGGTCGTAGGAGTCGTGGCGGATCGACAGGGTCTGGCCCTCGGTCCCGAGCAGGACCTCCTGGTGGGCGACCATGCCGCGCATGCGCACGGAGTGGACGCGGATGCCGGCGGGGCCCTCGGCGCCGCGGGGGTGGCCGAGGACCTCCTTGCGGGTCGGGTCCTCGGCCCACTCCTCCGACGCGGCCGCCATGCGCTCGACCGTGAGCATGGCCGTGCCGGAGGGGGCGTCGACCTTCTCGTCGTGGTGGTACTCGAGCACCTCGGCGGTCTGGAACCACGGTGCGGCCAGCTCGGCGAAGCGCATCATCAGCACGGCACCGATGGCGAAGTTCGGCACGATCATGCAGTTGGAGTCGGTGAAGGTCGACTCGAAGCGGGCGAGGTCGTCGGCGGAGAACCCGGTGGTGCCCACGACGGCATGGACGCCGTGCTCGGCGGCCCAGGCCAGGTTGTCCCGCGCCGCGTCGAGGTGCGTGAAGTCGACCACGACGTCGACCTCGGCGCGCTCGAACTCCTCGGCACCACCCGCGACCGTGAGCTGGGGCACGTCGGCACCCCGGGCGACGAGGTGGAGGTCGATGCCCTCGTGGTGGGGGTCCACCGCCGCCACCAGCTCGCACGCACGATCCGCAGCGACGGCAGCACACACCGTGCTGCCCATGCGTCCGCCAGCCCCGAAGACACCCACCCGAATCGTCATGTCCGGAAGAGTAGGCAACGGGCGCATGTTGACGCGGCGTCAACAGGGCGACATCGGGTCAGTGGCTCGGTACGTTCCGCTCATGACCCCCCGATGTCGACCACGGCCCGCCCGCAGCGGGCGTCGACCCTCCTGCCGTCGCCACCTCGCCGTCGTCAGACGGCTCGGGCCAACCGGGTGGTGTCGACCGGGCCGACCGCGGCGACCGAGCGGGGCGCGCTGAGCACCCGCCGCAGCACGGTGTTGACGTCGTCGACGGTGACGGCCTGCAGCCGCTCGAGCTGCTCGTCGATGCTCACGACCGAGCCGGTGGAGAGCAGCATCCGCCCGAGCCGGGTCATGCGCGAACCGGAGTCCTCGAGGCCCAGCTCGGTGGCACCGGCCAGGTAGCCGATGGCGACGCGGACCTCGTCGGCGGTGACGCCGCCGGTGAGGATCGTGTCGATCTCGGATTCGAGGGCGTCGAGCAGCTGGGGTGAGCGGCCCGGTGACGTGCCGGCGTACACGCCGAGCAGGCCGGCGTCGGAGTACGACGACACCCACGAGTACACCGAGTACGCCAGGCCCCGCTCCTCGCGGATGGCCTGGAACAGGCGGGACGACGAGCCGCCGCCCAGGACCTGGTCGGCGACGTGGAGGGCGTAGCGGTCCTCGTGGTCGAGGGGCAGGCCGCGCCAGCCGAGGATCACGTGGACCTGCTCGCCGTCGCGCACCTGGGTGCGCAGCTCGTCGACCTCGGGGGTCGGGGCGTGCCGGGCGGGCTCGACCCCGCCGTCGCCGCCGCCGAGGCGCTCGGAGACGACCTCGCACAGCTCGTCGTGGTCGACCTTGCCGGCCGCAGCCACGACGAGGTTGGCCGGGCGGTAGTGGGTCTCGAAGAAGCCGAGGATGTCGTCGCGGGTCATGGCCCGCACCGTGCGCTCGTCGCCGAGCACCTCGCGACCGAGCGCGTGGCCGGGGAACAGCCCCTCCATGGACAGCGTGTGGACGCGGTCCTCGGGGGTGTCGAGCGCGGCCCACAGCTCTTCGAGGATGACCTCGCGCTCGGCGTCGATCTCGTGGGGACGCAGCGCGGGCGCCGAGAGGATGTCGCCGACCAGCTCCATCCCGAGGCGCCAGTGCGCAGCGGGGAGCCGGGTGACGAACGTCGTGTGCTCACGGGCGGTGAACGCGTTCATGTCGCCGCCGACGGCGTCGACGGCTTCGGCGATGGACCGCGCCGAGCGGGCCTCGGTCCCCTTGAAGAAGAGGTGCTCGAGGAAGTGCGACGCGCCGGCCAGCTCGGCCGGTTCGTCGCGGCCCCCGACGGCCACCCACACGCCGGTCGTGACCGACCGGGCGTGCGGCATGGCGTCGCTGACGACGCGGACGCCGTTGGGCAGGGTGGTGGTGCGGGGCTCAGGATCGAGCCCCGCACGCAACACGTCGTGCTTGCTCAGCGGCGCCGACCGCCGCCGCTGCGGCCGCGACCGCGACCACCGCCGCGGTTGCCACCGTCGCCACCGGAGGAACCCTCGGGACCGAGGTCACCGAACTCCTCCTTCAGCTCCTCGTCGAACGCGTCCTCGAAGGAGACGAACTCGCCGGACGAGGCGGTGCCGCCGGCAGCGGTGCCGCCGGTGTCGCCACCCTTGTCGTCCTTGCTGCCACCGCGATCGCCGCGGTCGCTGCTGCGACCCCGACCACCGTCGCGGCCGCCGCGCTCGCGCTTGGGACCGTCGTCGTCGCCACCCTCGTCGGCCGGCTCGCTGGCCGGGGACAGGCTGATCTTGCCGTTCGGGTCGATGTCGTCGACCCGGACCTCGATCTCCTGACCCAGCTCCAGCTCGTCCTCGACCTTGTCGATGCGGCGCTTGCCGCCGATCTTGGAGATGTGGAGCAGGCCGTCGCGGCCGGGGAGGATGTTGACGAAGGCGCCGAACTTGGTGATGTTGACGACCTTGCCCATGTAGATCTCGCCCGGGTGGGCGGAGGGCGGGTTGACGATCAGCTCGATCTGGCGGCGGGCCTCGTCGACGGCACCCTTGTCGGTGCCACCGATGGTGACCACGCCGACGACGCCGTCGTCGTCGACGCCGATGTCGGCGCCGGTCTCGCCCTGGATCTGGTTGATGACCTTGCCCTTGGGCCCGATGACCTCGCCGATCTTGTCGACGGGGATCTCGAAGCTGACGATCTTCGGGGCCGTGCCCTGGACGTCGTCACGAGGCTCGGAGATGCACTCGTCCATGATGTCGAGGATCTTGTAGCGGGCATCCTTGGCCTGGGCCAGCGCGTCGGCCAGGACGTCGGCGGGGAGGCCGTCGATCTTGGTGTCGAGCTGGAGGGCGGTGATGAAGTCCCGCGTGCCGGCGACCTTGAAGTCCATGTCGCCGAAGGCGTCCTCGGCACCGAGGATGTCGGTGAGGGTGGTGTACTTGCCGTCGGCGTAGACGAGGCCCATGGCGATGCCGGCGACGGCGGCCTTGATCGGCACACCGCCGTCCATCAGCGACAGGGACGACGAGCAGACGGACGCCATCGACGTGGAGCCGTTGGAGGCGAGCACCTCGGACACGAGGCGGAACGTGTAGGGCCACTCCTCCATCGAGGGGATCACCGGCAGCAGGGCGCGCTCGGCGAGCAGGCCGTGGCCCACCTCGCGGCGCTTCGGGCTGCCCACGCGGCCGGTCTCGCCGTTGGCGTGCGGCGGCATGTTGTAGTGGTGCATGTACCGCTTCTTCTCCTGGGGACCCAGGTTGTCGAGAAGCTGGTCCATCTTCGGCATGCCCAGGGTCAACACGTTGAGGACCTGGGTCTCGCCACGCTGGAACAGGCCGGAGCCGTGCGCGGTGTCGAGGATGCCGACCTCGGCGGTGACCGGGCGGAGGTCCGCCGGGCCACGACCGTCGATGCGGACGCCCTCGTTCACGATGCGGGACCGGATGACGTCCTTGAGCACCGTCTTGATGGCGTTGCCGATCTCCTTGTCGCGACCGGCGAACTCCTCGGCCAGCTCGTCGCGGATCTCGGCCTTGACGGCCCGCTCGGCGGCCTCGCGGTCTGCCTTGATGGCGATGGAGCCGACCTCGCGGAGGCGGTCGGTGCCGACCTCGCGGACCTTCTCGAGCACGTCGTCCTGGTAGTCGTCGGCGGCGCTCCACTCGAGGGGCGGGCGTGCGCCGTACTCCTCGACCAGCTTGCGCTGGGCGTCGATGGAGTCCTTGATCGACTTCTTGGACTCTTCCAGGCCCTGGGCGATGGCCTCTTCGGTGACGAAGGGGGCGCCGGCCTGGTAGTGCTGCCAGGCCTTCTCGGTGCCGTTGGCCTCCACCATCATGATGGCGATGGAGCCGTCCTCGGTCTCGCGACCGGCGACCACGAGGTCGAAGGTGGACTCCTCGATCTCGTCGTGCTCGGGGTGCGGGACCCACTCGCCGTCGATGTCGTAGGCCATGCGCACGGCGCCGATGGGGCCGTCGAAGGGCAGGCCGCTGAGCATCAGGGCGGCGGAGGCGCCGTTGATGGTGAGCACGTCGTAGGGGTTGCGGCCGTCGGAGCCCATGATCGTGGACACGATCTGGGTCTCGTTGCGGTACCCGGCGGGGAAGCTCGGGCGCAGCGGGCGGTCGGTGAGCCGGCAGGTGAGGATGGCCAGGTCGGTGGGACGGCCCTCACGGCGGAAGAACGAGCCGGG
>DMTU01000084.1:2544-5534 GCA_003476595.1 Acidimicrobiaceae bacterium | reverse complement strand
CCTACGGCGCCGGCTTCCCGACCACGACGTTCACCACGTTCCGTCCCGACGCCACGCCGTGGCAGGTCGGTGACAACGTCCCGGTCAACCAAGTCGGATGCAACAGCGCTGAGGGCGTCGGCACGTTCCGTCCCTACGGAACGAGGGCGGGGGAGACGGCGGCCACGCTCCCGGCGCAGGTCGCGCTGCCCGGCAGCTACGCCAACCAGGTCTTCCACCGTTGGGTGCAGATCTGTCGGGTCTCGCTGGCGAGCCTCGGCGTCACCGCTCCCGGCCAGTACGACATCCCCATCCAGGTCGAGGCGGGAGCGGGGTCCGGTCACAACCGGTTCGCGATGCGCAGCGCGCTGATCAACGCCTCCAACGTGGTCGACGGGACACGGACGTCGGTCTTCGCCTTCCAGCACCTCCCCCTGTACCAGAACGCCGAAGCAGCCGACAGCCGCTTCTACCTGGCGCGGGTGCTTCCGAGCGGTCAGAACCGGCTGCTGGCGATCCAGATGTTCGACGTCGGCGATGGTTCCGGCAGCGGCTCGATCACCATCGTGCCCCCTGGGTCCAACACCTTCACCGGCTGCACGGGTCAGCGCCTGCCTGCGACCCTCGACCTCACCTTCGTCAACGGCTGCACCCTGAACAACGTGAACTCCGCCAACTACCAGGCGCAGCGGATCGCCATCAACGTCCCCATCCCATCGTCCTACACCTGCGACGTGAGCGACCCGCTCGACTGCTGGGTGCAGGTGCGCTTCAACTGGTCGGCGGGCGTCCAGGACACGACGACGTGGTCGGCCGGGATCCTCGGCGACCCGGTGAGGTTGATCGAATGAACGTCCCCCCGAACCTCCGATCCGCCCGAGCTCCGCGGCGCTGCCGGGGCGAGCGCGGCGTCTCGCTCGTCGAGTACTCGCTGTTCCTGTCGCTGGTGGTGCTCGTGACCATCGCCAGCATCGGCGCATTCGGCGACCGAGCGGGCGACCGCTTGCAGGATTCCTCCGACGACATCGGCGCCGAGCGCACGTCCATCAGTGGCGTCGCGCCGGTGACGGTGCCTCCGCCGCCGGGCAATGCGGCGCCCGCGGCTGCTTTCTCGGTCACGTGTACCAAGCTCGACTGCAGCTTCATCGACACCTCGGTGGACTCCGACGGCACCATCGTCGCCCGTTCGTGGCAGTTCGGCGACGGGTGGACCGCCACCATCGAGCGGCCTGGGCACCGCTACGC
This sequence comes from Acidimicrobiaceae bacterium, assembly GCA_003476595.1. Taxonomy (GTDB): domain Bacteria; phylum Actinomycetota; class Acidimicrobiia; order Acidimicrobiales; family Salinilacustritrichaceae; genus Salinilacustrithrix. The sequence continues at coordinate 4,310 of DMTU01000084.1, read as the reverse complement.
GTCGAGCGGCTCGTACACCGTGACCTTGACGGTCGAGGACGACGAAGGTGACACGGGCACGTGGAGCCAGGTGGTCCCCGTCATCGCCAACGTCTCGCCGACCGCCAGCTTCACATCGACCTGCACCGAGCTGACCTGCTCGTTCCAAGACACCTCCAACGACGGCGACGGCTCCATCACCGCGCACCGGTGGGACTTCGGGGACGGCCAGACCAGCACGGCCATCGCTCCGACGCACGCCTTCGCATCCGGTGGGCGCTACACCGTGGCCTTGACCGTCGAGGACGACGACGGCGCTCGGGCAACGACCAGCCGGACCGTGGACGCGGTGCCGCCGAACGTCCCTCCCACCGCCATGTTCACGGTGAGCTGCACGCACCTGCGGTGCGACTTCACCGATGCCTCGAGCGACACCGACGGCTCGATCGACTCCCGCTCCTGGACCTTCGGTGACGGCGGGACGAGCAAGTCCAGGAACCCGACGAGGACCTACGTCACCGCCGGGACCCGGACCGTGAGCCTGACCGTGACCGACGACGCCGGCGCCAGCCACACGGCGACCCGGGACGTCACCGTCGTGGCGAACGCAGCTCCCACCGCCAACTTCACCGCGAGCTGCGTCGAGCTGACGTGCACGTTCAAGGACGCCTCTGGCGACAGCGACGGGACCATCGTGTCCCGCTCCTGGGACTTCGGTGACGGCGGGACGAGCACGACCAGGAACCCGACGAGGACCTACGCCAACGCCGGGACCCGGACCGTGCGGCTGACGGTGACGGACGACGACGGAGCGACCGCGACGAGGACGCGCCAGGTAACGACCACCGCGCCGCCGCCCGTGAGAGCGTCGGTCTCAACACGATCCGAAGACGTCTCCTGGTGGATCTTCTACCTATACACGCGGTACGAAGCGACGGTGACCGTGACGTCGTCGGGCGCCGGGGTCCCTGACGTCGTGGTGACGGGTCGGTGGACCCCGGACGGCCCTGCGCTGTCCTGCACGACCGAAGCGAGCGGCTCCTGCTCGCCAGGTCCTTGGACGTCCGATCGAGGAAGGAAGACCTTCACCGTCACTGACGTCGACCACAGCCGTTGGGACGGGGTGCGATCGTCCGACAGCACCGGCTGATGCCGCGCTCGGCCGCCTTCCGGATCTGCGTCGGACGCTGACTCCTCCGGATTCGGCTCAAGTACCGCACAGGATCTGCCGATCCCCCAAACATCCGAGGTTCTGCACGACAATGTGCGGGTGAGCCACCCCACCGGGAGTAGAAGCACGTGAACAAGAAGCTGGTCGGAATCATCGCTGCGGTCGTCATGGCCGTCGTCGGGACGGGCGTGCTCGTCCTGTACGTGCAGGGTGCCGAGGACCGGGCGCTGGCGGGCGAGGAGCTCGTCCGGGTGCTCACGATCTCGGCCCCCGTGCCGGCCGGGACGCCGGTCGAACAGCTCGAGTCGCTCGTCGAGCCCGAGGACGTGCCGGAGAAGGTCGCTCCGGAGGGCGTGATCTCTGACCTCGTGTCGGTCAGCGGCCTGGTCACGGCGACGGACCTGGTGCCCGGTGAGGTGCTCCTGGCGAGCCGGTTCGTCGAGGAGGGTGGGGCCGTCGCCCGCACCGGATCGGTCGCCGTCCCCGAGGGGCTGCTCGAGGTCACATTCGCGATGTCCCAGGAGCAGTTCGTCGGTGGCGTCCCGGTCCCGGGGAACACGGTGGCGCTGATCGCGCTGGGCGATCGCGGCGACTTCGTCGTCGGCGGGGCCGATCC
>DMTU01000084.1:2190-2400 GCA_003476595.1 Acidimicrobiaceae bacterium | reverse complement strand
GGGGCCGATCCGCTCGCCGCACCGCCGGTCGACCCGGCCGCACCGGTCGACCCGGCTGCTCCGGCGAGCACAGGGTTGAAGGTCGCGAAGATCGTCATCCAGCAAGCGCTGGTGACCAACGTCCAGGGCAACCCGCTGCCCCAGCAGCCCGTCGCCCAGACGGCGACCGATCGAGTGGCGGCTGCGGAGGGCTCGCTGCTCGTGACCTTG
>DMTU01000084.1:859-2103 GCA_003476595.1 Acidimicrobiaceae bacterium | reverse complement strand
GGAGGGCCCGGACGCCGAACGCCTGATCTACGTCCGCGACGCCCAGTCGCTGAACGCGAACCTGCACATGGCTCTCCACAGCGGCGACGCACTGGTCCCGTCCGAGGGCATCAGCGTGGAGAACGTCATCAATCCGGGAGCACCGGTCGGATGATCCTCGTCCTGTCCGCGACCGACGACCTCGAGCAGGCCGTGCGGGACGCAGTGGGCGATGTCGTTCCAGTCCAGACGGCGCCGCTCGACCGTGGACTCGCCGCCGCCAAGGCGTCGGTCGAGGTCGTCCTCGTCGACGGCACCGTCGACATCGAGCGTGCCTTCACCGTGGCTCAGCGCTTCGACGAGGAGCGTCCCGAAGTCACCGTCGTGCTGCACATGGAACCGACTGGCGACGCGTTCTCCCGGGCCATGCAGGTCGGCGTGCGCGACATCCTCCCGCCCGGGTCCGATGCCGATCGGATCCGCGAGTCGGCCAAGCGGGCCCTCGAGCTGGCCGAGCGCCGGTCGCACACCATGCGGACCAGCGAGAACGCGGCCGACCAGCACCGCCTGATCATGGTGCTGTCGCCCAAGGGCGGCGCCGGCAAGACCACGATCTCCTCGAACCTGGCCGTGGGCCTCGCCATGCGGGCCCCCAAGCAGGTCGTGCTCGTCGACGGAGACCTGCAGTTCGGCGACGTCGGCAACGCCCTGCGCCTGCTGGCCGAGACCACGATCCGCGACGCCATCGCCGGCGGCCTCCACGATGCCACCGAGGTCAAGGTTCACCTCACCCCGCACCGCTCGGGTTTGTTCGCCCTGTGCGCCCCCGAGGTGCCGGGCGTGGCCGACGAGATCACCGCCCAGGCGTTCTCCAAGGCGGTCACCCTGCTCCACCAGGAGTTCAAGTACGTCGTGGTCGACACCGACCCGGGCCTCGGTGAACGCACCCTCACGGTGATGGACAACGCCACCGACCTGGTGTTCGTCGCCGCCACCGACGTGGCCAGCGTCCGCGGCCTGCACAAGACCATCGATGCCCTCGACCGCATCGGCATGACCGGGGCCACGCGCCACTTCGTGCTCAACCGCTCCAACGCCAAGGTCGGCCTCGACGTCGCCGACATCGCCGCCACCATCGGCATGCAGCCCGACGTGCTCGTCCCGAGCCACGTGACCCTGCCCGTGTCGATGAACCAGGGCGTGCCCGTCATCGAGGGCGGCGATCCCTCGCCGGCCACCGCCCCGCTCTGGGAGCTGGTCGACCG
>DMTU01000084.1:446-773 GCA_003476595.1 Acidimicrobiaceae bacterium | reverse complement strand
CCCCGACGCCACGGCCGACGCTGCGGCGCAGCGCCGCAGCAGCGGCCTGTTCGGAAGGCGCTAGCACCATGCGACTCGGTGACCGGCTGAAGAACGCCGACGGCACGCCGATGGAGGAGGTGGACGCGGACGCCCCGGCGCATCGGTCCGACCCCTACGCCCGCCTGAAGCACCAGGTCTCGACGGTCCTGATGGAACGACTGGCCGCGCGTCCGAACAGCCGTGAGCTGGCCGACGAGGAGCTCCTCGAACTGGCTCGCGACACGCTCGCCGACATCATGAACCAGGAGTCGGTGCCGCTCACCGCCGACGAGAAGGCCCGTCTGG
>DMTU01000084.1:0-279 GCA_003476595.1 Acidimicrobiaceae bacterium | reverse complement strand
CGCCGACGAGAAGGCCCGTCTGGTCGACGAGATCAGCGCCGACGTCATCGGCTACGGACCCATCACGGCCCTGCTCGAGGACCCCGATGTCACCGAGATCATGTGCAACGACACCACCGGCGTGTGGGTCGAGCGCCGGGGCCTCCTGGAGGAGACCGAGGTGTCGTTCTCCGACGAGGCCGCACTGCGCCGCGTGATCGACCGCATCGTGTCCGCGATCGGCCGGCGCGTCGACGAGTCCTCCCCGATGGTGGACGCCCGCCTGCCCGACGGCTCCCG
>DMTU01000189.1:14680-14849 GCA_003476595.1 Acidimicrobiaceae bacterium | reverse complement strand
GCAGGTCGCGCAGCTCGAAGAGCCGGTCGGCGACGAGGGCGTCGGGGACCTCGCCGTCGAGGTCGGCGGCGTAGGTGCCGTCCTCGGGCGAGTAGCGGAAGAACCCGCACCAGTCGAGCTGGGCCTCCTCGACGAAGGCGAGGAGCGCGTCGTGGTCGGCCTCGGTCTC
>DMTU01000189.1:9745-14516 GCA_003476595.1 Acidimicrobiaceae bacterium | reverse complement strand
CGCCCGGGTAGCCGACGATGAAGTTGGACCGGAACGCGGCGTCGGGTTGCCGCTCGCGGATGTCGCCGATGCGCTTCAGGAACCGGGCACCGTCGCCCCACCGCCGCATCCGGCGCAGCAGCGGCTTGCTGACGTGCTGGAGCGACAGGTCGAAGTACGGCACGCCGGTCCGGCAGATGGCGTCGATCAGGTCGTCGGTGAGCTCGGAGGGATAGAGGTAGAGCAGGCGGAGGCGGTCGACCACGGCGGACAGGTCGTCGAGCAGCGGCACCAGCTCCCGCGCACCCTGGCCCTGGTCCCGTCCGTAGGACGCGAGGTCCTGGGCGACGAGCACGATCTCGCGGACCCCGGAGGCGGCCAGCGACTCGGCCTCGGCGACCACGTCGAGGCGCTGGCGGGAGCGCTGCGGGCCGCGGAAGGAGGGGATGGCGCAGAAGCCGCACCTGCGGTCGCAGCCCTCGGCCACCTTCACGTACGCCCACGGCGCGGACGCCGCCGGACGGGGCATGTTGAGCAGGTCGAGGGCCGGCACGGCCGGCTCGGCCGGGGTGCGCCCGATGCCGCCGATGCTCACCGGCACCCAGCCGGTCTCGGTCGCGGTGACCGGGCCGCCGAAGCCGACGACGCGGTCGACCTCGGGCAGGGCGTCGGCCAGCTCGGCGCCGTAGCGCTCGGCCATGCAGCCGGTGACGACCACCTCGGCACCGTCGCGGCGGGCGTCGCTCAGGGTGAGGATCGTGTCGATCGACTCCTGGCGGGCCTCCTCGATGAAAGCGCAGGTGTTCACCACGACGAGGTCGGCGTGGTCGGGCGCGTCCGCGGGGAGGTACCCGTCGGCGAGCAGCCGACCGGTGACCTTGTCGGAGTCGACCGAGTTCTTCGGGCACCCCAGCGTCTCGACCCAGAAGCGCTGCGCCATCGGGGTGAGGGTACCGGGGTACCCGGCCGGCTCCCGAGTCGCCCCGACGTCAAGCGGTGTGCGCGAGGCGGAGGCCGGGCCGCGGCCAGGTCGTCTTCACGAGCTGCCCGGTGCCGGAGAGCGTGACGTACGCGGTGCGCAGGTCGTCGCCGCCGAAGCAGATGTTGGTGACGAGCGGATCGCCGAAGGGCGTGTGCTCCACGGTCTCCCCATCCGGGGAGATCGAGGTGATGCCGCCGTTGATGAGCGTGGCCACGCACACCCAGCCCTCGCCGTCGACGGCGAGCGAGTCGAGCAGCTGCATGCCGGGGAGGCCGGCGAGGAGGTGGCCGCCGCCGGGGCCGGCCGGGTTGACCTGGGCCTCGTCGAGCGCGCCGGGCTCGCCGATCGGCCAGTGGTACACGCGACCGGTGTGGGTCTCCGCCGCGTAGAGGGTGGCGCCGTCGGGCGACAGCCCGATGCCGTTGGGCGAATCCACCGGGAACACGACCTCGCGGCACGACGAGCCGTCCGGCGAGGCGTAGTGCAGGCCGGTGCGGTCGGCGGTGCGCTCGAGGCGGACCCCGTGATCGGTGAACCAGAACCCGCCGTGGGCGTCGAAGACGATGTCGTTCGGGGCGCGCAGCGGGATGCTGGCGCCGTCGGCGGCGGTGGAGGTCGTGAACACGGTCTCGACCGCGCCGCTCTCCAGGTCGACCCGCTGGATGGACCCGCCGTTCCAGCTGGGCGGGCAGTGGCCCGGGATCGTCAGGCCCATGACGTCCTCCCAGTGGAAGCACCCGCCGTTGTTGCAGACGTAGACCTTGCCGTCGGGGCCGACCGCGGCACCGTTGGGACCGCCGCCGAGGTCGAAGCGCCGCCGCACCTCGCCGTCGGCCTCGAGCCAGGTGAGGGTGCCCCGCTTGATCTCGACGAGCAGGATCGACCCGTCGTCCATGGCGATGGGGCCCTCGGGGAACTGGAGGTCGGTGGCGATGGTGGTGACGTCGGCGGTCATGGCCCGGATCTTGGCACGCGACAGGCAACCGGTGTTTCCACGTAGCGTTTGGGCCATGCCGCGACTGACCACGGAGCAGATCACCGAGTTCCTGACCGAGCCGGGCCACCTCACCCGCATCGCCACCGTCGACGCCGACGGCGCGCCGTCGGTGGCGCCGATCTGGTTCCTGTTCGACGACGGCCGCATCTGGTTCACCCCGCGCGAGAAGTCGTCGTGGTGGCACCACATCCAGCGCGAGCCCCGGGTGGCCATGACCATCGACGAGGACGAGGCGCCGTTCCGCAAGGTCTTCGTGAAGGGCACGGTCACCGTCGAGCACCCGCCGGGCGAGGACGACGCCTGGCGGGCCCGCTACCGCGACATCGCCCTCCGCTACACGCCCGATGCCTTCGCGGATGCCTACATCAACGCCACCGTGCACGAGCCCCGCGCCCTGCTGTCGCTGCCGTGCGACCCGGCCGCGGTCACCTCGTGGCGCATGCCGCTCCAGGGCGAGGACCCGGCCGAGGTGTGGGCGCCGCAGTACTACCACCGCCGACCGGCGCCCGAGGAGTGGGTGCCGGAGCGCCGCGTCTAGCTACGCGAGGAGGGGCAGGGTGACGGCGTAGGCGCCGAGCAGCGCGATCCCCTCCCACTTCTCGACCGTCCGCCGGGTGCCCATGAACAGCCACGCGCTCAGGGCGACCAGCACCATGGCACCGACGCCGACGCTGGCCAGCCGCTCGTCGTCGAGGGTGCCCGGACCCACCAGCCCGGCGATGGCCCCCACGGCGAGGCTGTTGAACAGGTTGGAGCCGAGCAGGTTCCCGACGATCAGCTCGTCCTCGCCCTTGCGGGCCGCGGCGATCGCGGTCGTCAGCTCGGGCAGCGACGTGCCGACGGCGACGAGGGTGATGGCGATGAAGCCCTCGCCGAGGCCGAGCTCGTCGGCGATGGTCGAGGCGCCGGTGACGGCCAGCTGGGCGCCGACGATGACGCCGACGAGCCCGATGAAGGCGCGCAGCGACTCCTGGCGCGCCGACGGCGGATCGTCCTCGTCGAGGAACTCCTCGATCTCGCCCAGCAGCTCGGAGTCCTGGCCCTTGGCGTTGCCGGTGAACAGCCACACGAGCGCGGCCACGAGCGTCGCGAGGAGCAGGCCGCCCTCCCACCGCTCGAGGCCGCCCTGGACGAGCACGGCGAAGAGCAGCACCGCGGCGGTCGACAGCGGGGCCTCCTTGCGGAGCACGCCCGAGGACACGTTCATGAGGCACAGCAGCGAGGCGACGCCGAGGACCAGGGAGAGGTTGGCCACGTTGGAGCCGATGACGTTGCCGACGGCGAGGTCGAGCTTCCCCTGCCCGGCGGCGATGGCGGACACGACCATCTCCGGTGCGCTCGTGCCGAAGCCGATGACCGCGGCGCCGATGATCACCGGCGGCACCTTCAGCGCCGCCGACAGCCGGGCGGCGCCGCTCACGAAGACGTCGGCCGCCTTCACGAGGACGAACAGGCCGACCACGACGGCGAGGAGGGCGAGCAGCACGGAGGCCATGATTGCAGCCATGGCCTTCCCCTCCCGATCCCACGCCATCCGCTTCGACCGCACCGGCGGGCCCGACGTGCTCGCGTGGACCGAGGTCGACATCGCGCCGCCCGGCCCCGGGCAGGTGGTCGTGCGCCACACCGCCGTGGGCCTCAACTTCGTCGACACCTACTTCCGGACCGGCCTCTACCCCGCCCGCCTCCCGAGCGGCCTCGGCATGGAGGCGGCCGGCGTGGTGGAGGCGGTCGGCGAGGGCGTGGACCTCGCCATCGGCGACCGGGTCGCCTACGGCACGGGTCCGCTCGGGGCCTACGCCGAGCACGTCACGGTCCCGGCCGGTGGGCTCGTGCGCGTGCCCGATGACGTCGACGACCAGACGGCGGCAGCCATCATGCTCAAGGGCCTCACCGCCCAGTACCTGCTGCGCCAGACCTACGACGTCGGCCCCGGCACCGTCGTCCTCGGCCACGCCGCCGCCGGCGGGGTCGGCCTGATCCTCGGGCAGTGGGCCAAGGCCCTCGGCGCCACGGTGATCGGCACGGCCAGCACCCCCGACAAGCGCGAGCTGGCGCTCGAGCACGGCTACGACCACGTCATCGCCTACCGGGACGAGGGTGTCGACGTCGCAGCCGCCGTGCGGGAGCTCACCGGCGGCCGCGGCGTCGACGTGGTCTACGACGGCGTCGGCGCCGACACCTTCATGGCGTCGATGGACTCGCTGCGGCCCCGGGGGATGCTGGTCACCTACGGCAACGCGTCCGGGCCGGTCCCGGCCTTCGAGCCGTCGATCCTGGCCACCAAGGGCTCGCTCTTCGTGACCCGACCGACCCTGGCCAGCTACGCCGACTCCCCCGCCGCCACCCAGGCCATGGCCGACGACCTCTTCGCCGTCGTCGCGTCGGGGGACGTGTCGATCCGGATCGGCCAGACCTTCCCGCTCGCCGACGCGGCCCGCGCCCACGTCGAGCTGGAGGCCGGGCGCACCACCGGCTCCACCGTCCTGCTGCCCTGAGTACGGTGCGCCCCTGATGCGCTCCGCCTTCGCCCGCCGCTACGACCAGCTCACGGCCCGCATGGAGGACGCGTGGCTGCAGGAAGCCCGCGCCGACCTCCTCGCCGGGCTGTCGGGCACGGTCGTGGAGCTCGGCGCCGGCACCGGCCACAACCTGGAGCACTACCCGGAGACCGTCGAGCGCCTCGTCCTCACCGAGCCGTCCGCTGCGATGCGCGACCAGCTGCGCACCCGCGTGAACGAGGCGTCGCGCCCCTTCGACGTCGAGATCGTCGACGCCACCGCGGACCGGCTGCCGTTCAACGACGGCACCGC
>DMTU01000189.1:9323-9675 GCA_003476595.1 Acidimicrobiaceae bacterium | reverse complement strand
GCACCGCCGACGCCATCGTGTCCACGCTCGTGCTGTGCTCGGTGCCCGCCCTCGGCCCCGTGGTCGCCGAGGCCCGCCGGGTGCTGCGCCCCGGTGGCGAGCTGCGCCTCATCGAACACGTCGCCGCGGCCCGAGGTTGGGCGCACCGCATCCAGACCCGACTCGACCCGGTGTGGAACTGGATCGAGGGCTCGTGCCACCTCGACCACGAGACCCGCACCGCGCTGGCTGCCGGGGGCTTCGACGTCTCCGGCGTGTCCGAGGCGGTGCAGCGCGGGATGCCGCCGCTGTTCCACCGGATCGCCCGCGGCGTCGCCGTCGCGCCCTGACGCGCGACACCACGACTGCCAGT
>DMTU01000189.1:2050-9238 GCA_003476595.1 Acidimicrobiaceae bacterium | reverse complement strand
CACCACGACTGCCAGTTCGAGGGTCAGCTCTTGGAGAGCAGGTCGTCCAGCTCGGCTTCGGTCATCAGCACGTCGCGCGCCTTGGAGCCGATGGAGGGACCGACCACGCCCCGCTGCTCGAGGATGTCCATGAGCCGACCGGCCCGGGCGAAGCCGACCTTGAGCTTGCGCTGCAGCATGGACGTGGAGCCGAGCTGGCTGCGCACGATGAGCTCCATGGCCTGGAGGGCGAGGTCGTCGTCATCGTCGTCGCCGGTGCCGCCGCCGGGCAGCATCGCCCCGGGGTCGCCGCCCTCGTCGCCCTGGACGTCCTCGACGTAGCTGACCTGGGGGGCCTGGCCCTTCCAGTGCGCGGCGATCGAGCGCACCTCCTCCTCGGTGACCCACGAGCCCTGGATGCGGGCGGGCGTCGACGAGGTGGGACCGAGGAAGAGCATGTCGCCCTTGCCGACCAGTCGCTCGGCGCCGACCTGGTCGAGGATGACCCGGCTGTCGGTGGCGCTGGAGACGGCGAACGCGAGGCGGGCCGGCACGTTGGCCTTGATGACGCCGGTGATGACGTTCACCGACGGGCGCTGGGTGGCGATGATGAGGTGGATGCCCACGGCACGGGCCATCTGGGCGATGCGGCAGATCGAGTCCTCGACGTCGCGGGCCGCCACCATCATCAGGTCGGCGAGCTCGTCGACCACGACGATGATGAACGGGAGCCGCTCGTAGCGGTCGGGGCCGGGCTCGTCCGGTGCGCTCTCGGACCCGACGAGGCGGCCCTGGTAGGCGGCCTCGACCTCGTCGAGGTCGCCCCGGTCGTAGGCCTCGTTGTAGCCGGTGATGTCGCGCACCCCGACCTCGGACAGCAGGTCGTAGCGGCGCTCCATCTCCTTGACCGCCCACGACAGCGCGTTGGCCGCCTTCTTCGGGTTGGTCACGACCTGGGTGAGCAGGTGGGGCAGGCCTTCGTACTGGCCCATCTCGACCCGCTTGGGGTCGATGAGGATCATGCGCACCTGGTCCGGCGTGGAGCGCATGAGGATCGAGGTGAGGATGGAGTTGAGGCAGCTCGACTTGCCCGCGCCGGTGGCGCCGGCGATGAGGATGTGGGGCATCTGGGCCAGGTTCATCAGGTGCGACTTGCCGTTGATGTCGCGCCCGACGGCGACCTCGAGGGGGTGCTCGGCCTCGACGGCCTCGCGGGAGGTGAGGATGTCGCCGACGGTGACGAGCTGGCGGCGGGCGTTGGGCACCTCGATGCCGATGGCCTGCTTGCCCGGGATCGGCGCCAGGATGCGCACGTCCGGCGTGGCCATGTTGTAGGCGATGTCCTTGGCCAGGCTCGTGACCTTGTTGACCTTCACGCCGGGGCCGAGCTCGAGCTCGTAGCGGGTGACGGTGGGGCCCACGACCATGCCGATCAGGCGGGTCTCCACGCCGTGCTGGGCCAGGCTGGCCTCGAGGCGGCGCCCGTCCTCCTCCACGGCCTTGCGGTCGACCTCCTGGCTGCCCGTGCGCACGAGCACCTTCGAAGGCGGCAGCTTCCAGTCGCCGACCGGTGCTGCGGGACGAAGGTCGAGCTCGGTGGGCGGCGCGGCGGCCGGGATCTCGAGGACCGGGTCGGCTCGGGTCTCGTCCACCGGTTCGGGCGGCAGGGGCTCCGGCTCGTCCTCGAGGTCGTAGATGGTGGTCGGCTCGCCGGCGACGGTGACGTCCGGGCCGCGATCTCGACCTCCGTCCCGGTCGCGGTCGGGGTCGTCGCCCAGCGTGAACAGCGATCGGGCCGTGGCGCGCAGGGTCTCGCCGAGCGGCCGGAACGTGGACACGGCACCTTCGGCCGCGACCCGGACCGGGATGCGGGTGATGACGAAGAAGGAGATGGCCAGCAGCGTGAGCAGGACCACGACGGCGCCCCCCGTGGCGGCGACGGCGACCAGCGGGGCACCCGTGCCCATGCCGAGCAGGCCCCCGGCTGCGCCCCACTCGTCCACGCCGGCGTCGAAGGCGGGCTGACCCCGCAGGACGTGGAGCAGGCCGGTGACGGCCAGGGCGAGGAGGACGCCACCCACGACGAGGTGGGCTCGTCCGAACAGGCCCTGTCCGGTCTGGGGGTCGTTGTCGCGCAGGCAGGCGACGCCGATGAGGACCAGCACCGGCGGGACGAGCACGCCGGCGAGGCCGGCGAAGCCCGATGAGGCGGTTGCGAGCAGCTGGCCGATCGGGCCGGCCACGTCGGCGTAGAGGCCGGCGCCGGCGATGATGCCGATGCCGATGAGGGCGAGGCCGGCCACGTCGGCCGAGCGGCCGTCCAGGGCTGCGCCCACGGTGCCGCCGACCCGCGACGGGGCCTTCGCCGGCTTCTTGGCGGTGCTGCGCCGCTTGGCCGGCGGCTTCTTCTTCTGACTCGAGCGCGTGGCAGCCACAGTGGCCACAACGGTAACAGCAGCCACATCTGCCTCGGGGGAGGGTGCGGGCCGGATCGAGACGCGGCGGGGCCCGGTCCCCCTGCCGGACCGGGCCCCGTGACCTGGCGTGGGAGCGGCTCAGCCGCACCACCATGCGTGCTGCTGGATCAGGTGCCGATCACACCGCCGTCGTCCTTGGTGATGACGACCACGGAGTCGCGCGGCGTCGCGCCGTCGTAGTCCGGGAAGCTGCTGACCCCGGGATCCCCGTTGCCCGGGTGCTGGACGTTGATGAACATCGTCTTGCGGTCAGGCGTCCGGGCCACGCCCGTGACCTCGCCGTCCGGGATGCCGGTGAACATGCGGCGAAGCTCGCCGGTCCGGGTGTCAGCCACGAGCATCTGATCGTTCGTGCCGTTCGGCTGGCTGCCGTCGGTCTGGATGAAGAGACGTCCGTCCGGATCGGCGTAGAGGCCGTCGGGGCTGCCGAAGGCGTCCTCGGCGTCGATGGTCGAGCCATCGCCGCTGGAGGCACCGTCACCAGCGATCAAGAAGATGTCCCACGTGAAGGTGGTGCCGACGTGGTCGCCGTCCTCGATCCGGATGATGTGGCCGTCGGGGTTCGGGCTCCGCGGGTTGGCGGCATCGGCCTCGGTGCGCCTGCTGTTGTTGGTCAGGGCGAAGAAGATGTCGCCGTTCGGGCCTGCCGTCGCCCACTCCGGCCGGTCCATCGGCGTGGCCCCGACGACATCACCCGCGATGCGGGCGAAGGTGACGAGCTCGCCCTGGTCCTCGAAGCGCGCAGCAAGCGCCGGATCGTCGATGGTCAGCGGCAGCCAGGTGCCGGTGCCGTCATCGGCGAACTTCGCTGCGTACAGCGTGCCGTGGTCGAGGGGGCTCATGCCCCGGGCCCGCATGGACTTCCAGTTGCTGTCCGAGACGAACTTGTAGATGTAGTCGAAGCGCTCGTCGTCGCCCATGTAGACCACGACGCGCTTGCCGCGACCCTCGACGACCTCGGCGTTCTCGTGCTTGAAGCGGCCGAGCGCGGTGCGCTTCACCGGCGCGGCACCTGGTCGCTGCGGGTCGATCTCCATGACCCAGCCGCCCTGGTTCTCCCGGTTGACGTGTGCCGGGTTCGACAGGTCGAAGCGCGGGTCGTGGACGTGCCATCCGTAGCCGAACCCGCCGGCCGAGAAGCCGTACCGGTTCTGCTCCGGGGTCGCGGTCCATGCGCCCGTGGCTCCGAAGTAGCCGTTGAAGTTCTCCTCACACGTGAGGTACGTGCCCCAGGGCGTGTGGCCGTTGGCGCAGTTGTTCAACGTTCCGGCGGGCGCATCCCCAGCCGTGGTCTGGAGCAGGGGGTGGCCGGCAGCGGGTCCGGTGAACTCGACGACGGGGGTCGTTGCCGTGATGCGACGGTTGTTGGACCCCATCACGACCTGCCAGCCGGCCGCAGTGCGCTGGATCTCGACCACGGCCACGCCGTGGGCAGCCTGCGACAGCTCGACGAACTCGGGGGTCCCGGGCGTCATCCCGGTGCCGTTGGCGATGTGGCCGTTCGTGCCGAACTCGAGGTTGAGGCACAGGATGCCCCGGTCGCCGCTGCGGGTGGTCGGGAAGAACCACATCCCGTCGTGGCCGAGGCCGATCCGCTTCGCCTGCTCGGCGGCGTTCGCCGGGTAGCGGCCGCTGCCGGCACCCGGCAGGATCGGGGTGCCCCACGGCAGGAACGGCGTGGCCGTGTAGCCGGCAGCGACCTTGATCTGGTCGGTGTCATCGAGCGGGATGGCGTCGAAGCCGATCAGCGGCTCGGCCGTCGCCGGACCGCGCCCGGGGGTCCCGGAGGGCTTCCCCTTCGCACCGGCGACACCGGTCCCAGTGAAGAAGGTCGCGGCGGCGACGGCAAGGCTGCCGCCGAGCAGGCCGCGACGGGAGATGTAGGCACCGGCGATGTCCTCGAAGGGGCGGTTGTCGGTGGGGTTGGACCCAAGGTCCTCGAGCTCGAGCTCCATGGCGTTTCGTGCACCTCGCTGTGTGGGGATCAGACGAGGGCGAACGTAGGAAGTCGACCTTTCTCGGATGTGTGGGCTGGGCGACCGGGCGCTGACCGTTGCGCGAACGGTCGGTGCCGAGACCTCAGGCCTCCAGGACCACCGGCACGATCATCGGCTTGCGCTTGGTCTCCCGGTTCACGAAGCGGCCGGCGGCCCGGCGGGCGGCCCGCTGGACGGCCTCGATGTCGCTGGTGTCCTTGACCTCCGAGACGGCCTTCTCGACCTCGTTTGCGCACTCGGTGAGCAGCCCCTCGGCCTCCTTCTCGTAGATCCACCCGCGTGTGACGATCTCGGGCCGGTTGAGCACCGCGCCGGTCTCGACGTCGACGGTGACGATGACCACGACCACGCCCTCCTCGGCCAGCACCTTGCGGTCGCGCAGGACCCCCTGGCCGACGTCGCCGATCGTGCCGTCGACGTAGAGGTAGCCGGCGGGGACCTTGCCGACGGCGCGCAGGCCGTCGTCGGTCAGCTCGAGCTGGTGGCCGTCCTCGCAGACCCACACCTTCTCCTGGGCGATGCCCATCGCCCGGGCGATCTTGGCGTGGGCGACGAGGTGGCGGTACTCGCCGTGGACCGGGATGAACCACTCCGGCCGGGCGATGGAGTGGTACGTCTTGAGCTCCTCGGACTTGGCGTGGCCGGTGGCGTGGACGTCCGCGATGCCGGAGTAGACGACGTCGACGCCCTGGCGCACCAGGCCGTCGATCACCTTCGACACGTTCATCTCGTTGCCCGGGATCGGGTGCGAGCTGAGGATCACCGTGTCCTGGGGGGTGAGGGTGAGCCAGCGGCTCTCGGTGGCGGCCATGAGGGCGAGGGCCGACATCGGCTCGCCCTGGCTGCCGGTGGAGATGATGCAGACCTTGCCCGGGTCGTGCTTGTCGATCTCCTCGATGTCGATGAGGCTGCTCTCGGGGATGTTCAGCAGCCCGAGCGAGCGGGCCAGCTTCACGTTCTTCTTCATCGACATGCCGAGGGTGGCGATCTTGCGGTCGAAGGCGACGGCCGCGTCGGCGATCTGCTGGACGCGGTGCACGTGGCTGGCGAAGCAGGCGGTGATGATTCGCCGGCCCTCGTGGGCGTGGAACAGGTCGTAGAGCACCCGACCGACGCTGGTCTCGCTGGCGGAGTGGCCCCGCTCCTCCGCGTTGGTGGAGTCGGCCAGCAGGAGGCGGATGCCGGGATCGTGGGACATGGCGCCGATGCGGGCCAGGTCGGTGAGGCGACCGTCGACCGGGGTCAGGTCGATCTTGAAGTCACCCGAGTGCAGGATCGTTCCCTGCGGGGTGTGGAACGCTGTGGCGAAGCCGTGGGGCACCGAGTGCGTCGCCGGGATGAACTCGAGGTCGAAGGGGCCGACCTTGCGCCGCTCGCCGTCCTTCACGATGTTGAAGCTGGTGCGGTCGAGGAGACCGGCCTCCTCGATCCGGTTCTTGGCGAAGCCGAGGGTCAGCTCGGAGCCGTACAGCGGGAAGCTGATGTCTCGCAGCAGGAACGACAGGCCGCCGGTGTGGTCCTCGTGGCCGTGGGTGAGCACGGCCCCCTCGAGTCGGTCGGCGTTGTCGTAGAGGTAGCTGAAGTCGGGCAGCACCAGGTCGACGCCGAGCATGTCCAGGTCGGGGAACATGAGCCCGCAGTCGATGAGCATGATCCGGCCGTCGACCTCGATGCAGGCGCAGTTGCGACCGATCTCGCCGAGGCCGCCCAGGAACGTGATCTTCACGGGTGCAGGCATGGGCTGCACCGTACTGGCCGGGTTCAGTCGCCCAGCGAGTCCCAGAGCTCCTTGGCCTTCACCTCGAGGCCGTCGGGGGTGGGACCCATGGGCGGGCGGCACTCCCCCGCCGGGAGGCCGAGGGTGCGCAGCATCGCCTTGGTCGGCACCGGGTTGGGGGCGTCGAGGGTGGACTCGAACCCGTAGGAGGGCAGCAGGGTCTGGTTGATGCGGGTGGCCTCGGCGACGTCGCCGGCGTCGAAGGCGTCGAACATCGCCCGGATCTGCTCGCCGACCCAGTGGGACGCCACGCTGATCGCCCCGCGGGCGCCGACGGACAGCAACGGGAGCGTGAGGTTGTCGTCGCCGGAGTAGACGTCGAAGTCCTCGGGCGCGCCGGCGATGACGCCGGCGGTCTCGGCCGGGCTGCCGGCGGCGTCCTTCAGGCCGACGATCGTCGGCACCTCGTGGGCGAGGGTGAGGACCGTGGCGCTGTCGACCTTGCGGCTGGTCCGGCCCGGGATGTCGTAGAGGATGATCGGCAGGTCGGTGGCCTCGGCGATCATGCGGAAGTGGCGCAGCAGGCCGGCCTGGGACGGCTTGTTGTAGTACGGGGCGACCACGAGGAGGCCGTCGACGCCGATGCCGGCCGCGGCCTCGGACTGGCGGATGGCGTGCGCGGTGTCGTTGGAGCCGGTGCCGGCGATGACGGGGACGTCGACCGCCTGGCGCACGGCCCGGAACAGGTCGACGGACTCGGTGGCCGACAACGTCGGCGACTCGCCCGTGGTGCCGTTGACCACCAGGCCGTCGCTGCCGTGGTCGACGAGCCAGCGAGCGAGGCGCTGGGTGCCGTCCAGGTCGAGGCGGCCGTCGCCGTCGAACGGGGTGACCATGGCGGTGAGGACCCGGCCGAACCGGCTCTCGCGGAGTGCGCCCATCACGGGCTCCCTTCAGTGGTGCGTTCTCGCCCGAGCGTGGCGAGCAGGTCTTCGTGCAGCTCGAACCAGCAGGAGTG
>DMTU01000189.1:609-1964 GCA_003476595.1 Acidimicrobiaceae bacterium | reverse complement strand
AGCTCGAACCAGCAGGAGTGGTAGCTCGGGAACATCGGCTTCGTGAGCCAATCGTGCTCCCCCGCGAGCACGCGGTCCAACGCGTACCGCAACCGGGCCTCGTGGCCGGCGAAGCGATCGAGGCCGTCGCACAGCGCGGACAGCACCGGACGGACGTGCTGGTCGAGGGAGTGGAGGGCCTCCACGACGGACCGGTCGTGGAACTCGTCGGTGTGGTCGTTGGCCACCGTCGCGCCGTTCACGGTGCGGAGCTGCCACATCGTGCAGATGGTGAGCATCTGGCGGTTGTAGGCGAGGAACTCCTCGTAGGCCGCCTCCACGTGGCGGCGCAGGCCGTGCTCGTCGAGCTCCTCGGCGAGCAGGCGCTCCCCCTCGGCCCGCCCGGCGGACGTGAGACCGAAGCCCGGGAAGCGACCGGCGCGGTGGTCGACGAGGGCCTCGACCTCCAGCAGCTGGAGCTCGGCGGCGATGTCGTCCACCCCGGCACCCATGTACCCGGCCACCTCGTCGGGCTCAGCGCGACCGTGCAGGCGCAACCCGTGCAGGGCCAGCAGCCGCGGCGACGAGGCGACCGACATCAGGCCGAGGACCGGGGTCCCCGGAGCAGCCGGCCGGGCAGCTCGCCCGTGAACCGGTCGTCGGTGACGGTGACCTCGCCGGCGCAGATCGTGTGGCGGTAGCCGTGCGCTCGCTGCAGGAGCCGGCGGGCACCCGACGGCAGGTCGTGCACGATCTCGGGGGCGTGGACACCGAGCGTGGCGTGATCGATGACGTTGACGTCGGCTCGCATCCCCGGCGCCAGCAGCCCGCGGTCGAGCAGCCCGTACATCTCAGCGGTCTGGCGGGTCTGGCGGTGCACCACGTGCTCGAGCGGCATCGTGCCCGAGCCCTGCGTGCGGTCCCGCGCCCAGTAGCTGAGCATGAAGGTCGGCATACCGCCGTCGCACACCGCACCGCAGTGCGCGCCGCCGTCGGAGAGGCCCATCCGGGTCTGGGGGTGCAGCTGCAGCTGGCGGGTGAGCTCCAGGTCGCCGTAGGCGTAGTTGAAGAGCGGGAAGTACAGCATCCCGGTGCCGCCATCGCGGGCGAGGTGGTCGTAGGCGACCTCCTCGGGTCGTCGACCGGTGGCCTCGGCGATGCCGGCGACGGAGTCCTCGTAGCCCGGCTCGTAGGACGAGTCACCCTGGAACGGGAACATGCGCTCCCAGGTGGTCGTGACGAAGCGGGCGAAGTCGCCGCCGAGCGCGATGGGCTCCTCGTCGAGGAACCGCTGGCGCCACGCCGGGTCCTGGAACCGGGCCCGCTTCTCCGCCGGTTCGAGGAAGGCCATCTCCCCCCAGGCCGGCTTGAACAGG
>DMTU01000189.1:0-493 GCA_003476595.1 Acidimicrobiaceae bacterium | reverse complement strand
AGGCCGGCTTGAACAGGAAGGGGTGCAGCGTGAGCTCGAACGCGAAGAGGATGCCGATGGCCCGCCCGGCGACCTGGGCCACGACGGGCAGCCCGTCGGACGCGGCCTCCTCGAGCAGGCGCAGCGACGTCTGCCAGTAGTCGGGGTCGGTGTCGGGCTGGTTCAGGTTGAAGCTGACCGGTCGGCCGGTGAGGGCGGCGAGCTCGCGCATCCAGCCGAACTCGTCGCCGACCTTGACGTGGTCCGGGCTGTACTCGAACACGCCGTGACCGACCCGGCGGATGGCCTCGCCGATGCCGAGGATCTCGTCCGTGCCGGCGGTGGTGCCGGGCACGAGCTCGCCGTCGACGGACTTGTGGATGGGGGTGCGGCTGGTCGAGAACCCGAGCGCGCCGGCCCGCAGGCCGGACTCGACCATCTCCGCCATGCGGGCGATGTCGTCGGCGGTGGCCGGCTCGTTCGCCGCGCCCCGCTCCCCCATCACGTAGGTGCG
>DMTU01000236.1:27735-28294 GCA_003476595.1 Acidimicrobiaceae bacterium | reverse complement strand
CTCATCCCGGAGTTCATCGGCCGGCTCCCGGTGATCGGCGCCGTCGGCCACCTCGACCGGGAGGCCCTCATCGAGATCCTCACCGAGCCCAAGAACGCCCTGCTCAAGCAGTACCAGAAGATCTTCGCCTACGAAGACGTCGAGCTCGAGTTCACCCAGGATGCCCTCGACGCGGTCGCCGACCAGGCGCTGCTGCGGGGCACCGGCGCCCGTGGCCTGCGGGCGATCCTGGAGGAGGTGCTCCTCGACATCATGTACGACATCCCGGGTCGCACCGACGTGGGCAAGGTGCTCGTCGACGAAGACGTCGTGCGCCGGCGCGTCAACCCCACCATCGTCCCCCGCGACACCAAGGCCGACCGGCCCAAGCGCGCTGCCTCTTGAACTTCGGTGACGCGCTCGTCTTCCTCGACGAGCACATCAACCTCGAGGCCACGCTGGATGGCCCCAAGGCCGGTGCGGTGCACGGGCTCTCCCTCGACCGCATGCGCGGCATCGTCGAGGTGCTCGGGGACCCGCAGGCCAGCGCGCCGGTCATCCACGTCACCGGCACCAACGG
>DMTU01000236.1:20149-27634 GCA_003476595.1 Acidimicrobiaceae bacterium | reverse complement strand
CCGGCACCAACGGCAAGGGCTCGACCTCACGCCTCATCACTGCGCTGCTCGGCGCCCACGGGCTCACCGTCGGCACCTACGCCAGCCCGCACCTGGAGTCGATCACCGAGCGGATCCGGCGCAACGCCGACACGATCTCGGAGGAGGACTTCGGCGACATCCTGGGCGAGATCGCTGCGCTCGAGCCCATGTTCCCCGACCGGCCGAGCTACTTCGACCTGCTCACGGCTGCCGCCTTCGCCTGGTTCGCACGCGAAGCGGTGGAGGTCATGGTGCTCGAGGTGGGGATGCTCGGCCGCTACGACTCCACCAACGTCGCCTCGGCCGACGTCGCCGTCATCACCAACGTGGGCCGGGACCACACCGACTTCCGGGGCGACTGGCGGCGGGCCATCGCCGAGGAGAAGGCCGGCATCATCGAGGACCGCAGCGCGGTGGTCATCGGTGAGACCGACCCCGAGCTGGTGGACGTCTTCCGGGCCGAGGGCGGGTCCGTGCACTGGGTCCGCGACGAGCACTTCGGCGTCCGCTCCTCGCTCGTCGCCCTGGGCGGCCGCCACGCCGACCTCTACACGCCCGGGTCCCGGCTCGAGGAGCTCTACCTCCCGCTCCACGGGGCCCACCAGGTCGACAACGCATCGATCGCCGTCGCCGCGGTGGAGGCCTTCTTCGGCCGCCCGCTCGACCGCGACGTGGTCCAGGAGGCGCTGCGGAGCGTGGAGATCCCCGGCCGCTTCGAGGTCGTCGACCGGGCACCGCTCATCGTGCTCGACATGGCCCACAACCCCGACGGCACCGAGGCCGTGGCCGACACCTACACCGGCGAGTTCCACCCCGAGGGCGGGCTCACGTTGGTCGTCGGCATGCTCGGCGGCCGGGATCTCGACGACACGCTCGCCCCGCTGCTGGCGCTGCGCCCCCGCCGGGTCATCTGCACCCGGCCCGACTCGCCCCGCGCCGTGCCTGCCGCCGACATCGCCGCCGCCGTCGCCCGGGGCCTCGGCGACCACGTCGCCGAGGTGCGCACGACCGACGACGTCGACGCCGCGGTCCGCAAGGCGGTCGACCTGCTCGCCGACGACGAGGCCCTCCTCGTGACCGGTTCGACCTACGTGGTGGGCGAGGCGCGGTCCACGCTGCGCAGCCTCGGGTTCAACGCTCGCCGCTGACGGCCGCTACCGTCCCGCCCCGTGAACCGGACCTTCGTCATGTGCAAGCCCGATGCCGTCGAGCGCGGCCTCGTCGGGGAGATCGTCGCCCGCTTCGAGCGCAAGGGGCTCACCCTCGTCGCCGCCGAGCTCAAGACGGCCGATCGAGCCCTCGCCGAAGCCCACTACGACGAGCACCGGGACAAGCCGTTCTTCGGTGAGCTGGTCGACTTCCTCACCCGCAGCCCGGTGCTGGCCATGGTGGTCGAGGGCCCGGCCGACAACACCTTCTCGATCTGTCGCACCCTCATCGGCAAGACCAGCGTCGACGACGCCCAGCCCGGCTCGATCCGGGGCGACTTCGCCACCACGACCAACGAGAACCTGGTCCACGGCAGCGACTCCCACGAGTCGGCCGCTCGAGAGATCGGTCTGTGGTTTCCAGGCCTGAAGTAGTCCCGAGGGAGGCGCCAGCCGACCGGTGACCCCACCGACTTCCCCCTGCTCCGTGCAACGTGGGAGCGCCCGCAGCGACGGAGGAGCGAGGACGCTCCAGGGTCGCGACTGTTGCGGTTCGGTGACAGAGGGTTAGCCTGGGACACTCCGCTACGCTGACCGGTCGCCCGGACCAGGTCCCCGACGGAATCGTGTACGCATGTCCGAGAACGTCTTCACCTCCCTGATGGGCCGCGACATGGCGGTCGACCTCGGCACCGCGAACACGGTGGTCTACGTCCGCGGGCGTGGCATCGTGCTCAACGAGCCCTCCGTGGTCGCCGTCAACGTGCGCGACGGGCGCCCGCTCGCCGTCGGCGCCGAGGCCAAGCGGATGATCGGGCGCACGCCCTCCCACATCCAGGCCATCCGCCCGCTCAAGGACGGCGTGATCTCGGACTTCGAGATCTGCGAGAAGATGCTGCGGTACTTCATCCAGAAGGTGCACCAGCGCCGCTGGGCCAAGCCGCGCATGGTCATCTGCGTGCCGTCGGGCATCACGGGCGTGGAGCAGCGCGCCGTGCTCGAGGCCGCCGAGTTCGCCGGCGCCCGCAAGCCCGCCCACATCATCGAGGAGCCCATGGCCGCGGCCATCGGCGCCGGGCTGCCCGTCCAGGAGCCCACCGGCAACATGATCGTCGACATCGGTGGTGGCACCACCGAGGTGGCGGTCATCTCCCTGGGCGGCATCGTGGCCAGCCAGTCGGTCCGCGTGGCCGGCGACGAGCTGGACGAGGCCATCATCCAGTTCATCAAGAAGGAGTACTCCCTGGCGGTGGGCGAGCGGGCCGCCGAGGAGATCAAGATCGGCATGGGCTCGGCCTGGCCGCTCGAGGAGGAGCTCTACGCCGAGGTGCGCGGCCGCGACCTCATCACCGGGCTCCCCAAGACGATCGTCACCTCCACCGAGGAGATCCGCGAGGCCATCGACGAGCCGGTCACGGCCATCGTCGACGCCGTCAAGGTCACCCTCGACAAGACGCCGCCGGAGCTGGCGGCCGACATCATGGAGAAGGGGATCGTGCTCGCCGGTGGCGGCGCGTTCCTCCACGGCCTCGATGCCCGCCTGGAGCACGAGACCGGCATGCCGATCGTGATCGCCAACGATCCGCTGCACGCCGTCGCCTTCGGGTCGGGCCTCGCCCTCGAGGAGTTCGACGCCCTGAAGGACGTGCTGTTCAACAACCCGCCCGAACACTGATCCCCACCATGTCTGAGGGCCTCCCATGGCCATGACCGGTCCCCGCCGCAGCGGACGGTCACGGCTGACCATCCTGCTGCTCGTGCTCACCTCGATCACCGTGCTCACCCTGGACTTCCGGGGCGTCGGCTTCCTCGGCGACGCCCGCCGGGCCGTGGGGTCTGCGCTCAGCCCGCTGCAGGGTGCGGCCGACTTCGTGGCCACCCCGTTCCAGAACACCTGGCACGGCGTCACCGGCTACGACGACCTCGAGGCCGAGAACGAGGCGCTGCGCATCCAGGTCGAGCAGCTCGAGGGCGAAGCGGCCCGCAACGCCGACGTCGCCGCCCAGTACGACGAGCTGGTGAGCCAGGTCGACATCCCGTGGGTCGGCGGGCTCAGCACCGCCACCGCCCGGGTCGTGCAGCAGCCGGCCAGCTCCTTCTCTCACGTCATCGGCATCGACAAGGGCTCCGGTGCCGGCATCCGGGAGGGCATGCCGGTCGTCGTCGGTGACGGCGAGGGCCTCGGTGGCCTCGTCGGGCGCATCGTCGACGTCGGCGAGGGGCGGGCCTCGGTCCAGCTGGTGACCGATCCGGACTTCCGGGTCGGCGTGCGCCTCGTCACCAGCCAGCGCTTCGGCACCGCCTCGGGCCAGGGCGCCGGACGGGACCTGCGGATCGACACCGGCATCGAGCCCGGCGAACCCGACGCCGACCTGCCGTCGCTGGAGATCCTCACCACCTCCGGCATCGACGACCGGTCCTCGTTCCCCGCCTCGATCCCGGTCGGCAAGGTCACCCGCACCCGGCCGGCCAACGGCGGCCTCACCCTCGAGGTCTTCGCCGAGCCGCTCGCCGACCTGGACCAGCTGAGCTTCGTGTCCGTCGTCCTCACCACCCCGGTCGGCTAGATGCTGCGCGCCGCCCGCCTGACCCTCGTGCTCGTCCTGGTCCTCACCGTCCAGACGACCTGGCTCGCCGACGCCCGTCCCTTCGGCGCCACCGGCGACCTGCTCCTGCTGGTCGCCATCGCCGCCGGCATGGCCGCCGGTCCCGTGCGGGGCGCCACGGTCGGGTTCATCGCCGGTGTGGCCATGGACCTCGTGCTCCTGACCCCCTTCGGGCTGTCCTCGCTCACCTACCTGGCCGTCGGCTTCATCGTCGGCACCGTCCACGACGGCGTGCTGCGGTCCGCGCCGTGGATCCCGGTGCTCGTCACCTTCGTCGCCTCCGCCCTCGGCATCGTGTTCCTCGTGATGCTCGGCCAGCTCCTCGGCCAGCAGTTCCGGGTGCCGGGGCTGCCCCGGATCGTGCTCGTCACGGCGGTCATCAACACGCTGCTCGCCTTCCCGGCGCTGTTCGTGGCCCGCTGGATCGAGAAGGCCGCACCCGACCGCATGCTCCAGCCGTCGATGCGAGGCCTGCGATGAGCCAGCGCGTGGAGTCCCCCCGCCTGCGCCTCGGCGTGCTCGGCATCGTGGTCATCGCGCTGTTCGTGCCGCTGTTCGCCCGGCTCTGGTACCTGCAGGTGCTGTCCTCGGAGAGCTTCACCGAGGCCGCCGAGGCCAACCGCATCCGGGTCGTGCAGGTCGAGGCACCCCGCGGCCGCATCCTCGACCGCGACGGCACGGTCCTGGTGGACAACCGGGTGTCCATCGTCGTCACCGTCGACCGCGTCCGCTTCGCCGAGCTCGAGGACGCCGACCGGACGGCCATGCTCGAGCGCCTCGCCGCCGAGCTCAGCCGCTACGGGTCGCCCGCCACCGTCGAGCAGCTGCAGGACCGCGTCGACGACGTCCGCTACTCCCGCTACGCGCCGGTCCCCGTGGCCGAGGACGCCACCGAGGAGCTCAAGATCTACATCGAGGAGCACCAGGAGCTGTTCCCCTCCGTGGCCGTCGAGCGCGTCGCCGTCCGCCGGTACCCCTACGGGACGAGGGCCGCCCACGTCATCGGCTCGGTCGGCGAGATCAACGACGAGGAGCTCGAGGAGCGGGCCAACAAGCCCAAGACCTACATCCGGGGCAACCAGATCGGGAAGACCGGTGTGGAGCGGATCTACGAGGACGACCTGCGGGGCATGCCCGGTCAGACCGTGTTCGAGGTCGACGCCATGGGCGACCCGGTCCGCAT
The DNA here is from genome assembly GCA_003476595.1 of Acidimicrobiaceae bacterium. Taxonomy (GTDB): domain Bacteria; phylum Actinomycetota; class Acidimicrobiia; order Acidimicrobiales; family Salinilacustritrichaceae; genus Salinilacustrithrix. Next base: position 22,676 of record DMTU01000236.1, on the reverse strand, counting down.
CCTGGAGGACCTCTCCACCCCGCCCATCCCCGGCGACGACGTCTGGCTCACCATCGACATCGAGACCCAGGCGCTGTCCGAGGACCTGCTCGCCCAGGCCCTCGAGGACGCCCGAAACCGGCGGGTCTCGGGCGACAACCTGCCCAACCGCGGCAACGCCGGTTCCGTGGTGGTCACCGACCCGCGCAACGGCGAGGTCCTGGCCATGGCCAGCTACCCGGTGTTCGACCCGGCCGACTTCGTGAACGGCATCTCCTCGACCCGCTGGGAGTTCCTGAACAGCGACGAGGCGGACAAGCCGATCCTCAACCGGGCGATCCAGGGCGTCTACGCGCCGGGCTCCACGTACAAGCTCTTCACGGGGCTGGCCGCCATGGTGCACGGCCTGCGCACCCCGGACCAGCCCTTCCTCGACCAGGGCACGTTCACGATCGAGGACTGCCGAGGGCCGGGGTGCACGTTCCGGAACGCCGGCTCGAAGGCGTACGGCACCGTCGACATGCGGCGGGCCATGACCGTGTCGTCGGACGCGTACTTCTACAGCATCGGTGCCGACTTCTGGAACAACCGCGGCCGCCTCGGCGACGAGGCCCAGCAGGAGACCATCCGCACGTTCGGCTTCGGCCAGGAGACCGGTGTGCCGCTCCCGTCGGAGCAGGATGGGCGGGTCCCCACGCCGCAGCAGCGCAAGGCGCAGTACGAGGCCAACCCCGAGCTGTTCCTCACCGGCGACTGGTTCACGGGCGACAACGTCATCATGACCATCGGCCAGGGCGACGTCGGCGTGACGCCCCTCCAGCTGGCCAACGGCTACGCCACCTTCGCCAACGGCGGCACCCGCTACGCCCCGAACATCGCCCGCAAGATCACCCGCAGCGGCTCGCCCGACACCATCAAGCGCAGCTTCGAGCCCCGGATCAACGGTCGCGTCGAGATGGACCCGGTCCACCGCCAGGCGCTGCTCGACGGCCTCATCGGCGTCACCACCCGTGACGGCGGCACGGCCCGGGCCACCTTCGCCGGCTTCCCCAACGACACCTTCCCCGTCGCCGGCAAGACGGGCACCGCCGAGGTGGACGGCAAGGCCGACACGGCGCTGTTCGCCGCGTTCGGGCCTGCGCCCGCCCCGGAGTTCCAGGTCGCCATCGTGCTCGAGGAGTCCGGCTTCGGCGGCACGGCCGCCGCGCCCGTGGCGCGAGCGCTGTTCGACGTGTTCGCCGGTGTCGCCCCGATGCCGGTGATCCAGCCCGGCGGAGCCCTCGTGGAGCCGCCGCTCGAGGGTGCGGAGGTCGACGACACCGCCGAGCGACCGGCCGACCGCCTCGGCCAGATCGCCGAAGGGGGTGCGGACTGATGGAGAGCTTCGCCGGCCGCTGGCCCGGCACGACCCGAGCGGGTTCGATGCGGCGGAACCCGGCCGCACCTTGGCGGCACGTGGACCTGCTGCTCCTCGCGTCGGTCGGGCTCATCGCGCTGATCGGCACGCTGATGGTCTTCTCCTCCACGAGGGGCACCGGGAGCGCACCCACCAACACCGCCATCCTCGAGCGCCACCTCGCCTTCGTGGCCACCGGCATCACCGTGATGGCCCTCACGACGATGGCCGACTACCGCCGGTTCCGGGACTGGGCGCCGCTGCTGTACGGGGCGGTGTGCCTCCTGCTCCTCGGTGTGGTGTCACCGTTCGGCACCGAGGTGAACGGCGCACAGGCCTGGTTCCAGATCGGTCCGGTCCAGGTGCAGCCCTCGGAGTTCTCCAAGATCGCCGTGATCATCGGCCTGGCGTCCCTCGGCGCCCACTTCGGCAGCGACATCGACCTGCGCCGCCTCGCCATCCTGCTCGCCGTGCCGGGCATCCCCCTGGCGCTGATCATGCTCCAGCCCGACCCGGGCACCGCCATGGTCTTCGTCGCCATCACGATGGGGATGCTGCTGGTCACCGGCGTGCGGGCGAAGCACATCGCCGGGCTCACGCTGGTGGGGCTCACCGCGGTGGTCGGGCTGCTCAGCTCCGGACTGCTCGCGGACTACCAGAAGGACCGCCTGACGGTGTTCCTGAACCCCGCTGCCGGGCTGCAGGCCGAGGCCTACAACCTGAACCAGTCCAAGATCGCCATCGGCTCGGGCGGCGTGCTGGGCAAGGGGCTGTTCAACGGCACCCAGACCCAGCTCGACATCGTCCCCGAGCAGCACACCGACTTCATCTTCACCGCGGTGGGGGAGGAGCTGGGGTTCCTCGGTGCCGCGACGCTGCTGGTCCTGTTCGCCCTCGTGGGTTGGCGCATCTGGCGCATCGCCCAGCTGTCACGGGACCAGTTCGGTGTGCTGCTGTGCGTCGGCGTGCTGTCGATGCTGGCCTTCCAGATCTTCCAGAACGCCGGCATGACGATGGGCATCATGCCCATCACCGGCATCCCCCTGCCCTTCGTGAGCTACGGGGGTTCGTCGACCATCGCGCTCTTCGCCGGCCTCGGGCTGGTGCAGGGCGTGCACATGCGCCGCTTCACGTGATCCTTGACGTGCGCTC
>DMTU01000236.1:17884-19886 GCA_003476595.1 Acidimicrobiaceae bacterium | reverse complement strand
TCGTACGTCCTGACGTGCGCTCCTTCGTCGCGCACGTCCCGTACACGGAGTAGGGGTTCATCCTCCTGCCACGGTCGGCTGGCGCCTCCCTCGGGACCCCCTCTGTCCTGGGCGCGAACGCTCAGGTTCGGGTCAGGTGGAGCAGGAGGGCGGACTCGGGGTGGAGGAGTGGGGGCTGGAGGCCGACGGTCTGCAGCCAGCGCCCGGTCGCCTCGACCGGCTCGTCCAGCCACGCCGGCTGGCGGCCCCAGCCGAGGACCTCGCCCGGTGCGGCCAGGTGGGTGACCCGGTAGGTGCGGTCCGGGGCGAGACCGGCCAGGCGCAGGGTGGGAGGAGCGGATCGCCGGGACTGCGTGAGCTGGGCGTAGGAGAAGAGGGCCTCGGACCGATCGGGCGCGACGACGCCGTGGGCGTGGGCGGAGGGGCCGACGGGGTCGAGGCGGACCACGTCACCGCCGTGCAGCAGCGGTCGGAGGCGCGTGTGGAGGTCGATCCACCAGCGCAGGGCCTCGAGGTGGCGGTCGGAGGCGTCGAGCAGGTTCCACTCGATGCCGAGGTGGCCGAACAAGGCGGTGGCCGCCCGGAACGCCAGCCGCTGGGTCCGCCCCGTCGTGTGGGCCCGGGGCGGGCCGATGTGGGCGCCGGTGACCGCAGGCGGCAGCAGGTACGACCACCCCCGCTGGATCGTCTGGCGCTCGAGCGCGTCGTTGCAGTCCGACGCCCAGATCCGGCAGGTGCGCCGGAGGATGCCGAGGTCGGCCCGACCACCGCCCGATGCGCAGGACTCGATCTCCACGTCCGGGTGGGCGGCGCCGAGGGCGTCGAGCAGCCGGTAGAGGGCGTGGACCTGGTGGTGGGCGCCGGCACCGGCCAGGTCCCGGTTCATGTCCCACTTCACGTAGGCGATGTCGTGGTCGGCGAGCAGCCGGTCCAGCGCGTCGTGGAGGTGCTGCCAGCAGGCGTCGATGGACAGGTCCAGCACCAGCTGGTTGCGGCCGAGGACGGTCGGGTCGCCGAGCACCCACTCCGGGTGGGCCCGGAACAGGTCGCTGTCGGGGTTGACCATCTCGGGCTCCACCCAGATGCCGAACTCCATGCCGAGGTCCCGCACGTGGTCGATGAGCGGCGCGAGGCCGTCGGGGTGGGCCTCGGGTGACACCCACCAGTCGCCGAGGCCGGCGGTGTCGTCCCGGCGTCCGCCGAACCAGCCGTCGTCGAGCACGAAGCGCTCCACGCCCACGGAGGCAGCCCGGTCGGCCAGCGCCCGCAGGACGTCGGCGTCGTGGTCGAAGTACACGGCCTCCCAGGTGTTGAGGGTCACCGGGCGGGGCCGCGCCGGCACGTGGGCGAGCACCTCGGCGTGGAACCCGGCGCTGGCGGCGTTGAGCCCGTCGCCCCACACGGCGTGGACGGTGGGGGCGTCGTAGGTGCCGCCGGGCTCCAGGACGACCTCGCCGGGGAGGAGCAGCTCACCGGTGTGCACGGCGCGACGCCCGTCCGTGCGGTGCTCGAGGACCAGCTCGGCGTTGCCGCTCCAAGCCAGGTGGACGCCGTGGACCTCGCCGGCCAGCTCGCCGAAGCCCCGCCGTCCGGCGAAGGCGACGGGCACGTGGTCGTGGGAGGTCCGACCCCGCCGGTTCTCGACCACCAGCGTGCCGGTGGCCCAGGGCAGCCGGGTCGGGGTCATCTCGGCGCACCAGTGGCCCTCGAAGGCGAGCACCTCGTCCGCGCCGGGAGGGAGGGGCAGCGTGGCGGCGAGGCGCTGCAGCAGGTACGGGGTCGTGCCGGAGTTGGTGAGGCCCACGTCGACGGTGAGCGTCGAGCCGAGCCGGAGCTCACCGGCCAGGACCAGCCCGGCGTCGTCGGCGACCGCCTCGAACCGCAGCGAGGTGGCATCGCCGGTGCAGGACGTGGTCCGGAAGCGGGGGTGGGCGGCGCTGCCGTCGGGGCGGCACCCGGCGAGGCCGGGCCGGCCCGGGTCGCCGGGGACGACCGCCACGAC
>DMTU01000236.1:14960-17846 GCA_003476595.1 Acidimicrobiaceae bacterium | reverse complement strand
GGTCCGACGACGTGGCGCCGGCAGGGAGCGGGCCGGGGTCCGGCCCCCAGTGGCGCACCGCCGGCACCGGCCCGCCGATGTCGACGAGCACGGTCCAGGTCCCGTTCGTGAGCAGGTGGTTCGCCACGCCCGCACGCTGCCACGTCCGCCGGGCCGATCGGGGAACGCTGGGGGGTGTCCGATAGCCTGGCAGGACCGTGTCCGCCGCGCCCCTGAACCCCTCTTCGACAGCCACCGCGGGGTCCTCCAGCGTCTGGAGCGCGCTCGAGCCGCACCTGCCCAAGGTGGCCAAGCCGGCCCGCTACATCGGCCTCGAGGACGGTGCCGCGGCCTCCGAGCGGGCCCCGCACAAGGTCGGTTGGCTGCTCTGCTACCCCGACACCTACGAGATCGGCCTGCCCAACCAGGGCCTGCAGATCCTGCGCGAGATCGTCAACGAGCGCGACGACGCGTACGCCGAGCGGGGCTACGCGGTGTGGAGCGACCTCGAGGCCATCATGCGCCGCGAGCGCATCCCGTTCTTCTCGGTCGAGACCCACACCAGCGCCGCGGACTTCGACGTCATCGCGTTCAACCTGTCGGCGGAGCTCACCTACACCAACGTCCTCAACTGCGTGGACCTGGCCGGCGTGCCGGTCCGCAGCGACGAGCGCGACGAGACCCACCCGCTGGTCGTGGTCGGCGGCCACTGCACCTACAACCCCGAGCCCCTGGCCGACTTCGTCGACGTCGTCGTCCTCGGCGACGGCGAGGAGGTCATCGGCGAGATCACCGACGTCCTGCGCGAGTGGCGCGCCGAGGGCAAGACGGCGGGGTCGCGACCCAACGTGCTCCGGGCGCTGGCCCGGGTCGAGGGCGTCTACGTCCCCTCGCTCTACGACGTGGCCTACGACGGCCCCTTCCTGGCCGAGGTCACCCCCCGGTTCCCGGACGTGCCCGAGCGGGTGGAGAAGCGCACCATCGCCGACCTGGCCGAGTGGCCCTACCCCAAGCAGCAGCTCGTGCCGCTCACCGAGGTCGTCCACGACCGCCTCAACGTCGAGGTCTTCCGCGGCTGCACCCGGGGCTGTCGGTTCTGCCAGGCGGGCATGATCACCCGACCGGTGCGGGAGCGCCCGGCCGAGCAGGTCCGCTCGATGATCGACGCGGGCCTGAAGCGCACCGGCTACGACGAGGTCACCCTCACCAGCCTGTCCACGGCCGACTTCTCCGGCATCGAGCAGACCGTCCAGGACGTGATGGACCTCGACACCGGCAGCGCCCAGCCGATCACCCTCGGCCTGCCGTCGCTGCGGGTCGACGCGTTCACCGTCGGCCTGGCGAACAAGATCCAGAACGCCCGGCGCACCGGCCTCACGTTCGCCCCCGAGGCGGGCACCTGGCGGATGCGCCAGGTCATCAACAAGCTCATCCGCGAAGAGGACCTCTACGGCGCGGTCGGCTCGGCGTACAGCCAGGGCTGGCGGCGCATGAAGCTGTACTTCCTCACCGGCCTGCCCAGCGAGACCGACGAGGACACCCTCGGCATCGCCGAGCTGGCCAAGAACTGCGTCGAGCTCGGTCGCGAACACCACAAGAACCCGAGCGTGACGGTCAGCGTGGGCGGCTTCGTCCCGAAGCCGTTCACCCCGTTCCAGTGGTTCGGCCAGAACACCGAAGAAGAGCTGCGCCGCAAGATCAACCTGCTCAAGGACGCCACCCGCAAGATGGGCGGGGTGCAGCTCAAGTGGCACGACCCGCGGGCCTCGGTCATCGAGGGCCTGCTGTCCCGCGGCGACCGACGCCTCGGCCGGGTGCTCGAGCTGGTGTGGCGCCGCGGCGGCGTGTTCCAGGAGTGGGGCGAGCACTTCGACGAGAACCTCTGGCTCGACGCCATGGCCGAGTGCGGCCTCGACCCCGACTGGTACATCCACCGGCACCGCACCGAGGACGAGGTCCTGCCCTGGGACCACCTCTCCGCCGGCCTGCACAAGGACTTCCTCTGGATGGACTGGCAGGACGCGCTGGCCGAGGTCGGCCTGCCCGACTGCCGCTGGACGCCCTGCTACGACTGCGGCGCCTGCACCGGCTACTCGATCGAGCACATCGTGGCCTCGGCCACCCCGCCCGCCGGCGGCAGCCAGGGCACCGGCCAGGATCTGGACGCTGGGCACAGCGTCCCGGTCGAGCTCACCCCCCGCATCCCAGCAGGCTTCGCGCCGACGAGTGAGGCGCAGCCGAACTCGTCAACGAACCCGAAGGGTTCGCAGTGACACCGCCCCGGACCGAGCGCATCCGCATTCGCTTCGACAAGTTCGGGCGCATCCGCTTCACCTCCCACCGAGACGTGGCCCGCGTGTGGGAGCGCAGCCTCCGCCGCAGCCGACTGCCGCTGTCCTACAGCGAGGGCTTCTCGCCCCGCCCCCGGCTCCGCTTCGGCCTCGCCCTGGCCACCGCCCACGAGTCCTGCGGCGAGTACCTCGACGTCGACCTCGAGCCCGGCGCGGTGTCGTCGGGCCGCGTCGACATCGACGAGCTCGCCCCCCTCGTGAACCCGATGCTGCCGCCCGGCATGACCATCCAGGCGACCGCACACGTCGAACCCGGCGCGCCGAGCCTGCAGGAGTCCGTCGACTCCTGCACCTGGCTCGTCGACGTGCCGCAGCTGACCCCGGCGCAGGCGCACGACCTGGTCGAGCGCGCCCTCGCCGCAGAAGAACTCCCGGTCACCCGAACGCGCAAGGGCAAGTCGGTCACCGACGACATCCGCCCGAACGTGCTCGCCCTCCGAGTCGCCGACCCCGACGAGCGCCCGCCCGCTGCCGAGTGGCAGCCGGCCGGCGCCCTGCTCCGGGCCGAGCTCGGCACGCACCCGCGTGCCTGCCGGCCCGCCGAGCTGCTCGCCGC
>DMTU01000236.1:13228-14780 GCA_003476595.1 Acidimicrobiaceae bacterium | reverse complement strand
CCGCCGAGCTGCTCGCCGCGGTCGATCCGACGCTCGAGGAGGGTCGGGTGGTCCGGCTCCACCAATGGACGATGGTCGACGGCGTCCGGCGCGAACCCGTCCCCCTGGAGGCAACGCCTCCGGTGGGCGCAGGGATCGCCCGGCCGTCGGCCGCGCACGACATCGAGCGTGCGTCATGAGAAGGGACCCCCACCATGTCCGACACCCAGCACGGGTCGTCGACGTCGAACGACGAGCGCCCCGACGGCGCCGGGAAGGCTGCTGAGGGCTCCGGCCCCGCGGCCGGCAACGGCGACGACGCCCACAAGCCCAAGATCGGCGACACCCGCCCCTCGCCGCGCGCCGACGACCGCAGCAGCGGTGACGGCGACGACACCCCCAAGCCCGGTCGCCGGCGCCGCCGCCGGGGCGGGCGCAACCGCAGCAAGGGCCGCGGCGACGGCCAGCAGCGCCCCGTCGAGCTCGACACCGGCTTCGACGCCGTGGAGCTCGACGAGGCCCAGCTCGAGGCCCGCCGCGGCAAGCACCGCAACGGCAAGCCGGTCGGTCGCTACCTCATGGCCGTGCACCGCACGGAGCAGGCGACCCAGATCGCCGTGCTCGAGGGACGCCAGCTGATCGAGCACTACGTGGCCCGGCCCGCCGACGACATCTCCCAGATCCACGGCAACATCTACCTGGCCCGGGTGGCCAACGTGCTGCCCGGCATGGAGGCGGCGTTCGTCGACATCGGCACGCCGAAGAACGCCGTGCTCTACCGCGGCGATGTCGCCTACGACCCCGACGACGTCGAGGGCGGCGGCAAGCCCAAGATCGAAGACGTGCTCAAGTCCAAGCAGACCATCGTCTGCCAGGTCACCAAGAACCCCATCGGGGTCAAGGGCGCCCGGCTGACCCAGGAGGTCAGCCTCCCGGGTCGCTTCGTCGTGCTGGTGCCGAACTCCAGCACGTACGGCATCTCCAAGCGGCTGCCCGACGACGAGCGCAAGCGGCTCCGCAAGATCCTCGACGGCGTCAAGCCGGACCAGCACGGCGTCATCGTGCGCACCGCGGCGGAGAACGTGACGGCCGAGGAGATCGAGAACGACGTCAAGCGCCTCGTCGCCCTGTGGGACAAGATCGACGACCTGGCCAAGGCCTCGCAGGCGCCGACGCTGCTGTACCGGGAGCCGGACATGGCGGTGCGGGTGATCCGGGAGGAGTTCTCCAAGGACTACCGCGCCGTGGTCATCGACGACCCCGACCTCTACAAGGAGGTCGACGAGTACGTCTCGGGCATCACGCCGGCTCTCGCCGATCGCGTCCAGTACTACGACCCCGAGGCCGAGAAGCTGCCGCTGTTCGAGCGCCACCACATCCACGAGCAGCTCCACCGCGCCCTCGACCGCAAGGTGTGGCTGCCCTCGGGCGGGTCGCTCATCATCGAGCACACCGAGGCCCTCACCGTCATCGACGTCAACACGGGCAAGAACGTCGGCAAGGACTCCCTCGAGGACACCGTCTACGCCAACAACCTCGAGGCCGCCGAGGAGATCGCCCGCCAGCTGCGCCT
>DMTU01000236.1:9500-13029 GCA_003476595.1 Acidimicrobiaceae bacterium | reverse complement strand
CTGATCGTCATCGACTTCATCGACATGGAGGTGAAGAAGAACCGCGACGACGTCGGCCGCGTGCTGCGCGAGGCGCTGGCCCGGGACAAGACGCGCACGCAGGTCTTCGACATCTCCGAGCTCGGCCTGGTGGAGATGACCCGCAAGCGCATCGGCGAGGGCCTGCTCGTGGGCTTCACCGAGGAGTGCGAGACCTGCAAGGGTCGGGGCGTCGTCTTCGACAAGGACCTGCTGAACGGGTAGCCGCGAACCCTGCGGGTTCGTTGACGAATGCTTCGCATTCGTCTGTGGGTTGGAGGCGGGGCCTGTCGCGCCGTACGATGTCGAACCCTATGTACGCAGTGATCGCCACCGGCGGAAAGCAGCATCGTGTCGCCGAAGGCGACGTCCTCGAGGTCGAGCGCCTCGGGGTCGAAGAGGGTGGCTCGGTCGACCTGCGGCCGGTCCTCCTCGTCGACGGTGACACCGTCCTGTCCACCCCCGACGACCTGGGCAAGGTGTCCGTCACCGCCCGCGTGGTGGGTGACGCCAAGGGCCCCAAGATCAACGGCTTCGTCTACAAGAACAAGTCGAACAACCGGAAGCGCTGGGGTCACCGCCAGCACTACACGCAGATCGAGATCACCGGCATCAGCCGCTGATCCCAGAAGAGGTAGCTCGCCATGTCCAAGACCAAGGGCGGCGGTTCCACCCGGAACGGCCGTGATTCCGAATCCAAGCGCCTGGGCGTGAAGGCCTACGACGGCACCGTCGTCTCGGCCGGCTCCATCCTCGTGCGCCAGCGCGGCACCCGCTTCCACCCCGGCCTCAACGTGGGCAAGGGCGGCGACGACACGCTGTTCGCCACGAGCGACGGCACGGTGAAGTTCGGCTCCCGCCACGGGCGCAAGCTGGTGGACATCCTGCCGCTCGACTGAGCGCACCCCGCTCGAATCCGATGCCGGCCCGGGTCGTGGGACCCGGGCCGTGTCGCGCCCGCCTCTGGTCCATCTGCACTACGTTCCCGTGCCATGTCTGGGATCGACGGGCCGGGCGGGCCGACGGACGTGACGGTGGTGGTGCTGGAGGACCACGAGATGGTCGCCAGCGCCCTCGAAACGGTGCTGGACCAGGACCCCCGGCTGCGGGTGGTGGGCACCACCAGCCGTCTGGAGGACGCGCTGCGCGTCGTCGCCGAGCGGTCGCCCACGGTGCTGGTCACCGACCTCCGCCTCGAGGGCGTCGAGATCGCCGACCAGCTCGGCCGGTTCACCGAGGCCAGCCCCGACGTGCGGATCCTCGTGGTCACCGGGTGGGCCACCGAGCGGACCCTGTTCGACTCCCTCGACCACGGGGCCCACGGCTTCATCGGCAAGGCCCAGGGCCTCGACGAGCTCGTCGATGCCGTCGTCCGCGTCGCCGACGGCGAGACGGTCGTGGCACCCCAGCTGCTGCCGGCGCTGGTCCGTCGCACCTCGCACCGCAGCGGGCGGGACCGGACGAACCTGACCCCGCGAGAGCTCGAGGTCCTGCGGCTCCTCGCCGAGGGCACCGGCACACGGGAGATGGCCGAGCACCTGGCGGTGAGCCCCAACACGATCCGCAACCACGTGCGGGCGGTGCTCGGCAAGCTCGGTGCCGGGTCGCGCCTGGAGGCGGTCACGATCGCCCGGCGCATGGACCTGATCGCACCCGTCGAGACCTAGATGGTTGGTTCCAAGGGGTCAGTGGTCGTAGGCGAGGAGTGACCGGGCGGGTCCGGGTCGGCTGGTGGTCTCGTTGTGCCAGATGGCGGCGGTGAGCGCGAGGAGTCGTTGCAGGACGCGGGCGCAGACGCCGGGTTTGGTGCGCCCGCCGTGGCGTTCGAGGTCGAGTTGGGCTTTCAGGGTCTGGTTGACCGACTCGATGATCTGACGGAAGGGCCGCAGGAACCGTTGGTGTGGCCTGGGCGTGTCCTTGCCGAAGGTTGGGCGGATCAGCGTGATGCCTGCCCTGTTCAGCTGGTTCTCGAAGTCCGCGCGCCGGTAGCCCTTGTCGGCCATGAGGACCTGGCCGGGCCGGTGCAGGTCGGGGTTGAGGCTGATCATGTCCAGGGCGGTGTCGCGTTCGTCGGTCTTGGCGCCGGCGAGCGCGAACGCGACTGGGAGGCCTGAAGGTGTGGTGATGAGGTGCAGTCGCAGCCCCCAGAAGAACCGTGAGTGCGACGCGCAGTACCCGTAGGTGGCCCAGCCGGCGAGGTCGGACCGCTTGACGGTCTCACGGCTGCGGCCGCACTCGACCGGGGTGGAGTCCACCAGCCACAGGTCGTCGTTCCAGGACGGACATGCTCGGGCCAGCGCGGCGATGACGTGTTGCATCAGATGACCGGCGCGGCGGAGCCGCTTGTTGTAGCCGGGCCGGTCTGGCAGGTAGGGGAACCAGGGGCGCAGGTGTGCTCGTGCGTGACGGATGAACCGGGCCTCGGACGTGAACCCGAGCAAGGCCTGCAACACCGCCAGCGTGAGCAGCTCGGCGTCGGTCAGCTTCGGGTTGATTCCCACTGCGGGCCGCTCCGGTGCCCACTCTGGGTGCTCGATGAGAAGATCGTCGATCGTGACGTAGAGTCGGGTCGCGAGGGTGTCCAAGTCAGGGTTCATGCGCTGCGTCCTCCGGGATCAGGGTCTGTCAAGCCCCCTGATCGTGGACACCCTCGCCGCCGATCTGGTGGATGATCGCGCGGAGCGCGCGAACCCCTTGGAACTACTCGTCTAGCGACGTGGTGAAGCTCAATGCCTCCGTTGGTTGGTTCCCCGAGAGAACGGAGGACGACTACGCCGAGGCTCTCGCACGAGGTCCGGCAGTGGGCGCATGGCGCTCTGAGCAACTCGTTGGCTTCGCCCGAGCCATCACCGATGGAGCAATTCACGCTTACGTCGACGATGTGATGGTGCATCCCGAGCACAGGCGAGAAGGGCTCGCTGTGCAACTCGTCGACGCGCTCTGCGATGCGATCGCTTCGGTGCGGACGGTCACGCTGTTTTGCGGCGAGGACCTCGTGCCGCTCTATGAACGGGCGAGCTTCACTAGGACGCAGCAGGTCATCCTCCATCGGCAGCACCCCCGGCAGTAGCGCATACGTGCCGCTCTTCGGTGCTCGGCGACGCCCGGACCGACGGAGTGACGGGCGCTTGCGATTTCCAGTTCGGCTCGCCACGCCGCTGACGAGCCGGCACTTGGAGCGGCCTTGCTCGTTGTCGCTTTGCGTGAGTGCGGCAACCGAGTGAGCGCAGGAGCGGGTAGTGGACTGCGGGAGACCAGACGTCGTTGCCGGCGGTGGATACCGTGATCGGAAGGATGGTTCGGGGAGGCGGATGGCTGTGCTGCGAGGCCGACGGATCGAGGTGGCGCTGACGGCGCTATTCCTGGCCATCGCCGTGGTGGGGTTGTTGACGAGCGAGGGCGAACCGGTGTGCGAGGGGCCGTTCATCACGCAGGTTGACGACTCGTTCCCTCCGCAATGCCCGTCGCCTGTCGAGTTCCTGCCCACCGTCGCCATCGCATGGGTCGTCGC
>DMTU01000236.1:2708-9304 GCA_003476595.1 Acidimicrobiaceae bacterium | reverse complement strand
TCGCATGGGTCGTCGCTGTGGGCGTGGTCCTTGCAGTCCGGGGCCTGAAGCGTCTGTGACCCGATGCGACGACCGCCCCGCTGACGCGCTGGGGTTGACTGTCCCGAGCCGACTCCGGAGCCCGAGATGAACGCCACCGTGTTCCTTCGACCTGTGCACGCCTGGTTCTTCCACTGGGAGCGGGTTGTGCCGTCGCTGTACCGGGTGGTCGCTACTGGTCTGGCGACGCTGGCTACAGCGATCGTGTTGCTTGCTGTCGGGATGCACCCGCTGCTGGCCGGTCCGGTCGCGCTGCTTGGCTGGATCGCCTTGGCGGTCGCCCAGGAACACGACGAGCGAGTTCTCCTCCCGCCGGACGGCGCGTTCGTCGCTGCGCTCGCCGAGGCCGTCGCCACCCCGCCGCTCCACCTCTCCATCGAGACAGCTCACGGCCCCAGGCGTGCGCGACCGCAGGGTTGGGACACGATGGTCGTGCTCACGCCACCGGGCGTCGAAGGCCATCCACTCGGGGGCATGTTCATCTCTCTGGAGAGAGGTGTAGGGGAAGGCTGGATGCGGCTGGACGTCATCGACGACGCACCCGGGGCCTTCGAGCCGGTCGACGAACGCCTCCGCGAACGTGGCGAGTCGGCGCTCGCCGACCGCATCGAACGGGCACAGTCACCGAGCAGCGACGCGCACAGCATCGCTTCGGCACTCAGGGCGGCCTACTGGTAGTCGGCCGGAGAAGTGCCGATCCTCAGTGCTCTTGCGGGTGGCATGCCGAGCGCCGCACACCTAACCGATCATCCGTTCGCGCTGATGGCGGCCCGGAGGCGGCCTGCCAGCTCGTCGATCTCGATGGGGTCAGCAGCGACGTGCATGACGAGGTCGTAGACGTCCTCGTTCGAGGCGGTGGTCGGATCGGTGCCGTTGATGTCGAGGAAGACTGCGCATGCGAGCCAACCGAGGCGCTTGTTGCCATCGACGAGTGGGTGGTTCTTGACGACCGAGTGGAGCAACGCAGCCGCTTTGGTCCACAAGTCGGGATAGGCGTCGTCGCCGAAGGCGGATGCCTGCGGCCGGGCAGCCGCTGCGGCGAGTAGTCCGAGGTCGCGGATGGGGGGCGGTTCCCCGAGGAGCGTGACCGCGAGCGCGACGAGGTCGTCGACGTCGAGGCACTCGACCTCGTTCGTCACCGACCGAGACGCTCGATGGCATCGGCGTGTGCGGTCAGGACGCGCCGGGCGGAGGCGAATACGCGGTCACGATGGTCCTCGATGCCGACGTACTCGCGTACGGCACGACGAGCGACTTCCTGCATGGAGATGCCCTCCTCAGCAGCGCGTCGGCGCAGCAGTTCCTGCTCTTCGTCTGAGAGGCGCAGGGTCATGGCCATGGGGCGATGGTATCAAACTGATACCGCCGATGTGCCGCTCGCGTGTGCTCTCGCTTAGCGGGTCAGAGCGAGGAGGACGCTCGCGATTTCCAGTTCGGCGCGGCGCCGGCGCTGAACACCTGGCACTATGAGCGGTAGCCAGTTGGTACGACCATCGGTAGCATCTCAGTATGAAGCTGAGCGTGAGCCTCCCCGACGACGATGTCGAGTATCTCGACGAGTACGCACGGACCCAGCGGCTCGAGTCCCGATCAGCCGCACTGCACAAAGCCGTCCGGCTCCTCCGCGCGTCGGAGCTCGGGAGTGCGTACGAGGATGCCTGGACGGAGTGGGCCGAGAGCGGAGACGACCAGCTCTGGGGCGCAGTCGTTGACGACGGTCTGGCCTGATGCGGCGAGGTGAGGTCCGCTGGGTCGACCTCGATCCTGTCCTCGGTTCCGAGTCGGGCAAGCGGCGACCTGCCGTCATCGTGAGCAACGACGGGGCGAACACGACGGCGAGTCGCCTCGGCCGAGGGGTGATCACCGTGGTACCGGTGACCTCGAACACCACCCGTGTGTATCCGTTCCAGGTCCTGCTCGATGCTGATGACGCCGGACTGCCTCGCGACTCCAAGGCGCAGGCCGAGCAGGTGCGTTCAGTCGCGATCGAGCGGATCGGAGCGAGGGTCGGGCAGCTGACCGCTCCGCAACTCGCCGCGCTCGACGAAGCATTGCGACTGCATCTGGCGCTCTGATCCCACCGGGACCAGCCGTCCCGATGTGCCGCTCGATGGTGCCCTCGGGCTGCGAAGCGGCCAGTCGGTGCCGCTTGCGATTTTCAGTTCGGCTCGTCGCCGCCGCTGAACACCCGGCGACAGCGCGCTTGTCACCGTGATTCCGTGGTGTCATGACGAAGAACCTGACGGTGCGCCTGCCTTACGACCTCGCCGCCGATGCCGAAGCGGTCGCTCGTGCCGAGGGCACCAGCCTCAACGAGACGATCAAGGACGCCCTCGCCGACGCTGTCGAGCGGCGACTCGAAGTTCCGGTTCTCATGAAGATGTCGCGCCTCTTGCTGGCCGACTTCGCGCTGCATGCTCCCCAGGCCGGCTACGGCGACGTCGACCTGTACCCGGACTTCATCGACAAGGCAGCCGTCCTTCTGGTTCGCCTCGTGATGAACCACCCATGGCAACAAGCGTGCCGGCTGGGTGTCGATGCGCATGTTCGTGGCCATCAACGACTGGTCGTGGGATCCACACCCCGACGTCGACGATGCCGAGCGCACGGTGATGGCGATCGCGGCAATCTCTTGCGTCCAACGCCTCAGCGGTCGGTTGTCAGCCGAGAGAGCACTGCTGGTCCGAGACGCACCTCGTAGGGGATCTCTCGGAGACGTTCGACGGTCTCTGTCACGCCTAGGCGGGCGAGAAGGTCGACGAGCCATTCCCACGGGTGGTCTTCACCGTTCTGTTCCGCATCGTCCGGAAGAACAACGGCCAGGACGTCGCGCTCGATCCCAGCTGCTGTCATGTGCTTCCAGATGTCAGCATCCTCGCCACCCTGGACGCCGGCCGAGAAGCCCCGCTCCGCGTGCAAGACAACCTCGGACCCGTCGTCGAGCACCGCGTACTCGCTGACACGGAAGTTCGCTTGGCTCGACGTCGCGCTTTCCAGCTCGCACAGGGCCCCGAGCCGAACGACTGCCACGCCGCATGATGCCCCACGTTCAGCCGCCTACCGTCGTCGGCCATTGACGACGACGGCGACGTGCCGACGCAGCGATCGTGTCCCGTGGGGTCCTTGCCACCTGGCGTTCTTCTTGCAGGATGAGCCAGCGGTCTCAGCTGGCGCTGACGAGGATCCGCTCGCTGGCGAAGGCGCCGATGCCGACGGTGCGGCCGTCGATCTCGACGGTGGTGGTGCCGTCGGGGGACATGGCCGTGACGGTGCCGGCGGTGCCCGGGGTGACCATGGCGTCCTCGAGGAAGTCGAGCAGGCCAGGGGTGAACTCGAGCTCTTCGGGGATGCGGTCGACCACGAAGGCCGAGCCGACGCCCACGCTGGCGAGCGGCGTCGTGTCCGGCTCGGCGTAGGGCGAGCCGGGGATCGGGTTGCCGTGGGGGCAGGTCGTGGGGGAGCCGAGGACGGCGTCCATGGCCTCCTCGACCTCGGTGGACATGACGTGCTCCCACCGGCCGGCCTCCTGGTGGGCGACCGCCCAGGAGAGCCCGAGGATGTCGGTGATGAAGCGCTCGGCCAGGCGGTGGCGGCGCACGACGCGCTCGGCCAGGCGCCGGCCGGCATCGGTGAGGGAGATCTTGCCGCCGTCGGTGGCCACCAGGCCCTCGTCGGCGAGCTTGCGGATCATCTCCGAGACCGCCGGTCGGGAGACGTCGAGGCGCTCGGCGATGCGAGCCTGGATGACGGCGATGTCATCCTCGGCGAGCTCCCAGATCGCTTCGCAGTACTCCTCGAACGCCGGATGCCACTCGGGGGTGGTGTACTCGGCCATCCCGAGATCCTAGGTCCGTTCGGCCCTCATCGGACCCCGCACCGTGACACGATGCAGCCGTGCATCAGGGACGGCTGCCGGTGACCTTCGAGGACGTGCGCGCCGCGCACGCTGCCATCGCTGGTGCCGTCGTCCGCACCCCGATGGCTCGGTCGCGCACCCTGTCGGCCATCACCGGCGCAGATGTGTGGGTGAAGTTCGAGAACCTGCAGTACACGGCGTCGTTCAAGGAGCGCGGTGCCCGCAACCGGCTCCTGCGCCTCGAACCCGGGCAGTCCGACGCCGGCGTCGTGGCCATGTCGGCCGGCAACCACGCCCAGGCCGTCGCCCACCACGCCACCCTGCTCGGCATCCGCTCCACCATCGTGATGCCGGAGGGCACGCCGGCGAACAAGATCTCGGCCACCGAGGACAACGGCGCCACGGTCGTGGTCGCCGGCACCAACCTCGACGAGGCCAAGGACATCGCGATGCAGATCGTCGCCGAGGAGGGCGCCACCTTCATCGCCCCCTACGACGACCCCGCCATCATCGCCGGCCAGGGCACCTGCGGCATCGAGCTCATCGAGGACGGGCCCGACCTCGACGCGCTCCTCGTCCCGGTCGGTGGCGGCGGACTCTTCTCGGGGATCTGCGTGGCGGCCCGAACCCTCGCGCCACGGATCGAGCTCATCGGCGTGCAGTCCGAGCTGCACCCAGCGATGGTCCTCGCCACCGGCCGCACCGCCGCGCCGCCGGACCTCACCTGGGGTCCCACCATCGCCGAGGGCATCGCGGTGAAGACGCCGGGCCGGTTCACCACCGAGATCATCACCGCCCTCGCCGACGACGTCGTGACGGTGCCCGAGCGCCTCATCGAGGAGGCGGTGATCTGGTTCCTCGAGATCGAGAAGATGGTCAGCGAGGGCGCCGGCGCGGCACCGCTCGCCGCCCTGCTCGACGACCCGGACCGCTTCGCCGGCCGCACGGTGGGGCTCGTCCTCTCGGGTGCGAACATCGACCTGCGGCTGCTGTCCGCGGTCATCATGCGAGGCCTGGCCCGCACCGGCCGCCTGTGCCGGGTGGTGATCGAGGTGCCCGACAGCCCGGGCGCGCTCGGCGAGCTCACCGCCGCCGTCGGTCGCGCCGGGGGCAACATCGTCGACCTGTGGCACCACCGCGAGTTCGGGGTGCACTCCGCCCGCGTCACCGAGATCGAGCTGCTGGTCGAGACCCGCGACGGCGAGAGCACCGAGCAGCTGAAGGAGTCCCTGAGCGGGCAGGGCTACATCGTCGATGACGTGCCGCGCCGCGCTGCGGTCCGCACGCCGTCGCCGGATCCACGAACGGGTCCGTGATCCACACCACGACCAGGAGGACCACCACGTGAACGGTGCAGAGCTGCTGCTGCAAACGGCCGTCGAGCAGGGCGTCGACGTCTGCTTCGCCAACCCCGGCACGACCGAGATGGAGCTGGTCGGCGCGCTCGACCAGGTGCCCGGCATGCGTGGCGTGCTCGGCCTGTTCGAGGGTGTCGTCACCGGCGCAGCCGACGGCTACGGGCGGGTCACCGGTCGCCCGGCCCTGACGCTGCTGCACCTCGGGCCCGGCTTCGCCAACGGCATCGCCAACCTCCACAACGCCCGACGAGCGCACACGCCGGTGGTGAACCTCATCGGCGACCACGCCACCTGGCACCTGTCCGCCGATGCGCCGCTCACGAGCGACATCGAGTCGCTCGCGTCGCCGGTGTCGCAGCACGTCGAGCGGGTCACCGGGCCCGGTCACACCGGCAGCGCCATGCTCGAAGCCATCGCCGCCGCGGTCGGTCCGCCGTCTGGCGTGGCAACGCTCATCGTCCCCCAGGACGCGGCCTGGGGAGCAGCCGACCTGCACGACGTCGGCCTGCCGCCGGAACCGGAGCCGCCGGTGGATGGCGATGCCGTCGGCGCGGCTGCCACCCGGCTGCGCAGCGGTGACGGCGTCGCCATCCTCCTCGGCGGCGTGGTGCGCCGGGCCGAGCTCGAGGCCGCCCACCGCATCGCCGAGGACACCGGGGCCAAGGTCTGGATCGACACCTTCCCCGCCGTGCTCGAGCAGGGCCGCGGCCTGCCCCGCTTCGACGCCATCCCCTACTTCCCCGAGCAGGCCATCGACGCACTCGCCGGAATCCGCACCCTCGTGTGCGCCGGCACGCGAGCCCCCGTGGCGTTCTTCGGCTACCAGTCGCTCGGGCGCAGCAGCCTGCTGGACAAGGGCTGTGACGTGCTGGAGCTGTGCCCGCCGGGCACACGGGGCCACCTCGGCCTCGACGCCCTCGTCGACGCGCTCGAGTGCCCGACAGCCACGGTCACCGACCCGGACGTGCCCGAGGTGCCCGGCGGCGACCTGGACATGATCACCATGGGCCAGGTGGTCGGCGCCGTGCAGCCCGAGGGCGCCATCGTCGTGAACGAGGCGGCCACGTCCGGCCTCGGCTGGGCCATCACCGCCGGCAGCGCGCCCCCCCACGAGTCGTTCTCACTCACCGGCGGCGCCATCGGGCAGGGCCTGCCCTGTGCGGTCGGGGCCGCGGTCGCCGCGCCCGATCGGAAGGTGATCGCGCTGCAGGCCGACGGCTCGGGGCTGTACACCGTGCAGTCGCTCTGGACCATGGCCCGTGAGGGCCTGGACGTCACCGTGGTCGTGTGCGCCAACCGCGCCTACCGGATCCTGCAGATGGAGCTGCACCGCACGGGCAACG
>DMTU01000236.1:425-2524 GCA_003476595.1 Acidimicrobiaceae bacterium | reverse complement strand
TGCACCGCACGGGCAACGACGATCCGGGCCCCCAGGCGCGCGCCCTCACCGACCTCGGGTCGCCGGCGCTCGACTGGGTGGCGCTGGCCAAGGGATTCGGCGTCGACGCGATGCAGGCAACGACCATCGAGGAGCTGCGCGCCGGACTCGAGCGGGGACTCGCCACCGAGGGCCCCTTCCTCGTCGAAGCGCTCATCTAGTCCTGCCCATAGGGTCGGCGGGATGCGCATCGGCATCAACGGCTCGTCCCTCCTCGCCCGTCCCGACGTCGGCACCATCACGACCGACATCGTCACGGCTGAGGCCGAGGGGTTCACCTCCTACTGGTTGGCCCAGACGGGCATGGCCGACGCGCTCGGCGTGCTGTCCGCCGCCGGGCCGGCCACCAACGTCGTCGAGCTCGGCACCGCAGTCGTGCCCACCTGGCTGCAGCACCCCATGGCGCTCGCCGCCAGCGCGCTGACCGCCCAGGCCAACACCCACGGACGGCTCGTGCTCGGCATCGGGCTCTCCCACCAGCCGGCCGTCGAGCAGCGGTGGCACATGACGTGGGAGAAGCCGATCCGCCACATGCTCGACTACCTCGAGGTCCTGATGCCGGCCCTCCACGGCGAGACGGTGCAGCACCACGGCGAGGTCTGGAGCCTCACCGCCGACGCCCCGATGCCGCGCCCCACCGAGCAGCCGCCGAAGGTCATGCTCGCGGCGCTCGGCGACCAGATGCTGCGCATCGCCGGTACCCGCACCGACGGCACGATCCTCTGGTGCGTGGGGCCCCGCACGGTCGAGACCCACATCGCACCGCGCATCAACGAGGCCGCGGCCGATGCCGACCGACCCACGCCGTCGATCGTGTGCAGCATCCCCTGCTGGGTCACCGACGACCCCGACTCGGCCCGGGCCTTCATCGCCAAGGTGCTGGCCGCCTACGCCGAGCTCCCGTCCTACCGGGCGATGCTCGACATCGAGGGCATCCACGGGTTGGAGGACCTCTCCTTCGTCGGCAGCGAGCAGCAGGTGCGCGACGGCATCGCCCGTGTCGCAGAGGCCGGTGCCACTGACTTCACCGCCGTGGTGATGGGCGCGAACCCGGACGAGACCGCAGCCACCCGGGCCGTGCTCGCCGCCGCAGCCGCCGCCGGATGACAAGCGCGCCCGGGAGGGCCGTGCGGCTGATCGCCAGCGACATGGACGGCACGCTGCTGCGGTCCGATCAGACCATCTCGTCCCGCACGTGCGCGGCGATCCGCGACGCCCACGAGTCCGGGATCATCGTCATGGCTGCCACCGGACGAGGCTGGCGCTCTGCCGTGCCGCTGCTGGCGGTGGCGCCGGAGATCACCACGGCGGTCTGCTCGAACGGCGCGCTGGTGCGCGACATCACCGGCGAGGCGAACACCGACGTGTTCGCGTTCCCGGCCACGACCGTGGAGCCCCTGGTGGCGTCGGTCGTCGGCGCGGTGCCCGACGCCGGCCTCGCCTGGGAGCTCGCGACCGGTGCCTTCGGCTTCGACCGGGTCTACGCCGGGATGCGGCCCGACGTGGCCGAGCACTACCCCGAACACGTGGGGGAGCGGCCTCCGACCGGTGACGAGATGCTGAAGCTGCTGGTGCGCCACCCGCGGATGGACGAAGCCGAGCTGCTGGCCGTGCTGGAGCCGGTACTGCCTCCCGACGTGCTCGCCACCTACTCGGGCATCGAGACCGTGGAGGTCACCGGCGCGGGCATCCACAAGGCCCACACCCTCGCGGTGGTCTGCGGGCGGCTGGGCATCGACGCTGCGGAGGTCGTCGCCATCGGCGACAACCGGAACGACACCGAGATGCTCCGTTGGGCCGGCCGAGGGGTGGCCATGGGCAACGCCGCGCCGGCCGTCGTCGCCGTGGCCGGCGAGCAGACCGCTCACCACATGGACGATGGCGTCGCCATCGTGATCGAAGACGTGCTGGCGGGTCTACGGTGACCCGCTCGTGACACCGATCATCGTGGCCGAGGGGCTCGAGCGCCGCTTCGGCGACCTCGTCGCCGTCGACGGCGTGGACCTCTCCATCGAGGCGGGCGAGGTGTTCGGCTTCCTCGGCCCGAACGGCGCCGGCAA
>DMTU01000236.1:0-297 GCA_003476595.1 Acidimicrobiaceae bacterium | reverse complement strand
ACGGCGCCGGCAAGTCCACCACCGTGCGCATGCTCACCACCCTGCTGAAGCCGACCGCCGGCCGCGCCAGCGTCGCCGGGTTCGACGTCGTGCGCCAGGCCGGCGACGTGCGCCGCGCCATCGGCGTCGCGCTGCAGGACGCCGCCATCGACCCGCTCATGACCGGCTCCGAGCTGGTGCACCTGCAGGCTGTGCTGCACGGCATCCCGGCCAAGGTCGCGGACAAGCGGGGCAAGGACCTGCTCGAGCGCGTGGGCCTCACCGCGGCTGCCGATCGGCGGGTCGGCACCTACTCGG
>DMTU01000021.1:725-3003 GCA_003476595.1 Acidimicrobiaceae bacterium | reverse complement strand
GGTCCGGCGAGCCCGCCGCCCCTCGACGCCCTGCTGTGGGCCCGGGCCTACCCGCTCCTGCGGGTCCCGATCGAGCGGGGCGCCCACCTCGACGCCGTGCCCGTGGCCCTCGACCAGGTGCTGCGGGCCACCGACGCCCGCCGGGCCGCCCGCCGCGCCTTCGGTCGGGTCACCCGGCCCCTGGTGCGGGCCCTCGCCGCCAGCCTCCTGCCGGCGTCGGACAGCCGCGTGCCCTTCGAGCCGGCGCTGCTCGCCCTCATGGCCAGCCCGTGGTGCGGGCCCGAGCAGCTCACCGAGCTGCTCGGTCGTCGGCCGCACCGCCCGGGCGCGGTGGCCTTCGACGTCGGCGAGGTCGACCGGGCCCGGTCCATGTTCGAGGGGGTCTCGTCCCGCCGGATCGCCACCCGGTTGGGTCGCGCCCTCACGGAGCCCGACGGGCTCCGGAGCCTCGCCACCGACCTCGCCACCTGGGTGCCGCCGCCCGGCGAACCCCGGCCCGGGCCGGCGCGACCGGCGAGGGCGCGCGCGCCGGTCGCGCTCGCCCCACCCGCCCGCACCGACGTGCCCCTGCGCCACCCGCCGGCGCTCCGGGCCGTCGACGGCCTCGAGGTCGGGCGCCGACGGCTCGTGCTGCCCCGCACCGCGGACGAGCTGGTCGAGTGGGGCGCGGTGCTGGACAACTGCCTGGGCGGGTTCCGCCACTCCGTCGCCGCCGGGCGCACCCACGTGCTCGGCGTCGTCGTCGGCGGGCGCCTCCGCTGGGCGGTGGAGATCACCCGGGCCGGTGTGGTCCGGCAGTTCGAGGGCGCCGGCAACCGCCAGGCACCCGAGCACGTGGTCCAGCCGGTGCTCGCCGCGCTGCGGGCCCGCGGCGTCGTGCGCGCCGACGGCCGGCACGGGTACTCGCTGATGGCGCCCCGCTGACCGGAGCGGTCGGAGCGGTCGGGCTACGCGCCGAGGCGCTTGCGGGCTGCCGCCGAGCGCTCGATCAGGTGCGGCGGGATGGAGACGCCGTTGACGACCGGGGCTTCGCCGCCGAGCGCCTCGCCGCCCTCGCCCTCGGCGTCGGACTCGTCGACCTCGGGCTCGTCGAAGACACCGGACTCGAGGGCCCGGCGGCGCTTCTCGACCATCTCGTCGTACTGCTTGGCCGGCACCAGGTGCTCGCGGTTGATGGAGCCGAGGTTCACGCCGTTGGCGAACATGACGTGGTAGCGGATCCACAGGTCCCAGCCGTTGACCAGGACGACCTTGCCCGGGGTGCCCTCGGGGACGCCGGGCAACGGCGTGAAGGCGCGGACCTTGGACTTGCGCTTCAGCTCGCCGGCGTTGCCGATCTCTGCGGCGATCAGGGCGGGATCGACGTCGTCGCGGGTCGCGGGCTCGGGTGCCACCTCGGGCTCGACCAGGGTCATGGGCCCAATGCTGGCACGGCGGCCGCCACGGTGCGGAACCCGCCGGGCGCTCAGCCCCGTCGGGCGTCCGCCCAGCTCCGGCCCGCCTCGACGTCGATGTCGTGGGGCAGGCCGAGGACCCGCTCGGCGACGATGTTGCGCTGCACGTCGCCGGTGCCGCCGCCCACCGTGAGGGCGGGCGAGAACAGGTAGCCCCAGTGCCAGCCCCAGAGGTCGGGGGCGCCACCGGCGCGCTGGTGCTCGAGCATGCCGTGCGGGCCGGCGAGGTCCTTGGCCAGCTCCATGATCCGCTGGCCGTGCTCGTCGGCGAGGATCTTGCGGATCGACGCCTCCGGCCCGGGCTGCTCACCCCGGATGCGGGCGGTCACGGTGCGCAGCCGGATGAGGCGCAGCAGCTCGGCCTCGATGTGCAGCTGGGCCAGCTGGTCGCGCCGGACCGGGTCATCGCAGCCGCCACCGCCCCGCACCTCGTCCAGCAGGTCCGACGCGGCGGGGCCCATGCCCCACAGGGCCCCGCCGGAGGACAGCGACACCCGCTCGTTGCCGAGGGTCACCTTGGCCAGCGACCAACCACCGTGGACGTCGCCGACCCGGTTGGCGTCGGGGATGCGCACGTCGGTGAGGAACACCTCGTTGAACGTGTGGCCGCCGGTCATCTCGATGATCGGCCGGATCTCGATGCCCTCGGCGTCCATCGGGCAGATGAAGTAGGTGATGCCCTGGTGCTTGGCCACGTCCGGGTCGGTGCGGGCGATGAGGATGCCGAAGGCGGAGTGGTGGGCCAGCGAGGTCCAGATCTTCTGTCCGTTGACGACCCATTCGTCCCCGTCGCGCACCGCCCGGGTGCCGAGGTTGGCCAGGTC
>DMTU01000021.1:0-458 GCA_003476595.1 Acidimicrobiaceae bacterium | reverse complement strand
CGTAGCCGGCCTCGGCCAGCGCCCGGCCGGTGGGCTCGGGGTGCTCGGCGAGCCAGGTCCGGACGGCGAGGCGCCGAGGGTCGTCGTGAGGTGGGAAGTCGAAGTCCACGACGGCACACTAGGAGCCGTCTCCGGTCCCCGATCCCGTCCGCTTTTCTTCCCTGTGCCCGCCCGTTTCGGGTTAGCATCGGAAGTCGGGCTCGTGCCGGTGCCACCAACCGGTTCCACTTCGGTGTACCCGAATGCAGTTCGCCCCGCTCCTTGGAGGTCCTCGTTTCCGTGAGTCCCGCAGCACGCGCCACACGCTCAGGTGAGTCCGACGAGGACATCGTCAGGCTGTACCTGAACGACATCGGGCGCCACGCTCTGCTCACCAAGGAGGACGAGGCTCGCCTCGGCGCTCTGGTGCAGGCCGGTGTCGAAGCGCGCGAGCGCCTGGCCGCCGACGACGAGCTCTC
>DMTU01000105.1:2220-15289 GCA_003476595.1 Acidimicrobiaceae bacterium | reverse complement strand
AGGTCCAGCCCGACCAGCGGGCCAAGGCCAAGATGGTCTCCTACGGCCTCGCCTACGGCATGGAGGCCTACGGCCTCGGCCAGCGCCTCAACATCCCGACCAAGGAGGCGTCGGTCATCCTCGACGCCTACTTCGCCGCCTTCCCCAACGTGCACGCCTACATGGACCGCGTCGTCGAGGAGGCCAGGGAGCGGGGCTACACCGAGACCCTCTTCGGGCGTCGCCGCCAGATCCCCGAGCTGTCGTCGTCGAACGTGCGCATCCGCCAGGCGGGGGAGCGTCAGGCCATGAACGCCGGCATCCAGGGCTTGGCGGCGGACGTGTTCAAGGTCGCGCTCGTCCGGCTCGACCAGGCTCTCGACGCCCAGGGCCTCGACACCCAGGTCATCCTCCAGGTCCACGACGAGATCATCTGCGAGGTCCCCGAGGACGAGTGCGACGTCGCCCCCGGTCTGGTGGAGGAGACCATGCGCGGCGCCGCCGACCTGCGGGTGCCCCTCGAGGTCAACATCGCCTTCGGCGACTCCTGGGCCGCCGCCAAGTAACCCGTTCTGGCAGCGGTGACGTCACACGACGAGTCCGGCCGGTGGTTCCGCCCGCTGGCCGACCACATGCAGGACACCTACCTGCGCTACTCCTTCACCAAGGGCACCGAGCAGGAGGTCGACTTCCTCGTCGACGCCCTCGGACTGCCGTCAGGTGCTCGTCTGCTGGACGCCGGGTGCGGGCCGGGCCGCCACGTCCGCGCGTTCCGGACCCGGGGGATCGACGTCGTCGGCCTCGACCTGGCCGAGTCCTTCTGCCGTTCGGTCCTCGCCGGCGATCCGCCGGCGCCGGCGATCGTCGCTGACATCCGCCAGATCCCGGTGGCCCCCCGCTTCGACGCAGTGATCTCGCTGTGCCAGGGCGGCTTCGGGTTGCTGGGCGGGCCCGGCGCCCCGATCGACGCCGACCTGCAGGCGCTCCGTGAGCTCGCCGCGGTCCTCCGCCCCGGTGGACGGTTGGCGGTCTCTGCGTTCTCGGCGTACTTCCAGGTCCGGTTCCAGGCAGGCGAGGGCGGCGACTTCGACGCCGACGCCGGCGTCATGCACGAGCGGACAGCCGTGAAGGACGCCGCCGGCACCGACCTCGAGGCCGACCTGTGGACCACCGGCTTCACCCCCCGTGAGCTGCGCCTGTTGGCGGCGGCCGCCGGTCTCGACGTCGAGGCGGTCTGGTCGGTCGAGCCCGGTGACTACGCCCGCCGCACCCCCGACATCGACCACGCCGAGTTCCTGTTGGTCGCCCGCAAGCCCACCTGACCCGTTCTGGGCCGCGGTGCACGCCTCCAGGGCGTGCTGGGCACCCCAGGTCGGCCACCTCCCGGTTCTGGGCCGCGGTGTACGGCTCTGGTGCGTGCAGAGCCACCCGGTTGGCTGGTCGTTGCGTGCGCGACACTCGACTTCAGGAGCCGCACGGGGAGCGACCGATGAGCAAGAAGCGACGAGGAGGCAAGCACCACCGCGGCGGAGGTCGGGTGACACCGAAGCGAGCGGGCGCGGCGCGTCCCCGGCACTTCGGCGAGCACGGTTCACATCCCGTCGACGAGCACCCGCTGGCGTACATCGGGGACATGCTGCGCCTCGACCACCCTCTCGACCTCTTGGCTGTCGGATCGTCGATGGCGTGGGTCATGGACCCCAAGCAGGTCGAGCTCGGTCCGGAACCGGAGCGCACCGATCGGACCGCGCTCCTCGAATCGCTCCTGGCGCATGACGACCCGGCAACCACCGCGCTCCTCGGCGTGTTCGCCCTGGTGCTCGACGACGAACTGGCGCGTCGTCGTTGCATGACCGAGCTCGCCGGCCGTCGGTGGTCGACGCCTCCGTGGTTCCGTGCACTGGGGGATGCGGTGGTGGCGCGCGTCGCCGAGTCGGTGGACCCGCTCGGTGACGGAGACAACCTCTACCTGCAGCTCCACTGGCCGACCGGTCAGGTGCTGACGATCGTGGCCTACATCGACCACAACCTCGGCTCCGTTGTGAAGGACGCGTTCGCTGTCCCGATGGAGGTGGAGGAGATGATCGACGTGACTCGGCCTCACGTGGACGATCGGGGGATCACCTTCGTCGAGGTCGATCCGGCAGCGGCCCGGGCCCGCGTGGAACAGGCCATCGATTGGTCGAACCGCACCGTGCCACCACTGGAGTCGGACACCTGGCCGGTGATCCAACCCTTGCTCCGGTGGGCGTTGCGGTCGCTGCCCGACGGCGGTGAGGCGCCGGAGCCGAGCGAGTGGGAACCGGAGGAGCTCGACACCATCGTCGGGCGCTTCCTCGCCTCACCAGAGGCGGTCGGGCTCGATGCTGCGGACGCCGACCTCGTCGACCACATCCTCTGGTACGGGACCAGCTACGGCAGTGGCGACCCGTACCGGTGGGGACCACCTCGGGTCGAGATCCTCCTGCTCGACTGGGTCCCGCGGAAGATCGTCGCCCCGTTCGAGGAGCTTGCCCGCCTTCCGATCGTGCTCCGAGCCTTCATCCGGTGGGCGCACGGCGAGGCGGGGATCCCGACCGAGCTCGGCGCGGAGACCCTGGCCGTGATCGACGAGTACGAGGACGACTACCTCGCGGCGATCGCCGACGAGGAACGGGCGCAGGGGATGGATGCGCTCCTCGAGGTGTTCGGGTTCCCCGTCGATGACGACCAGTTCGAGATCGACTGGGAGGCCCGGTGGGCGGAGCGGGTGCGCTCATCCCACGTCCGAGCGGTCGGTGGGGAGCACGCGTACCAGGCACTCGACGCCGAGTCGCTGCCCGACGAGCCGCTCGACCTCGACGTTGTGCCCGACGACATTCGGGGCCGCGTCCAGCACGTCGGGTGCCTCGTCGACCGGGTCTGCGACGAGTTCTTCGGTGACGTCGAGATGCGCACGGCCTGTCGTCGCTTCCTCATCGATTCGGCGTCGGGCGATCCCGCGGTCTTCCGGCGGCGCAGCAAGGATGAGCCTCTGGCCGGCGCGGTGTGCTGGGTGGTTGGCAACGCCAACGGGCGCCTCCATCACGGCGACACCGGTCAGATGCTCTCCGTGCTCGGCCTGAAGGGCTCGGTGAGCGGCCGAGCCGAACCGCTCCTCCGAGCGATCGGCGCCGGCGACATCTTCAGCTCCTACGACCCGCACCTCGGGACGCCGCGCTACCTGACGAGCGGCCGCCGGGAGGACATGATCCGCCGCCGGGATGGCCGCTGATCCGGTTGCTCAGAGTGCGGCGACGATCAGCTGTGTGACGGTGAGGGCCGTGACCGACCCGACAAGTCCGAGCATCATCGTCCGGGTCTGACCAGCGGTGAGGTCCCGCATCTCGGTCTTCATCTCGGTGCGCAGCTGCGCGATCTCGAGCCGGAGCTCGCTGCCCAGGACCGCGAGGTCATCCTTCGTGGCGAGTCGCTGGGGATCGGGAGGAAGAGCCTTGATCATCAACTCGGCGAACCGCTCGCTGACGTCTCGTTTGGCCAGCTCGTAGAGCTCGTGCCGTTCGGGCTCGGTCATGGACATGCTCGTCTCCTCGGCTCGAGGTGGCGGGCGGTCCGTGCGCCGAGTGTTCGGACGGTTCTCAGGGTACCCACCCGTACCGATCGATCCATCCGGGGCGTGGCAGCCATCGCCGGAGTGAACCGGGCCGCGGTGCGTCGGGAGGCGAGGCGCGCTCGGCGGCCCAGAACGGTTCCTCGGTCACCACATCGGGTCTCGGCAGTCGAGCGGCCAAGGGCAGGAGGCGGTGTGGAACACGGCGGGGCGGCCCGCGCGGGCGGCGGTCCGAGCGTCGGCGACCACCCGGAGGACGTCGGAGCGGTTGGACCAGAGGTCGTCCTCCCACACGACCGCCACGGAGAAGCTGGCGGCGACGAGCTGGGTGTAGCGGCGGCGGTCGGCGTCCCGGTCCGAAGGCGTGGAGTGGAAGGTGAGGCTGTTGATCTCGGCGACCATCGCCAGGTCCGGGTCCCGGAAGTCGGTGCGGCCGATGGGGCGGTCGCCGCCCACGACCACCTGGGGATCCAGGGGATCGACGCCGGCTTCCTCGAGCACCTCGACGAAGCGGTCCTCCAGCCGGCTCTCGGTGGCGCTGGCGCCGGGCGTGCGCTCCTCGGCGATGGCTCGCATGAGCGAGGTGCCGGATCGCCCCTGCCGGCCGAGGCGCCGGATCGATTCGTGCAGCTGCTCCCACGTCAACAGGTGCGCCCGGTGGAGGTCGTCCACCACCCGCTCGAGGCGTGGCACGGCCCACTCCTCGGGCAACGCCGACAGACGGGCGGCCTCGCCCCACGCCGCCCGGATGGGGGAGAGCACCGGTAGCCCCCGCACGACCACGACGTCGCACGCCCGGAGATCGCGGAGCCGGTGCGCACGGGCGAGCGCGCCGGAGCGGTTCGTCGTGCCCCGCCGCCGTGCGACCTGCACCGGCTCGAGCGAGGCGTTGCGGGTGCCGAACCAGGCGAGGGCCGACTCGTCGGCGAGAAAGGCGGTCGGTCCGGCGTCGAGCACCCCGGCGAAGGCTCGCTGCTCGACGGTGGCGGGGGTGCCGTCGGCCCGGAGGACGTGATCGCTCAACGGCTCCCACCGTCCATTGCGCCGGGCGTTGTTCCACCATCGGTGGTCGCCGCCGACGTGGCCCATCTGGTGGATGCCGATCACGCCGGACTGGACGGCGGCGAGCCGGCGCAGGCGTGCTTCCCAGTGCATCTCATGATCATCCAGGTACCTGGTGACAGGAACGCCGAGGGCCGTTCTGGGGTGCGACACACGCATCAGAGGCGCGCTCCGCGGCCCAGAACGATCGAGGAGGGTTCCGGAGCGCCCCCCACGCCCTCAAGGCGTGCTCCGCGGCCCAGAACGGTCCGGCCGGCCAGCGCAACCCGGCACTGGGCGACGGCCCCGGTTCGCTGCTACCTTTGCTGATTGGCCTGTCGCGCCCTGCGGCCGGGTCTTGTCCGGAAAACCCAGCGACCGAGTTAGAAGATCCCTTTGACCGACACCACGTCCAGCGCCACCCTCGTCCCTGCGGGCCTCACCGAGAGCCCCAGCGAGATGGGCACCTTCAACGACGAGGGCGAGTACACGCCCCGCCAGATCACCTCCAACGACGTCGGCTCCTTCGCCGACCTCATCGACGACACGATGGTCACCGTCGAGGACGGCCAGCTCGTCGAGGGCAAGGTCGTCCGCATCGACAAGGACGAGGTCCTGCTGGACATCGGCTTCAAGAGCGAGGGCGTCGTGCCCTCCCGTGAGCTGAGCATCCGCAACGACGTCGACCCGTCCGAGGTCGTCTCCCTCGGCGACATCGTCGAGGCCCTCGTCCTCACCAAGGAGGACAAGGAAGGCCGCCTGATCCTGTCCAAGAAGCGGGCGCAGTACGAGCGTGCCTGGGGCAAGATCGAGGAGATCAAGGAGGCCGAGGGCGTCGTCACCGGCCCGGTCATCGAGGTCGTCAAGGGCGGTCTCATCATCGACATCGGCCTGCGTGGCTTCCTGCCCGCCAGCCTCGTCGAGCTGCGTCGTGTCCGCGACCTGGCTCCCTACGTCGGCCGCAGCCTCGAGGCCAAGATCATCGAGCTGGACAAGAACCGCAACAACGTGGTCCTGTCCCGCCGGGCCTGGCTCGAGGAGACCCAGCGCGAGCAGCGCGAGGACTTCCTCCAGAACCTCAAGCCCGGCGAGGTCCGCCGTGGCGTGGTCTCCAGCGTCGTGAACTTCGGCGCCTTCGTCGACCTCGGCGGCATGGACGGCCTCGTGCACGTGTCCGAGCTGTCCTGGAAGCACGTCGACCACCCCGGCTCCGTTGTGGCCGTCGGCGACGAGATCGAGGTCCAGGTCCTCGAGGTCGACAACGACCGCGAGCGCATCTCCCTCTCCCTCAAGGCCACCCAGCAGGATCCGTGGC
This sequence comes from Acidimicrobiaceae bacterium, assembly GCA_003476595.1. Classification (GTDB taxonomy): domain Bacteria; phylum Actinomycetota; class Acidimicrobiia; order Acidimicrobiales; family Salinilacustritrichaceae; genus Salinilacustrithrix. The sequence goes on along the minus strand of DMTU01000105.1, from coordinate 9,365 downwards.
AGGAGTTCGCCGGCGCCCACCGCGTGGGCGAGCTGGTCTACGGCCGGGTCACCAAGCTGGTGCCCTTCGGTGCGTTCGTCCAGGTGGGCGAGGGCATCGAGGGTCTGGTCCACATCTCGGAGATGTCGGCCCACCACGTCGACCTCCCCGAGCAGGTCGTCACCCCGGGCGAGGAGCTGTGGGTCAAGATCATCGACCTCGACCTCCAGCGCCGCCGCATCAGCCTGTCGATCAAGCAGGCCGCCGAGGGTGGCGTCGTGGCCGCCGAGTACCAGGACGCCTTCGGCGAGCACCAGTACGACGACGAGGGCAACTTCATCGGCGAGGTCCCCGAGGACGAGACCGAGGCCGAGGGTGCCGAGGGCGAGACTGCCGAGGCCGGCGACGTGCAGCCCAGCGCCGAGGCCGAGACCGAGGTCGCCCACACGTCCGAGGCCCCCGAGGTCGCCGACGACGAGGCCGCCGAGGCCACGGAGAGCGACGAAGCCTGAGTCGGCGGGCTCCCGCGAGGAGCGCTCGAACTCGGATGAGAGATGCCCGCCCTCCGGGGCGGGCATCTCGCCGTTTTCCGCCCCTTCCGGAACCGCCGGTGCGAAATCGCTTCGGTTCCTGCGTGGATGTGCCGATGAACCCCCCGTAGACGTCGGTCCCGGAGAGGGTGTGGCATGAGCCTGTACAAGCAGATCCACGAGGAGGGCGGCCCGGTCGCCGTCGCCGAGGCGCCATCGGGGCGGAACCCGGCCCTCGACGAGCTCCGCCAGCGGGTGCACCACCACCTGATGGAGCAGCTCGGCCCGGTGCTGTTCGACAAGCGCCTGTCCGAGGACGATCTGCGCGCCCGGGTGATGGAGCAGCTCCACGCGACGCTGGCCAACGAGCGCACGCCGCTGTCGGCCACCGAGAAGGCCGACCTGATCCAGGCCATCGCCGACGACGTGCTCGGCTACGGACCGATCGACCAGATCCTCCAGGACGACACCGTCTCGGAGGTCATGTGCAACGGCCCGGACCAGGTGTTCGTGGAGCAGAACGGCAAGCTCACCAAGACCGATGTGAAGTTCATCGACGGCAACCACCTGCAGCGCATCATCGAGAAGATCGCCGCCGAGATCGGCCGCCGCGTGGACGAGCAGTCGCCGATGGTGGACGCCCGCCTCCCCGACGGCTCCCGCGTGAACGCCATCATCCCGCCCCTGGCGATCGACGGCCCGTTCCTCACCATCCGCAAGTTCTCCAAGGATCCGTTCCAGGTCGACGACCTCATCCGCTTCGGCACGCTGAACGCCGAGTCGGCCAAGTTCCTCCAGGCCTGCATCGTCGGTCGCCTGAACGTGATCGTCTCCGGCGGTACCGGCACCGGTAAGACGACGACGTTGAACGTGCTGTCCAGCTTCATCCCCGGGGACGAGCGCATCTGCACCATCGAGGACGCCAAGGAGCTCCAGCTCCACCAGGAGCACGTGCTCTGCATGGAGACCCGCCCGGCCGACATCCAGGGCAACGGTGCGGTCACCATCCGCGACCTGGTGAAGAACAGCCTGCGCATGCGACCCGATCGCCTGGTCGTCGGTGAGTGTCGTGGCGGCGAGGCCCTGGACATGCTCCAGGCCATGAACACCGGTCACGACGGCTCGATCACCACGGTGCACTCCAACGGCCCCCGTGACACCCTCGCCCGCCTCGAGACGCTGACCCTCATGGCCGGTTTCGACCTGCCGGTGCGGGCCATCCGCGAGCAGATGGCCTCGGCCATCGACGTGATCGTGCACCTGACCCGCCTCAAGGACGGCACCCGCCGCATCACCCACATCACCGAGGTGCAGGGCATGGAGGGCGACATCATCACCCTCCAGGACATCTTCCTGTTCGACTACACGATGGGCGTCGACGAGGCCGGCAAGTTCCGCGGCCACCTCAAGGCCACCGGCGTGCGCCCCAAGTTCGCCGAGAAGCTCCAGGACCACGGCATCCGGCTCGGCGCCGAGGTCTTCATGCCCGAGGGCACGGCCAAGGAAGCGCTGCAGGCGCAGGCGCTCCGGCGCTGACCGGCAGGCACGGCAACCAGCAGGCGCCGGGTCCCCGGACTGGCCGTCGCCCTGCTGCATGCTTGAGCCGTGCAACCGGCCTCGACGATCGACAGCGCTGAGGTCGACGACGCACCGTTGGAGCCCTCCGGGGGCATCGGTTCCCTGGGCGCGATCCTCGGCCTGCTGGTCCTCGCCTGGGGCGCTGTGCTCGCCTCGACCCCGCTCAACGACAACAGCTTCTTCACGCACCTGGCGACCGGCCGGCTGATCCTCGACGAGGGACGCGTCCCGACGAGCGATCCGTACACCTTCACCGCGCTCGGCGAGCCGTGGACCGTCCAGTCCTGGCTGGCTTCACTGCTCTATGCCGGCGCCGAGCAGCTCGCCGGTGGTGTCGGCCTCCGGCTTGTGACCGTCGCACTGTTCGTCACTGCGATGGGGCTGATCTGGACCCTGACCCGACCTGCGCCCACCGTGATCGGTCGGGTCCTGGCCGTCGCGCCGGCCATCGCCGTCGCGACCGGAGTGTGGACGCCCCGCCCGTACATGGTCGGGGTCATCGGGCTCGCCCTGATCCTGCTTGCGCTCGAGGGTCGAGTGCCCCCCTTGGCGCTCGTGCCCGTGCTGTGGGTCTGGGCCAACGCCCACGGGTCGTTCCCCGTTGGCGCCGGCCTCGTCGTGCTGGTCGCGATCGGCGCGCTTGTCGACGGGGAGCGCCCGGTGGCGCAGGTGCGAGTGCTGGCAGCCGTCGCTGGGGGAGTGTTGCTCGCCGTGATCGGCCCGCTCGGGCTGCGGGCGCTGTTCTTCCCGGTGAAGGCTTTGACGCAGAGCTCGGCGCTCGGCGAGGTCACCGAGTGGCAGCCGCCCGGGTACGACTCGATCGGCGAGCGCGGCTACCTCGTGCTGGTCTGCATGACCGTGCTCGCGCTGGTCCACCGCCGGGCACGTTGGTCGATCACGCTGCCGGCGGTGGGCTTCGCCGCCAGCGGCCTTCTCGCCCAGCGCAACATCGTGTTCGCCACCGTCGTGCTGATCTGGTCCTTCGCATCGACCGTCGGGCCGATCGGCAGCCTCCGGTCCGACGACCGCCCCCGCATAGGCACGGCGTTCGTCGCTGTCCTCGCCGTCGCCCTGCTGGGTGCTGCGCTCGTGGCTTCGACGACGCCGCCGAACGCGCTCGTGGGGCACCCGGACCGGGCGCTGGCCTGGCTCGAGGCAGTCGACCCCGCGGACGGGGGCCGGCTCGCATCCCAGGACACCACCGGAAACCTCCTGGAGGTGCTGGACGGGGCGACCGGCGAGGTCTTCGTGGACGACCGTGTCGACATGCTGCCCGAGGACGTGTTCCGCGACGAGATCATCCTCGCCCGCGGTCGCCTCGGGTGGCAGGACGTGCTCGACCGCTGGGACATCGACGTCGTGCTGTGGGAGCGCGGGAGCTCGCTGGCGCAGATGCTCGCGCTCAGCTCAGCGTGGCGGATCGTGTTCTCGGATGTCGACTCGGTGGTCGCCTGCCGGCGGTCCGCCTGCGGACCGGCTCGCTGACCTCACTCAGTCGAGCCCGACGGCGGAGCCGACGGTGGACGCCGACCGGGTGATCCCACCGCTGTTGGACTCGCCGAGAAACGTCACGGCGGCGAAGCACACCACCGCGATCAGGGAGATCAGGAGCGCATACTCGACCAGGCTCGCCCCGACGTCGACGCGGCGGCGCTGATGCTGGCCGACGGCCTCGGTCCGGTTCCGGCTGGTTGCCATGGTCGCTCCTGTCGTGCGGGTCTTCCCTGGACGCCGAAGGGCGAGCCCGCAGGCTCGCCCTTCGTGCACATCCAGATGATCGGGCTGAGCCCGGTCGATCAGTCGGCCTGGAGCTCCGAGCCGACGTTCGAGAAGCTGTCGCTCGCGGTGTTGCCGAGGAAGGTGATCGCGACGATGCAAACCACGGCGATGAGGGCCACGAGGAGGGCGTACTCGACGAGCGAGGCGCCACGGTCGGTCTTGGCGATGTGCGCCTGGATCCAAGCCTTGAGGACGTCGAAGTGCAGCATGATTGGGGTTGCTCCCTGGGTTGAGGTCGCACCCGGTGTCCGGGAGCGGGGTTCCTGTCAGCACTAAGTATCGCCACGTTCCCGCCACGGCTACATAGGTCGTGCGGCCCAATTCGTATGGGCGCCGCCACCCTGCGTGTCAGGCCGCGGTATGGGCGGCGCTCAGTACAGCCGGACGATGCCCATGCGAACGGCTTGCAGCACGGCCTGGGTGCGGTCTCGAGCGTCGAGCTTGGCGTAGATCGAGGCCAGGTGGTTCTTCACCGTCTTCTGGGAGATGAACAGCTGCTCGGCCACCTCGGGTGTGGCGCAGCCGTCGGCGATGAGCTGGAGCACCTCGATCTCACGCTTGGTGATGACCGACTCGGCGTCGTCGGCGAGGCCTTTGGCCTCCCGAAGCATCGAGGCGGCGACCTGCTGGGAGACCTCGCCCGAGATCGCTTCCCGCACCGTTGCGGCGACCTCGTCGAAGGAGCAGTCCTTGACCAGGTAACCGGATGCGCCCGCCCGGATGGCCGACGCGATCACATCCTGGTCGGCGTGCATGGTCAGCATGACGATGCGGGCCTCGGGGCGCCGCTCGACGATCCGGCGGGTGGCCTCGACGCCGTCGAACTCGGGCATCGTCACGTCCATCAGAATGACGTCGGGTTGGAGCTCGTCCGCCAGATCGACAGCCTCCTGGCCGTCCGATGCCTCGCCCACCACGTCGAAGCCCTCGTCGAGCATCGATCGCTTCAGCGTCTCTCGAAGCATCCGGTGGTCGTCGGCGAGCAGCAGTCGGATCGGATCGGGCACCTGGATCTCCGGGGTCGTCGGCCGACCGGAGGCTACAAGGACTTCGCGCTGTCCGGTGCCGACCGGAGGGAGACGCGCACCGTGACGCCCTCGCGAGGGACCGAGCCGACGGCGAGGTTGGCCCCGATGGAGGCGGCCCGCTCCCGCATGCCGAGCATCCCGTAGCTGTCCAGCCGGCCGGCTGACCCGACGGGCATACCCGCGCCGTTGTCCCGGACCTCCAGCACGGCCTCCCGGCCGTCCGAGAGCCAGAAGACGTCGATGCGGGTGCCGTGGCTGTGGCGCTCGGCGTTGACGATGGCCTCTTGGGCAATCCGCCACAGCTCTCGCTCCTGCAGCTGCGGCATCCTGACGGTCTCGTCGATGCGCAGTCGCACCTCGATGCCCGACCGGTCTCGGACGCGCTGGGCGAACTCCTCGAGTACGGACGGAACAGTGCGCTCGTCGGAGACATCGGTGCGCAGGTCATACAGAGTGTCCCGTACCTCGCGGACGACCCCGCGCACATCCTCTCGGATGCCCACGAGGTCCGGGGACACGTCGTCACCCCGCTCGTCCTTGCGGACGATGCGGTCGAGCTCGAAGGCCAGGTAGGCCAGGCTCTGGCCGATGCGGTCGTGGAGGTCACGAGCGATGCGAGTGCGCTCCTCGTCGGCGCCGACGGTGCGTAGGCGGGCGAACCAGCGGGCGTTGTCGATGGCGAGCGCAGCCGGTTCGGCGAAGCCGCCCAGCAGCTCGACGTCACGTTCGGTGAAGGGGTCGAGCTGGTGGCGCTCGACGACCATGACCCCGACGAGGAACCCGCGAGCCTGCAGCGGCGCATAGAGGCCCGATACCGCCTGGTTGGAGAGCCCGGGACCGTTGGCGGTCATCGCGTCGGCCATCTCGACGACGGGCAGCAGCCCGCGAGCGGCGCGACGGATCGGCGGCGGGAGATCGCGAACAGGGAGTGAGTTCGGCAGCCGAGCGCCGTAGCGACGTGCGACCGACCAGGAGCCGTCGCTCTCCTCGAAGACGAGCACGGCCGCCGTATCGAACGAGAGCAGGTCTCGGAGGCGATCGATCGTGCTGTCGAGCACTTCGTCGAGGTCCAAGGAGGCGGGCAGTTCCTGAGCTACCTGGTGAAGGCTGAAGAGCAGTTCGTTCGCGTCAGCCAAGCGACCCATCCGGTCGAGCGCGACGGCCTGGCGTTCGTCAGCTTCCCCGGAGATGCGGCGGGCGTAGGCCGCGACGATGGCGACGAGGAACAGCTCGACCGACCACTGCGCCACGAGGCGCACGTCGTCCTGGAACGACATGCCTTCGGCAATGCTCGGTATACCGATGGCGAGCGCGGTGGCCCCCGCCAGACGCAATCCCGTCCCGAAGCCGGAGACGAAGCCGGCAACGGAGACAGCGGTGAGCAGCGAGAAGGCAAAGGGTGACTCGAAGTAGCCCGTTGCGGAGACGGCGAGCCCGACGAGTCCTGCTTCGGCGACGATCGCGGCGAACCGCCGCAGGCGCGTCGTCCCTTCGATCGGCTGGACCGTCCGAAAAAGCGTGTAGCAGAAGAGGAAGAGCGCCGCCGCCACGATCCTGGCAAAGCCGTCTGCGATCTGCGGTCCGGCCAGGACGCAGCCGACGGTTGTAGTGCCCCACCGGATGATCAGGATCGGTTGGCGGAACGGCTCGGTCCTGGTGGCGGGCGAGCGGTCGGTGCCGCTCCGGCGGCTGGTCAGTTGAAGGCGCTGCCGATCGACGCTGCGGCTGGCCCGAGGATCACGATGAAGGTCGCGAGCAGGATCGGCATCAGGGGGAACAGGATCTTGACCGGCAGCTTGGCGGCGCGCTCGCGGGCCCAGGCGCGACGCTTGAGGCGCATCTCGCCGGCCTGGGTCTTCAGCACCCGACCGATCGGCATGCCGAGTGCGTCCGCCTGCGTCAGGGTCAGGATGAAGTTCGATAGCTCCGACACCTCGGTTCGCCGCTTCAGGTTCTCGAGCGCCTGCCGACGCGGCAGGCCGAGCTCCATCTCCCGAAGGGTACGGGAGAACTCCTCGGAGAGCGGGGAGTCGAAGTTGTCGGTGACCACGCCGAGGGCGCCCTCGAAGCCGACGCCGGCCTCGACCGAGATGGCCAGGAGGTCGAGCGTGTCGGGCAGGTCGCGCCGGATGGCGTTCTGGCGCTCCTCCACGGCGCGCCGGAGGGCGGTGCGGGGGAGCTGGGCGCCGAACACCGGGAGCAGGAGCAGGGCGAGGATGGCGACGCCGCCGGTGACCGAGCCGGTGAGCAC
>DMTU01000105.1:286-2125 GCA_003476595.1 Acidimicrobiaceae bacterium | reverse complement strand
GAGCCGGTGAGCACGAGCAGGAGGGCGAGGGCGAAGCCGACGCCGGCGAGGAGGATCTGTCCGGTGATGACCTCCTCCGCCCGGTACCTGTTGGTGAGGCCGGCGTAGACGAGCTGCTCGTGCACGTTGTCCCGGTAGTTGCCTGGCAGGGCGCCGGACACGAGGCCCTGCATGCGAGCCGCCATCGGGCGCAGCACCCGGGCCATGAAGGGCTCCTGGAGCAGCAGGTCGAACTCGTCGCCCTCGGGCTCGGGCTCGTCGAGGCTGCGCAGGTAGTGCTCGGGGTCGGTCTCATCGACGTCGGCGGGGGTGCGTACGCCCAGGTAGACGAACGCGGCGCCGACCAGGAAGAAGAGGATGCCGAAGACGGCCATGGTCAGACCTCCACCGAGTTGACCATCCGGAGGATGATCCCGATCGACACGACGGTGATGAGGCCGGCGACGCCGAGCCACACCCAGCCCCAGCCCTGGTACATCGGCTCCATGTAGTCCGGGTTCACGACGGAGATGAAGCCGAGGAGGCCGACGGGCATGCCGCCGAGCACGAAGGCCGACACGCGGCCCTCGGCGGTGAGGACGTCGATCTCCCGGCGGATCTCCTCCCGGGCCCGGATGAAGTCGGCCAGCGTGTGGAGCAGGTCGGCGAGCTTGCCGCCCACGGTCTGCTGGATGCGGATGGCCTGCACGACCCAGTCGACGTCGCGGATGTCGAGGCGGTCGGCCATGCGCTGCAGCGAGTCCAGCAGCGGGTCGCCCAGCTCGGTCTCGGACACGACCCGGCCGAACTCCTCGGCCAGGGGGCCGCCCGCCTCCTGCGTCATCATCTGGATCGCTCGCAGGAACGTGTGGCCAGCGGACAGCGAGGAAGCGATGAGGGTGAGCGCCTCGGGGAACTGCTCCTCGAACCGCTGGTGCCGCTTGCGGATGCGGCGATCCAGGTAGACGCGTGCGACGAAGGGGGCGGCGAGCACGCCGAGGACACCGAGCCACACCGTGGAGGTGGCGGCGGCGATGACCGCGCCGGCGATGATGCCGCCGGCGATGGTGACGACCACGAACTCGCCAGGGCGCATCGGCACCCGGGAGCGCTCGAGCTTGGCCAGCAGCGCGCCCTTGGCATCGAAGGAGTCGACCAGCGCGGACGCGGCCCCGACCGTGTTCTCCACGATGGGGCTGCGGCGCTGGGTGACGGCCTGCAGCTCCACGTCCTGCTCGCCCCACGGGAGGTCGAGGATCTGGGCCAGCTGCTCCTCGCGCCGGTACACCCGACCGAGCACGCCGGTGGCCATCATCGACAGGCCGGCGCCGACGAGCAGCACGGCGAGCCACGCTGCCGTCGTCATCGCAGCCGCTCCTTCTCGGCGATGTCACGAGCCTTTGGCGCCTTGCCCGCCGAGCGGCGGCTGGGTGCGGGCGCCTGCGGCCGGCGGGGTGCACGGAACGCGGCGGCCGGGACCTCGACCCCCTGCTCGATGAGCTTGTCCACGAACTTCGGCCGCAGGCCGGTGGCGACGAGCTCGCCCGCGTGCTTCTTCTCCGCGTTGGGGATCGACTCGTACTTGAAGACGTCCTGCAGGAGGATGATGTCGCCCTCCATGCCCTGCACCTCGGTGAGCGAGGTGATGACGCGTCGCCCGTCGGGCAGGCGGGTCACCTGCAGGATCAGGTGCAGCGCGGAGGCGATCTGCTCGCGGATGGCCCGGACCGGCAGGTCGAAGCCGGCCATCAGCACCATGGTCTCGAGGCGGGAGATGGCATCGCGGGCGGTGTTGGCGTGCACCGTGGTCATCGAGCCCTCGTGGCCCGTGTTCATGGCCTGGAGCATGTCGAGGGCCTC
>DMTU01000105.1:0-155 GCA_003476595.1 Acidimicrobiaceae bacterium | reverse complement strand
TCGCCGACGATGATGCGGTCGGGTCGCATGCGCAGACTGTTCTTGACCAGCTCGCGGATCGTGACCTGGCCCGACCCCTCGGCGTTGGCCGGACGGGTCTCGAGCGTGATCACGTGGGGCTGCTGGAGCTGGAGCTCGGCGGAGTCCTCGATGGT
>DMTU01000226.1:17110-17477 GCA_003476595.1 Acidimicrobiaceae bacterium | reverse complement strand
GCCCGGCCGACGCCAACGAGACGGTCGCCGCCTGGCGGGCCGCCATCGACGGCCACGGCCCCACGGCGCTGATCCTGAGCCGCCAGTCCGTCCCGACGCTCGAGGGCACCTCGGCCGAGGGCGTCCTGAAGGGCGGCTACGTCCTGGTCGACTGCGAGGGCGAGCCCGAGCTCGTGCTGGTCGCCACCGGCTCCGAGGTCCACGTCTGCGTGGAGGCCGCTCGCCGCCTCGCCGACGACGGCGTCGCGGTGCGGGTCGTGTCGCTGCCGTCGTGGAACCTGTTCGAGGCCCAGAGCGACGCCTACTGCGACGCGGTCCTCCCGCCCGACGTGCCCACCCTGGCCGTCGAGGCGGGCGTCAGCTTCGG
>DMTU01000226.1:16449-16946 GCA_003476595.1 Acidimicrobiaceae bacterium | reverse complement strand
AGGCGGGCGTCAGCTTCGGCTGGGACCGCTACGCAGACGACAGCATCTCCATCGACCACTTCGGCCACTCCGCGCCGGGCGAGCTCGTGCTCGAGAAGCTCGGGTTCACCCCCGACAACGTCGTCGAACGCAGCCGCGAGCTCCTGCAGTCCTCCTAGAGTCGGCCCCATGGGCCTGCTCCACGACCTGCACGAGAACGGCGGCCAGTCGCCGTGGCTGGACAACCTGCGGCGGGGCTACCTCCGCTCCGGTGAGCTCCAGGCCTACGTCGATCGCGGCATCCGGGGCATCACCTCGAACCCGTCGATCTTCCAGAAGGCCATCGCCGACAGCGACGACTACGACGAGCAGTTCGGATCGCTCCTCGCCGGGGGCTCCTCGGTGGACGACGCCTACTGGCGCATGGTCACCGACGACATCGGCGAGGCCCTCGAGGTGCTCCGCCCCGTGTACGACGCGTCCGACGGCGTCGACGGCTACGTCTCGGTCGAGGTCGA
>DMTU01000226.1:15788-16342 GCA_003476595.1 Acidimicrobiaceae bacterium | reverse complement strand
GGCTACGTCTCGGTCGAGGTCGATCCCGGCCTCGCCAGCGACACCGACGGCACCATCGACTCCGCCCGGCACCTGCACGAGGCCATCGACGCACCGAACGTCCTGGTGAAGATCCCCGCCACCGCCGAGGGCGTGCCGGCCATCCGCACGATGCTGGCCGAGGGCCGCTCGATCAACGTCACCCTCATCTTCTCCATCGACCGCTACGCCGAGGTGATGGAGGCGTACCTGGCCGGACTCGAGACCTACGCGGCCTCGGGCGCCGAGGACCTCTCGAAGGTCGCCAGCGTCGCGTCGTTCTTCATCTCCCGCGTCGACACCGAGGTCGACAACCGCCTCGACGCCATCGGCACCGACGAGGCCCTCGCCCTGCGGGGCAAGGTCGCCGTCGCCCAGGCCCAGCTCGCCTACCAGCGCTTCCAGGAGGTCTTCTCCGGCCCCCGGTGGGAGGCGCTCGCCGCCAAGGGCGCCCGGGTGCAGCGCCCGCTGTGGGCGTCGACGTCGACGAAGAACCCCGACTACCCCGACACGCTCTACGTCGACACCCTCATCGG
>DMTU01000226.1:14734-15640 GCA_003476595.1 Acidimicrobiaceae bacterium | reverse complement strand
CTCTACGTCGACACCCTCATCGGTCCGGACACGGTGAACACCATGCCCGAGGCCACCCTCGAGGCCTTCGACGACCACGGCACGGTGGCTCGCACGGTCGATGCCGACTTCGCCGCCGCCCAGGACGTCGTCGACCGGGTCTCCGCGGTCGGCGTCGACCTCGACGACGTCGCTCGCGTGCTCGAGGACGAGGGCGTCGCCGCGTTCAGCAAGTCCTTCGACGAGCTGATCACGACCCTCGAAGCCAAGGCTGCAGAGCTCTAGCCGTGGAGGGCGATCTGCGCATCGTCGGCGACGTCGCGGCCGCGTTCTGCGACGTCGTCGCCGACGCCTGGGAGTCCCGCACCGGCGACCTGTTCACGATCGCCCTGTCCGGCGGGGAGACCGCCCGCCACTGCTACGAGGCCCTGGCCCGCCACGCCGACACCCCCGTCGACTGGTCCGAGGTCCGGGTCGTGTGGGGCGACGAGCGCTGCGTGCCGCTCGACCACGAGGACTCGAACCACCGCTTGGCCCAGGAGGCCCTGCTCCGCTCGGTCGGCCCGGTCGCCGAGCTCCACCCGATGCGCTGCGACGTCGCCGATGCCTACGACCGCCTGGTCGCCGGCATCGACCTCGACGTCGTCCACCTCGGCCTCGGACCGGACGCCCACACGGCGAGCCTGTTCCCCGGGTCCCCTGCGCTCGACGCGCCCGCCGATCGCTTCGTCGTCCCGAACGAGGACCCGCTCGGCAACAACCCGCTCCCCCGGCTCACGTTCACGACCGCCGCCATCGCCGCCGCCCGCACCGTGGTCGTCACCGTCGAGGGAGCGTCCAAGCGCGAGGCGCTCGACCGGGTCCGGGCCGGCGAGGACGTGCCCGCCGCCCGCATCGATCGCCCCGGCGTCGTGTGGCTCACCGACC
>DMTU01000226.1:13735-14549 GCA_003476595.1 Acidimicrobiaceae bacterium | reverse complement strand
CGGCGTCGTGTGGCTCACCGACCCAGCGGCGGCCGGCTCGTAGCATCGGGGCCATGAGCGAGCGCCGCGCCCCGCAGCAGCGCGGCGACGAGGCCCTCCGCCAGACCGCACGAGACGTGCGGATGCGGCTGCTCGCCAGCATCAGCATCATCCACACCGCAGGTGGGCTGTTCGTGTTCGGCTACATCCAGCTCCGCTACCCGGCGTCGGAGGCGTACGACACCCCCTGGATCAACGACTGGCTGCTGGTGCTGCTCACCCTCGCCGCCCTCGCCCCGGTGGCCTGGGGCTGGGTGGCCCACGAGTTCCGGCGAAGTTCGGGCTGGGCCCTCGCCGGACGCTCGCCCGGACCGGACGAGCGCGAGCACCTGCTCACCGCACCCTTCCGCCTCGCGGCCAAGCCGCTCGGCTTCTGGCTCGCCGCGGCCCTGGTCATCGGGGCCGGCATCGGCGTGCGGCGGGTGTTCGGCTTCCGGGAGATCTTCGACATCGCCCAGATCCTCCTCATGGGCGGCCTGGCGACGTGTGCGATCTCGTACCTCGTGATCGAGCGTGCCTTCCGTCCGCTCTTCGCCGGCGCGCTGACCGGCGCGGACATCTCCCGGCCCCGCACGCTCGGGGTCCGCGCCCGCCTCCTGCTCGCCTGGGCCGCGTCCTCCGGCGTCCCGCTGCTCGGCCTCACCCTCAGCCCGTTCCGCGAGGCCGCCACGTCCAACGCCGCACTCGTCGCGCTCGGCATCATCGGGCTCGTGGCCGGGCTGCTCGCCGTCTCGGTCGCCTCCGACACCATCGCCGTCCGCCTCGACGGGATCCG
>DMTU01000226.1:12830-13668 GCA_003476595.1 Acidimicrobiaceae bacterium | reverse complement strand
GCCGTCCGCCTCGACGGGATCCGTTCCGCGCTCGCCCGGGTGGGCACGGGCGACCTCTCCCAGGACCTGCTCGTCGACGACGGCGGCGAGGTCGGCCAGCTCCAGGCCGGCTTCAACCAGATGGTGCACGGCCTGCGGGAGCGCCAGCAGCTCCAGGACCTGTTCGGCCGCCACGTCGGCCACGAGGTCGCGGCCCAGGCGATGGAGCGGGGCAGCGACCTCGGTGGCGAGTCCCGCCGGGCATCGGTGTTCTTCGTCGACCTGATCGGCTCCACGGCCATGGCCGAGGTGCTCCCGCCCGGAGAGGTGGTCTCGACGCTCAACGCCTTCTTCGAGGCCGTCGTCGAGGAGGCCAGCGCCGAGGGCGGGTGGGTCAACAAGTTCCAGGGCGACGGCGCCCTCTGCGTGTTCGGCGTCCCCGCCCACCAGCCCGACCACGAGGCCCGCGCCCTGCGAGCGGCTCGAGCCCTCCGGGACCGACTCGTCGAGCTGTCGATCGACCACCCCGGCCTGCACGCCGGCATCGGGGTCTCCTCCGGCACCGTCGTCGCCGGCAACGTCGGCAGCCAGGAGCGCTTCGAGTACACGGTGATCGGGCGGGCCGTCAACGAAGCGGCCCGGCTCACCGACCTGGCCAAGTCACGGCCCAGCCGAGCCCTCGCCTCCGCATCGGTCGTGCAGGCGTCCGGCACCGAGCGCGCCAACTGGGCCGCCCGGGGCACCGTCGGCCTGCGCGGCCAGTCCGCCCCCACCCACGTCTACGAGATCGCCACGGGGGTCGGAACCAGCAGTCGTCCCGCACTGCGCTGACCGGCCGGGTCAGACGGGTGGGGTGATG
>DMTU01000226.1:7103-12612 GCA_003476595.1 Acidimicrobiaceae bacterium | reverse complement strand
CCGCAGTACGCATCCGAGTTGTCCGTGTTGGTTGGTCCGCCCCGACACGCCGGATCCCGGTGATCGACCTGCAGGTTCCGCCCGCGCCCGTCGCAGCCCGGCCACAGACACCCCAACCCGCCGGGTCCTCGCAGGAGGGCTTGGAGGAACGCGGCATCCCGGGCCGAGCCGGTGAACAAGCGCTGCCGACGACCCAGATCGATCACCGTCCCGGCCGAGTCGACCACCACCCGGCGGACATGACCGACCAAGGCGGCCGCGACGGCTTCGGCCGGGCGGATCTGGGTGCCGTCGAGGGTGTGGCAGCGGCGGCGGTCGAGCACCTCGTTCGGGTCCACGGTCACGGGAGCGCCGGCGCCGCGGCGCAGTTCCTCTTCGAAGGTGTCCTGGTCCACGACGATGTTCACCAGCGGCTCCGGCGAGCAGCCCTCTGATGCGGCGGCGCGGCGGAAGATCTCGAAGATCGCATCGGCCCGCCGCTGGGTCGGGGTCCGGTCCAGGTGCTCGACCCGGGCCTGGTCGCCGTGGACCTTCCGGGCGGCGGCCCAGTCGGCATGGAGCTCGGCGGTCTCGAAGCGTTCGAAGATCTCCGCCATCACCGCCCCCTGCAACCCCCCATGGTTCGCCTCGAGCCGAAACGACCCATCGATGGCCGATTCCTGCAACGAGGCGCTGCGTCGTTCGTGGCACCGCTCCGCGGCCTGGTCGGCCCCGTCCGCGTCAGCGAGGGCCTCCCACTGGCGCAGCGCAGCCACGAAGTCGTCGTAGCCCAACACGGTGGCGTGGTGAGCGAAGATCGGATCCGCATCCGCCACCCACTCGGCCACCCTCGAGTTCGCGATCGTGCGGGCCATCGCCCGCACGTGCTCGGTCGGGATCTCCCCCCGGGCATACGCCGCTTCGACCAATGGCAAGCGGGGCAGGACCCGGCTGGTCTGCACCCGCCCGTGCGCCTCGGACCCGGACAGGCGCCCGATCGCCTTCAACGCACCCTTGGCCGTCTTGTGCCCGTCCAGGCTGAACGCCGCGCTGGCGTCGAGGTGCGCGACGGTGCGGTCGGTGCCGTGATCCAACCGGCGGCGCAGCTTCTCGACCCGGCCCACCAGGGCCAGCTCCTCCTTGGGTGACAGGCCGTCGAGGTCGGCGGCTTGGACCATGCCGACGGCGACCTCGAGCAGGTCCAGCGCGTCGCCCACGTCGCCCATGGGTTCCAACAGATCGGTCACGGCAACGCCTCCCCCGAGACATCACCGGTGTGTGGTCGGTGGCAGCGCATCCGCGCAGCTCCTTCCCCATTCGATGTCGACGGTCGGCGCGAAGCCGACGAGTGGCACCCCCAGCCCCAGCCGGAGCGCCTACCCACCATTCAACCCGGGGGGTCTGACAGGAACTCGCGCCCCGTCGATGGCGCGGCGCGAGCACGCCAGGGGATCCTGTGTGACGAACGATCAGGCGATGAGGGCGACGGTGAAGAGGAGGAGGAGCCCGGTGGCGAAGCCGGCGGTGAGGACGGCCTTCTCCCCCGCGGTGGGTGAGGTGGTGATCTCGGGGAGCAGGTCGGTGGCCGCGATGTAGATGAAGTTCCCGGCGGCGAACGGCACGAGGAACGCGACATCGAGGCGGCCGCTGACGCCGTACGCGATGAGCCCGCCGGCGAGGAACGTGAGCGCGGAGAGGACGTTGAACAGCAGGGCTCGCCGGCGGTCCCAGCCGCTGTGGACGAGGATGCCGAAGTCGCCGAGCTCCTGGGGGACCTCGTGGGCTGCGGCGACCAGCCAGGTGACGATCCCGACGCGGTGATCGAGCACGAACGCGCTGCCGACGGCGAGGCCGCCGATCAGGTTGTGGAGGCCGTCGGCCACCAGGATCATGTAGCCGAGCGGGCGGTGCGCGGTGACCGGGCGGTGGCAGTGGTGCCAGTGCAGCAGCTGCTCGAGCACGAAGAACGAGAACAGCCCGCCCGCCACCCACGCCCAGACGGTGAGGTCGTTGCCGAGGGCCTCGACCGACTCGGGCAGCATGTGGAAGAGCGCGCCGCCGAGCAGCGATCCCGCGGCGAGGGCGACGAGGGGCAGGACGAGCTTCTTGAACGTCTCGGCCGGCAGGACGAGCGTGAGGCTGCCGGTGAGGGCGAGGGCGCTCATCGCAACACCGGCACCGATGATACACGAGAGCGTCGACATCTGATCCGGACGCTACGTGCCCGGCCGACCCAGGAGTGGCCCGTTGGCGACGGTCAAGCGGAGGGCGCGGTCCGGAGGTCCCCGCCGTGGCGCTGGAGCACGTCGCGCGACGTGTCCGGGTGGCCGTGGCTGCAGACCGCAACCAGCACCTGGCCGGGCTGCAGCTGCGTGCGGGCGATCTGCTCGTGGACCGTGAGCGGGCGCTCGTCGGTGGCGACGCCGATGTAGCCGCCGAGCATGGCGCCGCCGAAGCCGGTAGCTGCACCGAGGGCGAGGAGACCACCGACGCCGACCGCCCCGACGATGGGGACGAGGGTGCCGACGAGCGCGAAGCCAGCCAGGAACCCGACCACGGCACCGGCCCCGGCATCCACCCCGATGTCGTGGGCCAGATCGGCCTCGGCGTCGTGCTCGAAGGCGACCTGACCCGGTCCGTGTACGGCCACCCCGAGGGCGTCGCTGCCCAGACCCAGTTGCCGCAGCTCCTCCACCGCGGCTTCGGCACCGGACCGATCGCCGAAGACGGCGACCAGGTGGTCGTGCTCCTGATGGGCGCGGATGTCGGCCTCCTCGAAGCACGGGCGGTGCAGGTGCTCCACGATCTCTGCATCATCGGCACCGGCGGCCGGCCCGTAGCCCATCGTGAAGGTCCCGACGGGCTCACCGGACGCATTCGTCAGGGCGAACACGACCGCCTCGTCGGCCGGATCGGATGGCCCCTCGAACCGGACGGTCTCCACCACCGCCAGGTCGGCCGGGTCGTGGCGGACGCCCGAACCGACCGCCCGCAACACCTTCCCATCGGGCACCAGCTCGTCATCGAAGCCCGCGACGCCCAGCCGTTCGAGTGCCTCGCTCATCGTCTCCATGCGTCGACCGTCGCGCCAGGTCGGCGATACCGACAGGGCCGAAGGTCAAACGTTCCGTGGCCGCTGCCAGTTTCCCTCGGAGCCCGGTCAGAGCTGCGTCGACGCCCCGCCGGCCGCCGCCGAGCGGTAGATGCCGTCCACCAGCTCGTGGGCCCGAAGCGCGACCGCCGCATCCGGCGAGGCCGGTCGCCCCTCGGCGACGGACCGGATGAACTCGCCCTCGGGCAGCACCGTCGGGATGCCGCGCCGCTCGCATTCGGCCAGCAGCTCGTCACCCGACCACTCCTGGGTGGTGCCGTCCACCGTGCAGCGCACCGGCCCGAACCAGTCCTCCTCGACGCTGATGAAGGCCCGCTCGCAGTGGATCTCCAGGTAGCGGAGGCTGTTCCGCTCGGGGATGTCGTGCCAGACCGTGGTGAGGGTCGCCACCCCACCCCCCTCGAGCTCGAAGGTGGCGACCACGAGGTCCTCGATGCCGTCGATCTCGTGGAACGAGCGCTGGTGGCCGCTGACCGAGCTGACCGGGCCCAGCAGGCGGTCGATCAGGTCCACGTCGTGGATCGAGTGCTCGAGCAGCACGCCGCTGCCGGCCTTGCTCGCATCCGCCCGCCACGCCGACGCGTAGCGCCCGCCGGTGGGCAGCACCTGGTCGTCCCGGAACATGGCGCTCATGACCCGTCCGGTGCGGTCAGCGTCCTCGAGGATCGACTCGACGAGGCCGTACGCCGGCGAGCGCCGCAGGACGAGCCCGACCTGGTGCGTCGTGCCGGCGAGCAGGTCGGTGACCCGGCGGGCACCGTCGAGGTCGGTGCTGAGCGGCTTCTCCACGAACATCGCGACGCCCGCGTCGACGGCACGACGCACCCGCTCCTCGTGGTCGGAGGTCCAGGTGCAGATGAACACGGCATCGCAGGACCCGAGGACCTCGTCCTCGGAGCCGGCGACGAACCCGCCGGCTGCCGCGACGAAGGCCTCGGCCCGGTCGCGGTCCAGGTCGTGCACGCCGGCCCGCTCGTGGGCGACGCCACTGGCCCGCAGCAGCTTGGAGTGGAAGGTGGCGATGAAGCCGGCCCCGAGGAAGCCGACCCGCACGGGAGCTCCGGCGGCCATCAGTTGTTCTTCGTCGTGAAGCCGCCGTCGACCACGAGCACGGCCCCGGTGCAGTACGACATCGCCGGCAGGCAGAGCGAGAACGTGGCGTGGGCGACCTCCTCCGGGTCGCCGTAGCGCTTCAGCGGCACGTTGCGCCGGGCGAACTTCTGCTTGGCCTCGTCGGGGATCTCCGCGGTCATGCCGGTGTGGATGGGACCCGGGCACACGACGTTGACGGTGACCCCGGTCGGGCCGAGCTCCACCGCCAACGACCGTGACAGGCCGATGACCCCGTGCTTCGACGCGGTGTACGGGCTGATGTACGCGGAGCCGCCGACGCCCTCGGTGGAGGCGATGTTCACGATCCGGCCGTCGCCGTTGCGCGTCAGGTGGGGCAGGCAGGCCCGGATCGTGGTGGTGTGCGCGGTGAGGTTGACGGCAAGGGTCGCGGCCCACTGCGCCTCGAAGTCCGGGCCGTCGATCGGCGCGGGGATCGACACGCCCGCGTTGTTCACGAGGGCGTCGGGCGGTCCGAGCCGGTCGACGATCTCGTCCACCACCGCCCGGACGCGATCGCCGTCGGTGACGTCGACCGCCCAGCCCGCCGCGGTGCCACCCGCGCCGGTGATCTCGTCGACGACCGCGGCGACGCCGTCCTCGGTCCGGTCGAGCACCGCGACCTTCGCTCCCTCGTCGGCGAACAGGTGCGCCGTCGCCCGTCCCATGCCGCTCGCGGCACCGGTGATCACCACGACGCGCCCGGAAACGGAGCGGTCGCCCTTCGTCAGCTTGGTCATGGCCGGACCATAACGCCCGCGCGCGAATGGAAACGCGTGTAGACAGTGCTCCACCGGCACCGGGGGGGGGTGCTGGACGGACGAAGAGCCGGCGGGTCGGGGGACCCATCGGTCGGGGGGACACATGGGTCTGGCGCAGCAGCGGTGGTCTGCGAGCCTGGGCGGCACGCGGGTGCTGGCGTACGTGCCGCCCGTGGCCATCCTGGCCGTGCAGCAGGTCCTGTACCCGCTGCCGATGGGCGTCTGGGTCCGAGGCGTGCTGGTCGGCAGCGTCACCGCGCTGATCGCGCTCGGCATGGCGCTGATCTACCGGTCGAACCGCATCGTGAACTTCGCCCAGGGCGACCTCGGCGCCGCGCCGGCGGTGCTCGTGTTCCTGCTCCTCACCGAGTGGGGCTGGCCCTACCCGATCGCCGTGGCCGCCGGCGCCCTCGCCGCGTTCGCGCTCGGCGGGGTGGTGGAGCTCGCCGTGGTCCGGCGCTTCTTCCGGGCGCCCCGCCTCGTGCTCACCGTCGCCACGATCGGCCTGGCCCAGCTGCTCACCGGCATCGCCGTGTTCCTGCCCCGC
>DMTU01000226.1:2099-6958 GCA_003476595.1 Acidimicrobiaceae bacterium | reverse complement strand
CGTGTTCCTGCCCCGCTGGTTCGGCATCGAGGGTTCGTTCCTCGCCCCGCGGGTGGAGGACCCCTTCGACGTCCGCTTCGAGCTCGGCGGCACGATCTTCCGGGGCAACAGCGTGATCGCCTTCGTCGTCACCCCGCTGCTCGTGCTCGGCCTGATCGTCTTCCTCCGGGGCACCAAGCTCGGCATCGCCATCCGCGCCTCGGCCGACCGGGCCGACCGGGCTGCGCTGCTCGGCGTCCCGGTCAAGCGCCTCCAGACCCTGGTGTGGGCCGTCGCCGCCCTGCTCGCCTTCGCTGCCACGTTCATGCGGGCGGGCATCCTCGGCCTGCCGGTCGGCTCCGTCCTCAGCCTCGGCATCCTGCTGCGCTCCCTCACCGCCCTGCTGCTCGGCGGGCTGGTGCACCTCCCGGTGATCGGCCTGTCCGCCGTCGCCCTCGGCGTGCTCGAGCTCGGCATCGACTGGCACCAGGGCGACACCATCCCGCTGCTCGGCATCGACCTGCCGCCGCTGGACGCCGTGCTCGCCGTCGTGGTCCTCATCGCGCTGGTGCTGCGACGCCGGGGCGACGGGCGCAGCGACATCGACGACCAGTCCTCGTGGCAGTCGGCCGACGAGGTCCGCCCCGTTCCCGCCGAGCTGTCCCGCCTGCCCGAGGTCCGGTGGAGCCGGATCGGCATCGCCGCCGTGCTCGGCGCCGTGGCGCTCGCGCTCCCCCACGTCCTCGCCGTGGACCAGTCCCTCAAGGCGTCGGCGGTCATGGTCTACGCCATCCTCGCCATGTCGATCGTGGTGCTCACGGGCTGGGCCGGACAGGTGTCCCTCGGCCAGGTCGCGTTCTTCGCCATCGGCGCGGCGACCGGCGCCAAGCTGACCCACACCTGGGACGTCGACCTCCTCCTGGCCGTGGTCGGCGCCGGCTTCGCCGGTGCGGCGGCCGCGGTCCTGGTCGGCCTGCCGGCCCTGCGCTACCGGGGCCTCTACCTCGCCGTCACCACGTTCGCGTTCGCCCTCGCCACGACCGCCTACTTCCTCGACCGCGGCTACTTCGACTGGGTGCCGAACCAGCGCATCGAGCGCCAGCCGCTCCTCGGTCGCATCGACATCTCCAGTCCGACCCGCATCTACTACGTGGTGCTGGCCGGCCTCGTGCTGGTGCTCGTGGGCCTGCGTGGCGTGCGCCACTCGCGCACCGGCCGCGTGCTCATCGCCCTGCGCGACAACGAGCGGGGGGCGCAGGCCTACAGCGTCGACGTGGTCCGGGCGAAGCTCACCGCCTTCGCGGTCTCCGGGTTCGTGGCCGCCTTCGCCGGCGCCCTGTTCGTGCACCACCAGCAGGCGTTCGGCACCGGGCCGTACCAGCCGGCCGAGAACCTGGCCGTGTTCACCATGGCGGTCGTGGGCGGCATCACCAGCCTGCCCGGCGCCCTCCTCGGCGCCCTCTACCTGCTCGGCACCCGCTGGTTCCTCCCCCTCGAGTGGCAGTTCCTGGCCACCGGCGTCGGCGTCCTGCTCGTGCTCATGGTGCTGCCGAGCGGGCTCGGCGGACTCCTCTTCGACCTGCGGGACCACGCCCTGCGCTGGGTGGCCAACCGCCGGGGCATCCTCGTGCCGAGCCTGCTCGCCGACCGCGCCGAGGAGCCCCGGGCCGACGGCGGTGAGGAGCCCACGCCGCTGGCCTCCGAGGCTCCGCCGTCCGAGCCGGACGAACCACCGGACGACGAGCGACCCGTGACCGAGCCGACCGTCAGGACCGGGGCATGAAGCGGATCTGGCAGGTGCTCGTCCACCCCAAGCAGTCGCTGCTGTCGATCACCGACGGGGCGCCCATCTACCCGCTCATCGTCCTGTTCGGCCTCAACGCCGTCGACGAGCTGGACCGGACCGCGTTCGGCATCCTCGTGCCCGAGATCCGCGACGAGTTCGGGCTCGATCTGCAGGGCGTGCTGACGCTCATCGCCTTCGTGTCGCTGTGCGCCCTCACGCTGCAGGTGCCGATCGCGATGCTCGCCGACAAGTACAACCGGGTGCGCATCGCCTGGATCGGCGCCGCGGCGTGGGCCGTGTTCAGCCTCGGCACCGGCTTCGCCACCGGCATCGTCTTCCTCGCCCTCATGCGGGCCGGCTCCGGCATCGGCCGCGCCGTCGTCGACCCGACGCACAACTCCCTCATCGCCGACTACTACGAGCCCAGCATCCGGCCGCGGGTGTTCTCCGCCCACCGCGCCGCCAACGCGGTCGGCGCCTTCATCGGCCCGCTGAGCGCCGGCCTGCTCGCCGCCGCCTACGGCTGGCGGACCCCGTTCTTCGTCTTCGTCGTCCCGACCCTGGTGTTCGTCGTGCTGGCCTGGCGGCTGCAGCCGCCGGTGCGAGGCGGCCACGAGCGGCGGGCGATGGGCGCGTCCGAGGAGGCCATCGCCACCGAGGAGGATGCGCCGTCGTTCGCCGAGGGTTGGCGCCTCGTGTGGAAGATCGAGACCCTGCGGCGCATCTGGTACTCGCTCCCCTTCCTCGCCGCGTCGCTCATCGGCTTCGTCTCGCTCGCCTCGCTGCTCTACGACGAGGTCTTCGAGCTCGACGAGCGGGCCCGTGGGTTCGTCGCCGCCTCGACCGAGCCGATCCAGCTCGTGGGCCTCGTCGTCGGCGCCAAGGTCGCCACCCGGCTCCTGGCCGAGGGGCCCGAGAAGGTGCTCGGGTTCCTCGCGCGGACCGCGGTGCTGGTCTCCGGGTGCCTCGTGGTGTTCGCGCTCGCCCCCAACATCTGGGTGGCGATCGCCGCCAACATGGTCATCACCGGTGCCCTCGCCGTCATCGGCCCGGGCATCCTCGCCTGCCTGTCGCTCGCCATCCCGCCCCGAGCCCGTTCCATCGGGTTCTCGGTGGCGTCGCTGTGGGTGATCCCCGGGGTGCTGCTGCTGCCGATCATCGGCGCGGTCGGCGACCGCTGGGGGATCCGGACCGGCATGCTCCTGATGGTGCCGATGTTCCTCATCGGCGGCCTGATGATCTCCACCACCAAGCGGACCATCGCCAGCGACATCCTGCAGGTCTGGAAGGCCGCCGCCGCCCGGTCCGAGGCGCTGCTCGAGCGCCGCGCCGGCCGGTCCAAGCTCCTGCTGATCCGCGACGTCGAGGTCTCCTACGGCAACGTCCAGGTGCTGTTCGGGGTCGACCTGGAGGTCGGCGAGGGCGAGATCGTCGCCCTGCTCGGCACGAACGGCGCCGGCAAGTCCACCCTCCTGAACGCCATCTCCGGGGTCACCGAGGCCCACCGCGGCGCCATCATCTTCGACGGCCGGGACATCACCCACGCGCCGCCGAACGAGATCGCCGCCATGGGCGTCGCCCAGGTGCCCGGCGGCAAGGGGGTGTTCCCCTCGCTCACCGTGGGCGAGAACCTGGAGCTGGCCGCCTGGCTCCACCGCAAGGACGGCGAGCACGGCGGCCTGGCCCGGGTGCACGAGCTGTTCCCGATCCTGGCGACCCGTCGCGACGCCCCCGCCGGCGACCTCAGCGGCGGCCAGCAGCAGATGCTCGCCCTCGCCATGGCGTTCCTGTCGCGGCCGCGCCTGCTGATGATCGACGAGCTCAGCCTCGGTCTCGCCCCGGTCATCGTCGGCCAGCTCCTCCCGGTCATCGAGGAGCTGCGCTCGCAGGGCACCACGGTGATCCTCGTCGAGCAGTCCGTGAACGTGGCCCTCGACGTGGCCGAGCACGCCTTCTTCCTCGAGAAGGGCGAGGTCCGGTTCTCGGGACCCACCGCCGACCTGCTGTCCCGCCCCGACGTGCTGCGGTCCGTGTTCCTCGCCGGGCAGCTCGGCGCGGCCACGGGCGAGGAGGACGGGCCGGCGCCGGCTCGCACCACGGAGCGGGTGCCGATCCCCGACGACGGCGCGACGCCGGCGCTGCAGACCTTCGACGTGACCCGCTCCTTCGGCGGGATCATGGCGGTCGACCACGTCAGCATCGAGGTGGCGCCGAACGAGATCCTCGGCATCATCGGCCCGAACGGCGCCGGCAAGACCACCCTGTTCGACCTGCTGAGCGGCTTCGTCCCCGTCGACTCCGGCCGGGTGCTGCTCGGCGGCGTCGACGTCACCGAGCAGGGCGCGGCCGGTCGGGCCCGCCGGGGGCTGGGGCGGTCGTTCCAGGACGCCCGCCTGTTCCCGTCGCTCACCGTGCAGGAGGCCCTCGCGGTGTCGATGGAGCGGTGGATCACCAGCCGGGACCCGATCAGCGCCGCCCTGCACCTGCCCAACGCCTACGACGCCGAGCAGAAGGTGGCCCGGCGGGTCGAGGAGCTCATCGCCCTGCTCGGCCTGGATGCCTACCGGTCCAAGTTCATCCGGGAGCTGTCCACCGGCACCCGGCGGGTCGTGGACCTGGCCGGCCTGCTCGCCCACCGACCGTCGGTGATCATGCTCGACGAGCCCTCCTCGGGCATCGCCCAGCGCGAGGTCGAGGCCCTCGGCCCGATGCTCGAGCGCATCCGGCGCGAGACCGGCGCCAGCCTCGTCGTCATCGAGCACGACATGCCGCTGCTGCGCAGCGTCTCGGACCGCCTCGTGGCCATGGACCAGGGCGCCGTCATCGCCACCGGCCCGCCCGACGCCGTCCTCGAGGACCCGACGATCATCGAGTCCTACCTCGGACCCGACGACACGGCCATCCACCGCTCGACCATCGCCTCGACCTGAACCCCACCGACCCAACAGGAGCACCTGCATGCAACCGAGCAGCGACCACCCGACCGAGCCGGGGGGCAGCAACGCCCTCCGTCGCTACGGACCCATCGTCGCCATCGTCGCCGTGATCGCCGTCGTCATCGTCGCCATCGTCGCCGTGATCGCCGTCGTCATCG
>DMTU01000226.1:1630-1953 GCA_003476595.1 Acidimicrobiaceae bacterium | reverse complement strand
CGCCGTGATCGCCGTCGTCATCGGCCTCGTCGTGGCCGGCGGCGGGGACGACGACGACGACGAGGCGACCGCGGCCGTCGACGACACCAGCGAGGAGACCACCTCCGAGGACGGATCCGAGACAGAGGCGGAGACCCCCGAGATCCAGGGCGCCATCAGCTGGACGCAGGCCCAGGACGAGGGACTCGACGTGACCTTCCCGGACACGTGCGATCCCGAGACCGGCCAGGCCGCGATCCCGTACTTCTTCGCTGCCGAGTGCTACGCCGACGTCGAGGACAACGGCGGCGCCACGTCACAGGGCGTCACCGAGGACACCATCA
>DMTU01000226.1:482-1507 GCA_003476595.1 Acidimicrobiaceae bacterium | reverse complement strand
CGAGGACACCATCACGGTCGTCTACTACTCCGACCCCGAGACCGACGCGGTGCTCGACTTCATCACCGGGCCGATCCAGAACGACGACACCCAGGCCCAGGTCGAGGAGACCGTCCAGGGCTTCATGGAGCTGTTCGGCTCCTACTACCAGAGCTACGGGCGCACGGTGGACCTGAAGATCGTCCGGGGCAGCGGGGCCTCCACCGACGAGGTCGCCGCCCGGGCCGACGCCCAGGCCGCCATCGAGGAGCACAAGCCCTTCGCCGCGTTCGGCGGTCCGGCGCTCACGTCCGCCTGGGCCGACGAGATGGCCGCCGCGGGCGTCGTGTGCATCTCGTGTGGGTCGACCGGTTCGGAGGAGTTCCGCGACGCCCGGGCCCCCCACCTCATCAGCATCGGGATGGCCGGCAACCAGATCAACCTCCACGGCGCCGAGTACATCTCGACCAAGCTCGTCGGGAAGCCCGCCGAGTTCGGCGGTGACGACGTCGCCACCACGGACCGGGTCTTCGGCCACGTGTACATCAGCAGCTCCGAGGAGTCCGAGCGCAGCGCCGGCCAGTTCGCCGACATGCTGAGCGAACGGGGTGTGGAGCTGGCCGAGCAGCTCAGCTACGAGCTGGACCCGGGCCGCCTCCCCGAGCAGGCCACCAGCGTCATCTCGAAGCTGAAGGAGTCCGGCGTCACCTCGGTGATCATCCAGGCCGACCCGGTCGCCCCGGCCAGCTTCACCCAGGAGGCCACGGCCCAGGAGTACTTCCCCGAGTGGATCGTGGTCGGCGGCACGCTGGTCGACACCAACACCTTCGGACGGATCTTCGACCAGGCCCAGTGGGAGCACGCCTTCGGCATCACGACCAACTCGGTGCCCCTCGACCCGACCACGACCCCGGGCTTCGCCCTGTACGAGTGGTTCCACGGCTCGCCACCGCCGGCGGACCAGACCGCGCCGATCCTGTTCCCCAGCCCGTCGCTGCTGCACTCGATCATCCAGGCGGCCGGCCCGAACCTGACGCCGGAGACCT
>DMTU01000226.1:0-276 GCA_003476595.1 Acidimicrobiaceae bacterium | reverse complement strand
CCCGAACCTGACGCCGGAGACCTTCCGGGACGGCCTGTTCGCGGTCACTCCGACCCAGCGCTCGATCTCCCAGCCGTCGCTGTCCTGGGGGAACCACGGCCTGTGGGACGACCTCGACACCGAGAACGACTGGAGCGGCATCGACGACGTGGCCGAGTGGTGGTGGGATCCGACCACCACCGGTCCCGACGAGATCCAGCGCGAGGGCACCGGCATGATGCGCTTCGTCGCCGGTGGCAAGCGCTACCTGCCCGGCGAGTGGGACGACACGGTCTC
>DMTU01000124.1:11107-14128 GCA_003476595.1 Acidimicrobiaceae bacterium | reverse complement strand
CGTAGACGATCCAGGGCTGCCGGCCGACCTCGGTGACGATCCACCCGGCGATCAGCGCGGTCATGGCGGCGGGCCCGGCGACCACGACGCCGCGGCGGAACCAGTCGCTCGCCGCCAGGAGGTCCCGGCCCCGCCACCGCCGGAACCAGTACCAGAGCACGAGCGCCACCAGGGAGAAGCCGATGCCGACCATCAGCTGGAACGACAGGTGCACCAGCGACGCCGGGACCTCGGAGCCCTCCGGCAGGTCGTCGAGGCCGATCACGCGGGCGTCCGGGGAGCCGGTCGAGATGAGCGACCCCAGGTTGGGGATCTGGATGCCGTAGCGGACCTCGCCGTCGATGAGCACGCCACCGATCGTGAGCGGGGCGCCGTCGATGGTCTCCGGGACGAGCTCGATCGCCGCGAACTTCGATGGCTGGGCCTCGGCGAGCCGCTCGCCCGCGAGGTGGCCGATGACGGGCTGCAGCAGCGTGGCGACCGACGCGAAGGCGAACGGGATGACGAAGCCGAGGCGGTGGGCCCCGTCGTCGCGCCCCCGCAGGCGGCCGAGCGCGTACACGCCGGCGACGGTGAAGCCCACGACCATGTAGGCGGCGAACAGCATGTGGATCCACTGCAGCCACACCGCGTCGTTGAAGATGGCGGCGATCGGGTCGATGTCGGTCACCGTGCCGTCGACGATGTCGAAGCCGGCGGGCGAGTTCATCCACGCGTTGGCAGCGATGACCGAGAAGCTGCCGACGACGCCGGCCAGGGCGACCGGGACGAGCGTCAGCAGGTGGGTGCGAGGAGGCAGCCGGTTCCAGCCGTAGAGGTAGATGCCGAGGAAGATGGCCTCGGTGAAGAACGCCAGGCCCTCCCACGCGAACGCCGGGCCGATGACGTCACCGAACTCGCCCATCATCCCCGGCCAGAGCAGGCCGAGCTCGAAGGAGAGGATGGTGCCGCTGACCGCGCCGAGGGCGAACAGCACGCCGCTCACCTTCGCCCAGCGCTGCGCCAGCACGAGGCCGGCCGGATCGCCTCGGAGCCCCCGACGGTGCGCCACGAAGATCATCGCCGGGAACCCGACCCCGAAGGCGGCGATCAGGATGTGCCAGCCGAGGCTGATCGCCATCTGGTAGCGGGCGGGCAGCAGCGCGTCGGCGGCGAGAATCGGGAGCACTGACCTCCAGCCTCGCACGGACGCCGGGTCGGTTCGGCGCAGGGGAGAATGGGGGCGTGGACCGCCGACCCGCCTCCGACGCCGGTGTGGTGCCCGTCGCCGACGCCCGCGACCTGGATCCGTCGGTCATCGGGGCCAAGGCGGCGAGCCTGGCCCGGATGGTCGACCTGGGGCTCCGGGTGCCGCCGGCGTTCGTCGTCACCACGGACGTGTGCCGGCGGGTGCTCCAGGAGGGGCACCTGCCCGGGCCCACGGTCGAGGCGATCCGATCCGCCGTCACCGACCTCGAGCTCGCGACGGGGCGGGTCTTCGGCGGCGACGACCCCCTGCTCGTGTCGGTCCGCTCCGGTGCCGCGACCTCGATGCCCGGGATGATGGACACCGTCCTCGACCTCGGGTTCGGGCCCGGCACGCGAGCGGCGCTGGCCGCCCGGGCCGGTGCGACCTTCGCCCGCGGCTGCCACGCCCGCTTCCTGGCCGGCTGGGCATCGATCGTGCTCGGGGTCGACCCACCCCGCAGCGACGACCCCGACGAGCTCGCCCGAGCGCTCGCCGGCTCGGTGCCCGACGACCCCCACCGCCAGCTGGTCGAGGCCGTCGAGGCGGTGTTCCGGTCGTGGGACAACGAGCGGGCCCGGGCCTATCGCGAGCGCCACGGCGTCGACGACGGCCTCGGCACCGCCGTCGTGGTGCAGGCGATGGTGTTCGGCAACCAGGGGGCGGGCAGCGGCGCCGGCGTGGTGTCGAGCCGGGACCCGAGCACCGGGGCGCGCGGCCTGCGCGGCGACCTCCTGGTCGACGCGCAGGGCGAGGACGTGGTGGCGGGTTCGCACCGGCCGCGCCCCATCGAGGAGCTCGGCGTGCGGTGGCCGGAGGTCGATCGCGAGCTGCGAGCCGCCGTGGGCGCGATCGAGTCGGCCACCCGGGACATGGTCGACGTCGAGTTCACGATCGAGGACGGCACCCTCCACCTCCTGCAGAGCCGGGTCGGTGCCCGTGCGTCGGCGGCGGCGGTGCGGATCGCCGTGGACCTGGTCGATGAGGGGGCGATCACCGTGGCCGAGGCCCTGGCCCGGGTCGACGAGGCCCAGCTCGACCGGGCCTCGCGACCGACCATCGATCCGGAGGGTCCCGACCTGCTGGCTGCCGGCCTCGGCGCCTGCCCCGGTGTGGCCACGGGCGAGGTGTGCCTGTCGTCCGATCACGTGGCGACCCACGACGGACCGGTCGTGCTCGTGCGCCGGGAGACCTCGCCCGACGACATCCGGGGGATGGTGGCCAGCGCGGGCGTGCTCACGGCTCAGGGTGGGCTGGTCAGCCACGCCGCGCTGATCGCGCGGGAGCTCGACCTCCCGGCGGTGGTCGGCGTCGAGGAGCTGGAGGTCGACGAGGCGACGGAGACCGCCCGTGTCGGGGGGCAGGTCCTGCGCGACGGGGACGTCATCACCATCGACGGCACCACCGGCCGGGTGCACCTCGGCGCCGCCCCGGTCGTGAGCGCGGCGCCGAGCGGGCACCTCGCCCGCATCCGGGCCTGGCAGGCGGAGCTCCACCCGGGCTGATCCGTCCGCGTCATCCGCATCCGTGCTCGGCCTCGTAGTGCACGTGAGATGGAGAACGCACCCCGCACCCCGACGCTGCATGCCGCCCTCTGGGCGACCGCTGCTGCCGTGGCTGCGCTGGGCACGGCCGAGCTCGCTGCCGGCATGGTGCAGACCTGGCGGTCGCCGGTCGTCGCCGTGGCCGAATCGGTCATCGACCGGTCGCCCTCATCGTTCACCCGGTTCGGGATCCGCACCTTCGGCACCAACGACAAGGCCGCCCTGATCATCGGGATCCTCCTCATCCTCGCG
>DMTU01000124.1:6263-10956 GCA_003476595.1 Acidimicrobiaceae bacterium | reverse complement strand
GCCGGCGGCCCTGGGCGGGGGTCTCCGGCTTCATCCTCTTCGGCGTGGTCGGGGCCGCCGCCTCGATGGACGGTGGCCCCACGGCCGCCGCCGTCCCGGCGGTCCTCGCCGCACTGATCGGCGCCGGCACCATGCTGGTCGCCTTCCGTCCGCGCTCCGGCGAGCGTCGCATCCCGTCCGATGCAGGGGTCGGGCGGCGTGAGATGCTCGCCGGGGCCGGAGCGCTCACCGCGCTCGGCCTGGTCATGGCCGCTGGCGGACGCGTGCTGCGCGACCGCTTCAGCGCCGCCGCATCCCGCGCGGCGCTGGTGCTGCCGGGCGCTCGCCAACCGCTCCCGGCAGCACCGGCGGGCGCGTCGTTCGAGGGGATCCCCGGCCTGTCCCCGCTGTTCACGCCGAACGATCGCTTCTACCGCATCGACACCGCCCTCCTGATCCCCCAGGTCCCGGTGGAGGACTGGACGCTGCGGGTCCACGGCATGGTCGACGAGCCCTTCGAGATCGGCTTCGACGAGCTCACGTCCCTGGGCCTGGTCGAGACCGACATCACCCTCACCTGCGTGTCCAACCGCCTCGGCGGCGACCTGGTCGGCAACGCCCGCTGGCTCGGCGTCCCCCTGCGCCTGCTGCTCGAGCGGGCGGGCGTCCAGGACCGGGCCGACCAGATCGTCGGCCGTTCGGTCGACGGCTACACCTGCGGCTTCCCCGTCGAGGCTGCCTTCGACCGGGACGCCCTCGTCGCCGTCGGGATGAACGGCGAGCCGCTGCCCCTGCAGCACGGCTTCCCTGCCCGGCTCGTCACCCCCGGGCTGTACGGCTACGTCTCGGCCACGAAGTGGCTGAGCGAGATCGAGCTCACCCGGTTCGACACCTTCGACCAGTACTGGGTGCCCCGCGGCTACGCCGAGCGGGCACCCATCAAGACGATGTCCCGCATCGACGTGCCCCGCTCGGGCCAGATCGTCGATGCGGGTGACACGGTCATCGCCGGCGTCGCCTGGGCCCAGACCCGCGGCATCAGCAAGGTCGAGGTCAGCATCGACGACGGCCCCTTCGCCGAGGCCGAGCTCGCCGACGCCCTCACCGACGACACGTGGCGCCAGTGGCGGATGCCGTGGACGGCCACCGCCGGTGCCCACCGCCTCGCTGTCCGCTGCACCGACGGCGACGGCCAGCTCCAGCGCGAGGAGCGCGACGAGCCCCTGCCCGACGGTGCGTCGGGCTGGCAGTCCCTCCTCGTCACCGTCCGCGAGCCGTCATGAGCGGCTCGCCCCAGATCGCCGCCCGGCTCGTCCGGCCGGACGAAACCCCCCAACCACCACCACAGGAGAACCCCTGACATGACCCGCTTCCGCCTGATCCGAGTGGCCGGCCTCGCGCTGTCCCTCTCCCTGGTCGCTGCCGCATGTGGCGACGACGACGACACCGACACCTCTGCCGACGCCCCGGTCGAGGAGACCTCTGAGGACATGGGCGATGAGTCCGCAGCCCCGGTCGACTCCGCCGAGGCCTGCGACGCCGACGCCATCGTCGCTGCGGTCGAGGGTGGCCCCGACGAGGGCACGCTCGCCGGCATGACCGACGACCCGGTCGGCACGGCTGCGTCCAGCAACCCCGTGCTCACCACGCTGGTCACCGCCGTGACCGAGGCTGAGCTCGTCGACACCCTCAACTCGGCCGAGGCCCTCACCGTGTTCGCCCCGACCGACTGCGCGTTCGCGGCGCTCGACCCGGCGACCCTCGAGGCCGCCCTCGCCGACCCGAGCGGTCTGCTCACCCAGGTCCTGGGCTTCCACGTCATCGCCGGCGAGCGCCTGTCCTCCGAGGACCTGGCCGGCATGACCGAGCTGACGACCTTCACCGACGAGACGCTGGAGATCAGCGCTGACGGCGGCACCGTCTCCGTCGGTGGTGGCCAGGCCAACGTCGTGGTCCCCGACATCCAGACCGCCAACGCCACGGTGCACCTGATCGACTCGGTGATGCTCCCGCCGTCCGCCGGCTGAGCCCCACCAGCGACCGAACCCAGATGGTTCTGGGCCGCGGTGCACGCCCTCCGTGCGTGCACCGCGGCCCAGCTCCGCGTCTGAGCCCTGCTTCAGAGCTCGATGACGAGTCGCCCGCGGACGCCGCCGGCATCCAGGAGGCGGTGCGCCTCGCCGGCCTGGTCCATCGGGAACGTCTGGGCCACCCGCATGGTGACCTGGTCGTCCTCGACCTGCTCACGCAGCCGGTCGAGCTTCGCCTGCTCCTCCAGGTATCGACGGACCCACACCTGGTGCATGCGGATGCCCCGGGGGGCGTCGACCTTCAGGCCCCGCACGGCAGCGAAGCCGCCACCGTCGCGGATGGCGGGGAAGAGGGCCTCGTCCTGGACGGAGCCGTCGCAGAGGCCATCGACGCCGTCGGGGGCGTGCTCGAGGATCCGCTCGGCCATCCCGTGACCCCGACGCACGACGATGTCGGCGCCGAGGTCGCGCACCAGCTGCTCGTCGGCCTCGGACGCGTCGGCGATCACCCGGAGCCCGTCGGCCTTGGCCAGCTGGACGCAGTAGCCGCCGAACGCGCCGGCGGCACCGGTGACTGCGACGGTGCCCCCGCTGGAGACGTCGAGCTCGTCGAGCGCCAACCGGGCCGGGAGCCCGTTCATCGGGATGGTGGATGCCTCGGCGAAGGAGGCGCCGGCGGGCGTGCGGGCCACGGAACCGGCCGGCAGCGCCAGGCGTTGGCAGTAGCCGCCGTGGGCACCGTCGGGCAGCACGATGGCCATGACGTGGTCGCCCACCTCCAGGTCGGTCTCCACGCCGTCGCCGATTGCCTCGAGCACGCCGGCGGCATCCATGCCCGGCACGTACGGCGGCGGGTCCTTGCGCTGCTGCTCGGCGCGGGCACCGTTGCGGACGTAGGTGTCGGTGGGGTTCACCGTCGTCGCTCAGCGCCCGGCGCGGAGCCGCTCCACCGTCTCCTGCTGGATCCGGTGCAGTCGGTCGCTGAGGGACACGTGGTAGCGGTGCGGGTTGACCATGCGTCGCACGCCGGGGTCGAGTTCGTCGACGT
Source organism: Acidimicrobiaceae bacterium (assembly GCA_003476595.1). Classification (GTDB taxonomy): domain Bacteria; phylum Actinomycetota; class Acidimicrobiia; order Acidimicrobiales; family Salinilacustritrichaceae; genus Salinilacustrithrix. The sequence continues at coordinate 7,899 of DMTU01000124.1, read as the reverse complement.
CGGCCCGGCGACGTCCCCGGAGCTCGTCCAGCGTCGACGGCGGTCGGGTGGGGCGGCCGTCGACGAACACCACGTCGCGGAGCGGCTCCACCCGGCTGATCTCGTCCCGGTGGACCTCCCGCCGCACGCCGGACTGGGAGTGGTGGTGCAGCGTCATCCGGTCGACGCCGTCGAAGGGCACCTCGTCAGGAGCGGTCATCAGGTCGACGGTGGCCCGGCCCCGCTGGTCGTGGAGCCGCCAGCACGCCTTGGGCCCGGTGATGGGCACCTTCGCCGGGTTCTCCGACAGCTTCAGCGCCGGCAGCCACGCCCCGGACTCGTCGGTGATGGCGGTCAGCTTGTAGACGCCGCCCAGCGCCGGGTCCCCCTCGGAGGTGATGAGGCGGGTGCCCACGCCGTACACCAGCCGGCGACAGAGCGCGTCCGGGTCCAGGCCGGCCTTCGGCGCCTCGTCGATCACCTGGGTCCGCACCTGCCAGATGGTGACCTCGTCGAGGTCGCCGGACAGCACGATGCGGGCCTGCTCGAAGCCGGCGTCGTCGAGCAGCCGGGCCGACTCCACGGCCAGGTGGGCCAGGTCGCCGGAGTCGAGGCGGATGCCCGCCGGCTCGTGCCCGCCGGCGCGCAGCTCCTCGAACACCCGGATGGCGTTGGGCACCCCAGAGCGCAGCGTGTCCACCGTGTCGACCAGCAGGATGCACTCGTCGGGGTAGCGGCGGGCGAAGGACCGGAACGCGCCGAGCTCCCCGTTGCCGAGCGCCAGGTGCGCCTGGACGAGGCTGTGGGCGTGGGTGCCCTTGGGGTCGGTGCCGAGGGCGACCGATGCCTGCACGTTCGACGTCGCTGAGCAGCCGCCGATGAGGGCGGCCCTGGCCGCCTCGTCCACGGCCGCGCCCGGACCCCGGCGCATGCCGAACTCGAGCACGTCGCCGCCCCGGGCGCTCTCCACGACCCGCGCCGCCTTGGTGGCGATCAGCGTCGGGTAGTTGCACTGGTTGAGCAGGGCGGTCTCCAGCAGCTGAGCGGCGGCGAGGGGCCCGGTCACCGTCATCATCGGCACGTTCGGGTGCACCACACGTCCCTCGGCGACGGCCTCCACCTCCAGGTCGCGGAAGTGGCCGTGCTCGGCCAGCCAGGCGAGGAAGTCGTCGGAGTAGCGCCGTTCGCCGGCCGGGTTGCGCTGCGCTGCCAGCGCGTCCAGGTCCGCGTCCGTGACCGCCACCGTGGCCATCCACTCGAGCATGGGCTCGAGGCCGGCGAACACGCAGAAGCCGGCCTGGTGGCTGCCGTAGTCCGGGTTCGACCGGTAGAGGTGGTCGAACTGCGCCGTGCGGTGGGCGATGCCGTCCTCGACGTAGAGCTGGGCCATGACCAGCTGGTAGGAGTCGGTGAAGAGGGCGCTGCGGTGCCAGGTGGGCGGGCCGGTGTCGCTCACGGCTCGGCACCGACGACGCGCACGCCGGCGTCGCGCAGCGCGGCGAGCGCGCGTTGGCCGTCGCCGGGCTCCACGTCGACGGGGCGGGTGGCGTCCCAGCGCACGGTCGTGTCGAGGTCGAGCGCCGCGGCATCCAGCGCGGTGGCCTTCACGCACACGTCGGCCGCCAGCCCCACGACCACGACCCGCTGGACCTTCCGC
>DMTU01000124.1:5580-6059 GCA_003476595.1 Acidimicrobiaceae bacterium | reverse complement strand
CACGACCCGCTGGACCTTCCGCTCGCGCAGGTAGCCACCGAGGCCGGTCGGGCTGGCCGCCCCGGTGTCGGGATCGAGCACGGTGAACGCCGAGTAGCCGTCCTCGCCGCCGGTCCCCTTGCGGACGACGAGGTCGGCCTCGACGTCGAGGTCCGGGTGCAGCTCGGCACCCCACGTCGAGCGGACGCAGTGGACGGGCCACGTCCCGCCATCGGTGGTGAAGTGCGGGGTGGCCGGCGGGTGCCAGTCCTGGGTGGTGACGACCGTGGCCCCGCCCCCGCGCGCCGCCGCGATCTCGTCGTTCACGGCGGGGATGATGTCGTTCCCGCCTGCGACGTACAGCGAGCCGGACGGGTCGGCGAAGTCGTTCTGCACGTCGACCACGACGAGCGCGGTCTCGGGGTCGTAGGTGATGACGTCGTCGGGCACGGGGCCTCCTCGGTCGGGTTCGGGACCGATCCTACGAACGTCCGGTATGT
>DMTU01000124.1:4307-5412 GCA_003476595.1 Acidimicrobiaceae bacterium | reverse complement strand
GAACGTCCGGTATGTTCGCTGCTGCGAGGCGACGCGAACCGGTCTGGGGACCACGTGCGACGAGCGGGAGCACAACACGACGACGCGCATCCGGCCACCGGGCTGCTCACCCGCATGGGTCGGTGGCAGCGCGCCACGACGGTCGGCCTGGCCCTCGTGGCGATCTCCCTCCTCGCGCTGGCCGGGATCCACAACCAGCTCCACGGCCCCCGGGTGCGGGACAGCATCGAGGCGACCAGGATCGTCCGGACCACGCACGAGGCGATGCTCGACATGCAGGGCGGGCTCCGGGCGTACGCGCTGACCGGCGACGAGCGGTTCCTCCAGGCGTACCAGGACGCTCGCCGGGTGATGGAGCGCATGGACGCGACGGTGCTGCCCGTCGACGACGACGTGAGCCGGCTGCACCTCGAGCTCCGGCTGTCGCAGGCCGCCTGGCTCAACGGATGGGTCCCCGAGGCGCTGGCGCTCGGCGAGGCCGGCGGGAGCGACGGGGTGCTCAGCGAAGCGCTGGTCTTCGAGGGCAAGCAGCTCTTCGACGCCTACCGCACCGACCACGCCGCGCTCATCGGCGCGCTCCAGGCCGAGCGTGCCGACGCCATCGACGGCCAGACCGAAGCGGTGACCCGGACGGCAGCGCTCGCCGTGGTCATGGCGTTCGCCACGGCGGCCTTCTCCCTGGTGCAGGGCCGCCGGCTCCGCGACGACGTGAGGGACGGGCTCGACGCCATCCAGCTCCGCCTCGACCGGGTCGCCGCCGGCGACCTCCAGCCGGGTCCGGTGCCGTCGGGTCCAGCCGAGCTTGCCGGCATCCAGCGCGGCATCGACGTCACGGCAGCGGAGCTCGCGTCGGCCCGGGCCGAGGTCGACGTGCAGGGTGATCAGCTCCGGACGCAGAACCGCCAGCTCGGCCAGGTGCTGCGCTTCGCGCGCGAGGTCGCGGGGAGCCTCAACCTGCGCTACGTCATCCGGGGCCTCTGCGCCGCGGCGACGAACATCACGGCTTCGGACCGCGTGGTCGTGTGGCTCCGCAGCACCGACGAGCAGACCCTGGAGGCGGTCGCGGACAGCTCGGCGCCTGCGCTCGAGCCGATCGGGCTGGAAC
>DMTU01000124.1:0-4122 GCA_003476595.1 Acidimicrobiaceae bacterium | reverse complement strand
GAGCCGATCGGGCTGGAACCGGTCCCGATCGGTGAGGGGCCGGTCGGTCGGGCGGCCCGGTTCGGTCGCGTCGAGGGCCGCCCCGGGGGCTCGGTCCACAAGGCGCTGGACCACGACGCCGGAGACGGCATGGTGGCGGTGCCGATGGTGGTCGGCGCCGAGGTCATCGGCGTGATCCAGGTCGGGTTCCCGCCCGACGCCGAGGAGCCCGACACCACGATGCGGGTCCTCGAGGCGCTCGCCACCCAGGCGGCGACGGCGGTGGGCGCAGCCCGGGTCCACGAGCACACCGAGACGATGGCGATGACGGACGCGCTCACGCAGCTGCCGAACCGACGCCGCATGGAGATGGACCTGGACCGCGAGGTCGGTGCGAGCCACCGGTACGGCCGACCGCTCGGGTTCGCCATGATCGACGTCGACAGGTTCAAGGACTACAACGACGCGCTCGGCCACCAGGCGGCCGACGTCGCCCTGCAGACCATCGCCCGGATCCTCGCGGCAAGCGTCCGGGGCAGCGACACCGTCTACCGCTACGGCGGTGAGGAGATCGCGGTCGTCATGCGGGAGACCGACATCGAGTCGGCCTGCCTGCTCGGCGAGCGCCTGCGTGAGGCGGTCGAGCACCACTTCGCCGCCCCTGGCCAGCCCCGACCCGTGACGATCTCGGTGGGTGTCGCCTCCATGCCCGTGCACGCCACATCCCTGCCGTCGCTGGTGGGCGCCGCGGACCAGGCGCTGTACGACGCCAAGCGCAGGGGTCGCAACCGCACGGTCGTCGCCGGGTCCGAGGCCGCCTGAAGCCCCGGAGTGCGCCGGCCCCTCAATCAGCGACGGGGAGGGTGAAGGTGAACGTCGTCCCGACGCCGAGCTCGCTCTCGAGGTCGAGGCCGCCGGCCTGGAGCTGCGCGTAGCGGCGCGCCACGTTGAGCCCGACGCCGGTGCCCCGACGATCGGCGAGGGCGGGCGCGGACTGGAAGAAGCTCTGGAACACCCGGCGCTGGTCCTCGGGGGCGATGCCGATCCCCTGGTCCCGCACGTGCAGGTGGACCGTGTCGTCGATCTGCTCGGCCTCGATGTCGATGCGGGTGCCGGCGTTGGAGTACTTCGCCGCGTTGGTGAGCAGGTTCCGCAGGACGTGGCCGAAGGCGTAGCGGTCCCCGAGCACCCGCAGCCCGTTGGTCGCGACGGCGACCTCGTGGTCCCGGAGCTGCAGCTCCAGGGAGTCGACCATCTCCGTCACCACCTCGTGGAGGTCGAGCGGCTCGAGCTCGACCTGCACCCGCCCGGCCTGCAGCCGGGAGAAGTCCAGGAGCTGCTCGATCATCGTCTCCATGGACGATGCGTTGGCGACGATGCGATCGAGGAGCTGGTCGCGGTCGGCGTCGCCGAGGCGGGACCACTGCTGGCGCAGCACCGAGCCGAAGCCCCGCACGGCCGTCAGCGGGGTGCGCAGCTCGTGGGACACCGTGGCCAGGAACTGGTCCTTCAACCGGTCGGCCTCGCGCAGGCGGCTCATCTCGTCCCGGTCCTGGTCGCGCAGGCGGGCCAGCTCGCCGGCCTCGTCGCGCTGGTCGGTGACGTCGCGCAGCGTGCACACCAGGCCCTCGACGTCGGGGTCGTCGAGCCGGTTGACGACCGCCGCCTCGATCCAGCGCCACCCGAAGCGGGCGTGGCGGAGGCGCAGTGACGCCCGAGCGCGGCCGTTCGGCTCGGCCATCGCCTCGCCGAGGGCTCCGATCACCCCGTCGACGTCGTCGGGGTGCATGTCGTTGAAGGCGCTCTCGCCGACGTTGGTGTAGGCGGGGGCGTCCACGAAGCGCTCGATGCCCGGGCTCGTCCACCGCACCGACAGGTCGGGCCCGAGGATGACGATCACGTCGTCGATGTTCTCCACCAGGGACTCGAGGTGGCGGCGGTGGCTGCTCGCCTCCTCGTCCCGTCGGACGCGGTCGGAGATGTCGCGCAGCGAGACGACGTGGCCGGTCGTGCCGTCGTCCAGCTCGACGGACCCGGCCAGCGTGACCTCGGTGTGGTGCCACTCGTCGTCGGCCATCCGGATCCGCAGGACCAGCGGCTCCACCGCCTCGCCCCTGACGACGCCGCGGTCGAAGGCATCGAGCGCTGCGGCGTGGTCCTCGGGGTGGACGAAGTCCACCATGTTCGACCCGTTGGCGACCGACCCGTAGAGGCCGGTGATGCGCCCGGCGGCCGGGTTCGAGTAGCGCACCCGACCCCGCTGGTCGATCACGGTGATGATGTCGCTTGCCGAGTCGAGCATGGCCTCGAGGCGAGCGACGTGGGCCGGGTCGACCGGGCGCTCCAGCGGGGCCCGGAACGTGACCAGCACCTCGGTGTTCGACGGGTCGTGGGCGCGCAGGGCCACCGCCGACACGGTCAGCAGGGCACGCGTGGAGGCGAGCTCGAGGGCGATGGCGCGCTCCTCGCCCGGTCCCAGGTCGGCGAGCACGCTCCAGTCGCCGATGGAGTCCCCGAGGCGTCGCAGGCGGCTCGCGCCGTCCTCGACCAGCTGGTCCTCGGCGATCAGCTCCAGTGCGGTGTCGTTGGCCCAGGGCACCGCGCCGTCGCACCAGATCAGGGCGGCGACGCCGTGCTGCTCGAGGAGGCGGGCGACCAGCTGGGCACCTGCGCTCGACGGCCCGGTGCGCCACGTGTCGTCGTCGATGGTCGTCTCCGCTCCGGTGCCCGTGCCACCCGCCATGTAATCATGTTCGCGCTCTGGGTCGTGGTGCGCGCGCCCGTGGGTCGAGGATCCCGTTTCGCCCGCTTGGCGGCGGTCGGTCCGTTCGCACCGCGGAGGACGACCGAGCCGACCGCGGTGGCTACGGTCGGCGCGCATGGGCCTGTTGCGCTTCTCGTACGGCACGATGAGCTCGGGCAAGAGCACCCTGGCCCTGCAGATCCACCACAACCTGGCCAAGCAGTCCCGGCACGGCCTGCTCCTGTCGCTGTTCGACCGGGAGGGTGCCCGGGTGTCGAGCCGGCTCGGTGTCTCGGCCACGGCGGTGGAGGTGACGCCCGAGCTCGACCTGTGCGCCGTGGCCGCCCAGGAGGTGGCCCTGAACGGCCGCCTCGACTACCTGGTCTGCGACGAGGTGCAGTTCTACGCGGTGGCGCAGGTCGACCAGCTCGCGCTCATCGCCGACGAGCTGGGCGCCGACGTCTACGCGTTCGGGCTGCTGACCGACTTCCGCGGCGTCCTCTTCGAGGGCACGAAGCGGATGTTCGAGATCGCCGACGAGCGGGTGGAGCTGCACGTGGAGGCCCGCTGCTGGTGCGGGGCGCGGGCGACCAACAACGCCCGCCTGGTGAACGGCGAGCTGGTCCGGCACGGCGAGACGATCGTGGTCGGCGACACCGTGGCGGCCGAGGACACGCCCCTGTTCGGCGACGTGGTCACCTACGAGCTTCTGTGCCGCCGCCACTTCCGGGCCGGCGCCCTGGGCCCGCCGGGGGGCTGAGCGAGTGCGTTCTGCGCCGGGGTGCGTCGCTGTGTGACACTGGCCACAGACGTTGCCAGAACGGCAGCACGGACGGACCGAGGGGACGACGATGGTGGATTCGAACGGCACGCGTGACGGCAGCACCGAGCTCGATGTGGTGGTCGTCGGGGCCGGCTTCGCCGGCATGTACCTGCTGCACCGGCTCCGGAACGCCGGCTTCTCCACCGTCGTGCTGGAGGCGGCCGACGACGTCGGCGGCACCTGGTACTGGAACCGGTACCCGGGTGCCCGCTGCGACATCCCGACGGTCGACTACACGTACAGCTTCGATCCCGAGCTCGAGGACGAGTGGACCTGGTCGGAGAAGTACGCGACCCAGCCCGAGATCCTCCGCTACGCCCAGCACGTCGCCGACAAGCACGACCTGCGCCGGGACATCCGCTTCGACACGCGGGTCGACGCTGCCCGCTGGGACGAGGGGTCGTCCCGCTGGCACGTGCGCACCGAGGCCGGCGACGAGCTGACCTGCCGCTGGTACGTCATGGCCACCGGCTGCCTGTCGATGCCGAAGACGCCCGACATCGAGGGCGCCGACCGCTTCGGCGGCGAGGTGTACTTCACCAGCCGCTGGCCCCACGAGGGCGTCGACTTCACCGGC
>DMTU01000173.1:8568-19905 GCA_003476595.1 Acidimicrobiaceae bacterium | reverse complement strand
CCGCAGTTGCCCATCACCACCGTGGTGACGCCCTGCCACGACGACGGCGCCAGCTGGTGGTCCCAGGTGGCCTGGCCGTCATAGTGGGCGTGGATGTCGACGAAGCCGGGGGTGACGAGTGCGCCGTCGGCGTCGATCTCCCGGGCGCCGGCCGCCTCGACCCGTCCGACGGCGGCGATCCGGTCGCCGTCGATGGCGACGTCGGCGGGACGCGGCGCACTCCCGGTGCCGTCGACGACCGTTCCACCCCGGATGACGAGGTCGTGGGTGGCCACGTCAGGCAGTGGTGGTGAGGGTGGACGTGTCGATGCCGTAGAGGCCCACGACGTTGTTGCTCAGGATGTCCTTGGTCTGCTCATCGCTCAGCTGGGCGGTGTGCTTGTCGAGCAGCTCCTGGGACCACGGCCAGGTCGAGTCGCTGTGGGGGAAGTCGTTGGCCCACATCAGCCGCTTCGAGTTCATCGCATCGGCGAAGCGGAACGCGGTCCAGTCGTCCTGGAACGTCACGTAGATGTGCTCGGCGAAGTACTCGCTCGGCAGGCGCTGCAGGTCGGCGCCGGGCTTGAGCCAGTAGCGGTGCCGGTTGAAGGCGTGGTCCATCCGGTACATGAAGTGCGGCACCCAGCCGGCGTCGGCCTCGACGCACACGACCTTCAGGCCGGGGTGGCGCTCGAACACGCCGCCGAAGACGAGCATGGCCATGATGTCCTGGCAGCCCCGCACGATGGACAGGAAGCTCGAGATCGCCGGGCCCCGCGTCTTGTCGCTCTTGGTGGTGAGGATGTGGAAGCTCAGCGGGAGCTCCAGCTCGATGGCCGTCTCCCAGAACTCGTCGTACACCGGCGAGTCGTAGTCCTCCACCGCCGGCATGCCGGGCATCATCACCCCGCGCAGGCCGAGGGCCTTGATCGCCTTCAGGTCCTCGATGCCCTCCTCGGGGGAGCGCATCGCGGTCTGGCCGCAGCCCAGCAGCCGGTCGGGCGCATGGGAGCAGTAGTCGGCGATCCAGCGGTTGTAGGCGTCGAAGGACGCCTTCTTCAGATCGAAGTCGTCGATGTTGCAGAGCACCATGCCCACGGTGGGGTAGATGATCTCGGCGGCGACGCCATCGGCGTCCTGCTCGGCGAGCCGGGCCGTCGGGTCCCAGCCGCCCCGGTGGAGCTCCTCGAACCGGGTGCCCTTGGTGCGGATCTCGGAGGGATCCTTGCCGGCGGCGGCGACCAGGCCCATGGGGATCGGCACGGTCGAGCCCTCCACCACGAACATGTCGCCCATCTTCTCGCCGCCATCGATCAGGTGCGGAGCGCGGTCGCGCCAGGCCGGGTCGATGAAGTCGGTGTAGGTGTTCGGCGCCTCGGTGATGTGCGAGTCAGCCGAGATGATCGGGTAGTCGACCTTCATGTACGTGTCCCCCGTACTCGTGCACGGCGCCCGGTGGCACTCGTGAGTGCCACCGAGCATGCCCCAGGGACAGCGACTCCGCAAGGGCTCCCTCGAGCGGATTGACACCCCCGGGTGCCACGCCGATACTGCCGACCATGACCACCACCGGACGGGCCGCCTTGTTCTTCGGACCGGGCAAGCCCATGGAGATCACCGAGCTGCCCGTTCCCGATCCCGAGCCCGGGGCCATCGTCGTGCGCGTCACGCGGGCCAACATCTGCGGCAGCGATCTGCACATCTGGCGCGGGGACGGCTACCTGGCGGCCATGGGCCGTGACGACGGGCGGATCATCGGCCACGAGATGACCGGGGTCGTCCACGCCCTCGGCGCCGGCGTGACCACGGACTGGGCCGGCCAGCCGCTGGCCGAGGGCGACCGGGTCGCCTACCAGTACTTCGCCCCGTGCGGTCGGTGCCGCACCTGCACCCGGGGCATGACCGAGGCGTGCAGCCGGTCGTTCAAGGTGCTCCAGGGCCGGCCCACCGAGTTCCCCCACTTCCGCGGCGCCTACGCCGACTACTTCTACGCCACGCCCCGGATGGCGGTGTACAAGGTGCCGGAACGGGTGACCGACACGATGGTCGCCGGGGTCAACTGCGCGCTGGCCCAGGTGATCATGGGCCTGGAGCGGGTGCAGATGGGCATGGGCGACCGGGTGGTGGTCCAGGGCGCCGGCGGCCTCGGCCTCTACGCCACGGCCGTCGCCCGAGACCGCGGCGCGGAGACGGTGATCGTCATCGATGGCGTGGACGATCGCCTCGCGCTCGCCCGGCGCATGGGCGCCGACCACACCATCGACATGCGCGAGGTCACCACGGCCGACGAGCGGGTGGCGGCGGTCAAGGAGCTGACGGCCGGCTGGGGCGCCGACGTCGTGTGCGAGCTGGTCGGCCGCCCCGAGGCGATCAGCGAGGGCCTGCGAATGGTCGGCCTCGGCGGGCGCTACCTGGAGATCGGCACCTTCTACCCGGGCACGTCCCTGGAGCTCGACCCCGGCTTCCTGGTCATGGCCAACGTGCGCGTCGAGGCGGTGGCCGCCTACGACGCCCGCAGCCTGCAGCGGGCCCTGGGCTTCCTCGAGCGCCACGTCGACGACCTGCCCCTGGAGCAGGTGGTGGTGGACTACCCCCTGGAGCAGATCAACCAGGCCTTCGTCGACCAGGACGCTGGTCGGGTGACTCGCGCGTCGCTCACCATGACGGCATGAGCGCCGCCGGACCGCTGGACCCGCAACCATCCGACGACGAGGTGCGGGCCGAGGCCCGCACCTGGTTCGACGTCACCTGGGACCCCGAGCGGCCCCTGGCCGAGTGGCGCGACCTCCTCGTCGACTCCGGCTGGGCCTGTCCCGGTTGGCCCGCCGACCGGTACGGACGGGGCCTGCCCACTGACCTGGCCCGGGCCGCCACCGACGAGCTGCGAGCCGCCGGTGCGGTCGGACCCGCCGTCGGGGTCGGCATGTCGCTGGCGGCGCCCACGCTGCTCGAGCACGGTGCACCGGACCTGCAGCGCCTGCTGCTGCGGGGCATCGCCACCGGCCGCGACACGTGGTGCCAGCTGTTCAGCGAGCCCAGCAACGGCTCGGACCTGGCCGGCCTCACCACCCACGCCCGGCGCGACGGCGACGAGTGGATCGTCACCGGTCAGAAGGTGTGGACCACTGGGGCCCACCACGCGGCCTACGGCATGCTGCTGGCCCGCACCGACCCCGACGTCCCCAAGCACCGGGGTATCTCGTTCTTCGCCTTCCCGATGCGCCAGAGCGGCGTGGTGGTCCGCCCGCTGCGCCAGATGAACGGGCGGGCGTCGTTCAACGAGGTGTTCCTCGACGAGGCCCGCGTCCCGCACGAGAACCTGGTCGGCGAGCTGCACGAGGGCTGGGCCGTGGCCCGCACCACGCTGTCCCACGAGCGGGGCCTGGCAGCCGGCCTGTTCGGCGCGCTGCCGCCGGGAGGCGGGGGGCGCACCCGGGAGGAGGCGGCGGCCGAGGCAGCCGCCTACCTGAAGACCTACGAGTGGTACCCCCAGCGCGCCGGACGCCCCGACCTGGTCGCCCCCCTCGCCCAGCGCCTCGGTCGCGCCGGCGAGCCGGTGGTGCGCCAGGAGATCGCCGCCCTCCATGCCCTCCAGCGGGCGGCCCAGCTCACCGCTCAGCGGGCCAGCGCCCAGCGCAAGGCGGGGCGCCCCGGCCCGGAGGGGTCGCTCGGCAAGCTGCACGCCAGCGCCATCGCCCGGGCGGCGTCGGACGCCCACACCCAGGTCGCCGGCGCCCACGCCATGCTCGACGGCCCCGGGTCGCTGGAGGAAGGGATCGTCGCCGAGGTGCTCGTCTCCGTGCCCGGGCAGTCCATCGCCGGCGGGACCGACGAGATCCAGCACGACATCATCGGCGAACGGGTGCTGGGGCTACCCAAGGAGCCCTCGGTCGACGCTGACATCCCCTTCCGGGAGGTGCGCAGCAACCGACGTCCCTCCTCCTGATCGTGACGGAGGGCGCCCGCCCACCGCGTTGTGGGCCGGGCGGGGAGAGTGGACGTGCCGGCTGGAGCGGGGCGGCGCGGGTCCCGACCGGTCCGCCACGGCGGGTCAGCCTCCGGTGCGTCGTCGGACGAGGGCGAGACCGGCGCCGGCCATGGCCACGGTCGCGGCAACGGCGAGGGTGCGGTCGTCTTCCGAGCCGGTCGTGGGCAGCACCGGAGCAGCGGCCGTCGGGGTCTCGGGTGCCGGCGCTTGCACCGACTGGGCGACCGCACCGGCACGGGAGCTGCATCGGGCGACGTTCATCTCGATGCCTCCCATGAGGGATTCACCGTTGAGCAGGTCGAGGCTCACCGAGTCGGCGGTGGCGAAGCTGTGGCCCTGCTCGTCGGTGCCGCGGACGCCGTCGGTGATGGAGATGGTGGAGGTGCCCAGCGGCTCGGGCAGCGGGATGTCGATCGTCTGTCCGAGCGCCAACGGCTGGTTGAGCCCGAGAGGCGGGACCACGATCGTCACGCCGGCCGGGTTCGCCACCGGGGTACCGGTGCCCGTCGTGAGGTCCACATCGACGTGGGTGCTCACGTCGCCGAGGACCACCGAGATGACGGGCGGCGGGTCTTCACCGCCGATGGCGGGCAGGTCGAGGACGTCGATGCGGGTGCCCTCGGCCGCGCACGTGGTCGACAGCGTGCTGCCCTCGAGCGAGCTCGAGGTGGTGGAGTCACCCAGGACGATCGACACGAGGTCCCCGCCGTCGAGGAGGGCATCGAGGAGGTCGCCCACCGTGTTGCCCAGGTCGAGTCCGCTGTTGTCGCGGATCGGCCCGAGGACCGGCTCGAGCGCGCCGACGAGGGTCTGCAGACCGCCATGGAGCGGATCGACCACGGCGGACAGGGGCGTCTGCAGCAGGGGGGCGACCGGGTTCAGCACGATCCGGCCGGCGGTGGACGTCGAGGTCGCCCTGGCCCCGGTTGCGGACGCCTCGGCCTGCGAGATGCTGCAGGCGAACTCGAGGGTCAGGCCCGGGACCTGGTCGAAGCCCTGGACGCACACCGGTTCCGATGAGCCGTCGGAACCGGTGCCCTGCACGACCGCGGACGAGGCCCCGCCGTCGAACACCGGCGTGGCGAGGGCGAACCCGTCGGCGGCAGCTTCAACGGGGGCGACTCGGCTCGAGCCCTCGCCCACGATGAGCCCCTGGCCGAACAGGGACAGCTCGAGGGCCTGGGCCGACGAGGTCGCCTCGTACGCGGGCGGCGGCTCCTGGGCGCCGGCCGCCGGCACGACGGCCGCCCCGAGCGCCGCCGTGGCGAGCGCGGCGAGACCGATGGTCTTCCTGACATCGATTCCGAACTGGTGGTGCAACGAAACTCCTCTGCCGCGGACGCGAGGCGGTCCGCCGCCTCGTGTTCAGCGGTTCTGGGACAGCACGGTCACCCGGCGACGACCTGTCGATCAGGCGTGGTCGCGGTGGCCGGGTTGCCGAACCGCATCACGCCGTCGTCGACATCGGCGCGGCGGGTGGCGCGGTAGTCCTGCAGGTAGCTCTGGTACACCCGCCAGGGTGGCTGGGATCCCTGCTGGGGCATCTTGCCCTGCGCCCGCTGGATGTAGCCGGAGCGCAGGTTCAGCAGGGGTTCGGGCCCGACGTCGGGGTCGTCGTTCACCGGCGTGCACTGGCGCAGTCCCGAGGCGCGGAGGCGGTTGAGCAGCCGGGTGACGTACCGGCAGGTCAGGTCACAGCGCAGCGTCCACGATGCATTGGTGTACCCGATGGCGAGGGCCAGGTTCGGCACGCCCTCGAGCATCATGCCCTTGTAGGTGAGACGGTCCTTCAGCTCGACCGGTTCGCCGTCGACGGCCAACTCGATGCCGCCGAGGAACAGCAGCTCCAGTCCGGTGGCCGACACGACGATGTCCGCCTCCAGCTCCTCGCCCGAACGCAGCCGGATGCCCGTCTCGGTGAAGGTGTCGATGTGGTCGGTGACCACGGTGGCCTGCCCGGACTTCACCGCCTTGAACAGGTCGCCCCCGGGGACGGCGCACATGCGCTCGTCCCACGGGTTGTAGCTCGGGTTGAAGTGGGTGTCGATGTCGTAGCCGCGGGGCAGCTGCATCCGGACACCGAAGCGGAGCAGGCGCTTCACCGGCTTCGGATAGCGCTGGCTGACCTGGTAGAGGGCCTGGGCGCCGAGGGCGTGCGCCCAGCGCACGGCCGAGCCCGCCACCTTGTCGGGCAGGAACCGCTGGACGGCACCTACCACCGGGTTCTCACCAGGCACGGTGGCGATGTACGTGGGCGACCGCTGCAGCATGGTGACGTCGGCGCCCCGCTCGGCCAGGCTCGGCACGAGCGTGACGGCGGTGGCGCCGCTGCCGATGACCACCACCTTCTTGCCGCTGACCTCGAGGTCCTCGGGCCAGTGCTGGGGGTGCACGAGATCGCCCCGGAACCGGTCGGCGCCGGGGAAGTCCGGCTGGTAGCCGTGGTCGTAGCGGTAGTACCCGCTGCAGGAGAACAGGAAGCCGCAGGTGAGCTGGAGGGTCTCGCCGGTGTCGGCGCGCTCGGCGGTGACGTGCCAGCGGGCGACGTCGCTGGACCACTCGGCCCGCACGATGCGGTGCTGGAACCGGATGTGGGCGTCGATGCCCTCCTCGGCGGCCGTGTCCTCGATGTAGTGGCGGATCGATTCACCGTCCACGATCATCTGGGAGCTCTTCCACGGCCGGAACGGGTAGCCGAGGGTGAACATGTCCGAGTCGGAACGCACGCCCGGGTAGCGGAACAGGTCCCAGGTGCCCCCGATGGCGTCGCGGGCCTCGAAGATGGCATAGGACGCCCAGGGCGTCTCGGTCTGCAGGTAGTGCCCGGCGCAGATGCCCGACAGCCCGGCGCCGACCACGAGAACATCGAGATGCTCGGTGGCCGCCATCACGCGGCCCCCGCCAGCCGGTCGTTGAGCGTGCCGTGCGCACCGAAGAGCTCTTCACGCCAGGTGGCGAGCAGCTCGCTGGCGTCGCGGTCGGACGGGTGGAACCCCGCCCGGTTGTAGCTGCGCAGCTCCCGCCACAGCTCGCGGCTGACGATGGGCGACTTCGACAGACGCTTCACGCTGCGAACCAGGCGCACCGGGTTGCGGGCCGCCCGGTCGCCGAGCAGGGACAGGCCCACTGCGAGGGCCACGCCCCCGATGAACCCTGCGGTGATCACGTCCATGACCACGCGACGCATCCGCTCGGTGCCGCCGACGGCCCGGTAGACGTCGAAGGCGACGGTCTTGTGCTCGGACTCCTCGAGGGCGTGCCACAGGAACAGCTCACGCACCTTGTCGTGGCCGAACAGCGCCCTGGTGTCCTCGTCGCGCAGCAGCTGCTCGGCCAGGGTGGCGGTGTAGTGCTCGAGGGCAGCGGTGGCGGCGAGGCGGGCCTTGGGGGACAGGACCCGGTCGGCGGCGGCCAGCAGCCGCTCAGTGAACCGCTCGAGGAACCGGGTGGGGTAGCCGAGCTGGCTGAGGCGCCGGTTGAACGCCCGGTGCTCGCGGCCGTGGATTGCCTCCTGGCCGATGAACCCGCTGACCTCCTGCTTCAGCACGGGATCGGTGATGTCCCCGCGGAAGTGGCGGACGGAGCGGACGAAGAAGTCCTCGCCGTCGGGGAACACCGCAGAGAGGCAGGCGGCGATGTGGCTGGAGAGCAGGTCGCCGTCGGGGCCGAAGTGGCGGGGCACCTCCTGCAGCGACGCCTCGAAGGACATCCGTCGGGTCTGGATCGGCGACGCGGTGGCGGGGGGCATGCATGACTCCTGCTGGACGACGGTGAGACGCTACAACAGCGCTGTTGCACTGGAACAGTTCGCCGCCTTCAGCCCGACACCCTGCTCAGGAACTCGCGAACCTTGTCGCCCACCACCTCGGCGTGCGTCTGGTGGGGGAAGTGGCCGGCGCCGTCGACCACGACCAGCGCAGCGTCGGCGACCTCGTCGACGATGATGCGACAGCCCGCGTGGTACCGCACGTCGTCGCCTCCGACGATCACGAGCACGGGCACGTCGAGGGCGGCCAAGCCGTCCAGCACGACGCTGTCGGGCTGCTCGGCGATCCCCCGCGCCCCCTCCGGGATGCCGTGGCGGTCGGCGTAGTCGGCGATGAACGTGCCCCACTGCTCGCGCTTGGCCGGATCACGGAAGCCGGGGCCGGTGGAGACGAGCACCAGCCCCGCGACCCCGGTGGGGTCGATCACCGTCCGGCACAGGGAGAGGTAGCCGCCGAGGCTGTGGCCGACGAGCACCGTCGGGCCCGGTCCGGCGGCGGCGACCGCCGCATCGAGCCAGGCCAGGGCGGTGCCTCGTGACGAGGGCTGCGGGCCGACGCCCGAGGAGCCGTGGCCCGGGAGGTCCCATCGGGCGAGCCGGTGGCCGGCGAGGGTGGGGAGGAGGCGATCGAAGGTCGCGGCGTCGTCGGCGAACCCGTGGGTGAGGACCACGGGCGGTCCGGTGCCCTGCACGGTGAGCTGCATCCCGGCGGGTGTGGTGGTCACCCGTCGATGCTGCGGCGCCGCCGACCGTCCGAGCAACCCGGGGCGGTGGCCCCCCGTCGGCCCGGGAGGTGCAAGGGTGGTCCGATGGCTGCCGAGTCCCTCGACACCGAGCCGGTCGATGATCCTCGCGCCGCGGTGCGCGCGCGGATCGTGCGGGGCGCGCGGGTCGAGCTGGCCGAGCGCGGTCTCGCCGTGCGGGTCGAGGACGTCGCCGCCGCCGCCGGGGTCAGCCGTCGCACCGTGTTCCGGTACTTCGAGACCCGCGAATCCCTGCTCGCCGCAGCGCTCCAGGACTCGATGCGCAGCTACGGCGACCACGTGCCCCGTCCGGAAGCCGACGTCGATCTCGAGCAGTGGCTACGGGCCGCCCTGGTGGCCGTCCACCGCATGAACGCCCAGCACGGCCGGGTGTACTTCGAGCTGGCCTCGGGCGCGGACTTCGACGGCCAGCTCGGCGACATCGCCCGGGCCCGCCGCGTGGCCCGCTCCGAGCTCGTCCAGCGGTTCACGGACACGGCGTGGGACCTGGCCGGCGGGGCCGACGATCCGCCCGGGTGGCTCCGCGATGCCGTGGCCGTCTCCCTGTCGGCCTTCGCCACCGAGGCGCTCGGCCCCGACTTCGGCCGCAGCCCCGAGGAGGTCGGCGAGTCGATGGCCGTGTCGCTGACCCACGCGGTCCGGGGGGCCGTCGCCCAGGACGGAGGCGACGTCCGGGCCGCGGGCCGCGAGAGCAACCGGACCCGGATCAGGTCGCCGCGCCCCCGGCGCTCCTGAGCAGCCGGGAGCTTTCGTCGGCGACGGCTGCGCCCTGGCTCCCGCCGACCCGCAGGTCGATCCACGCGTCGAGGGCCAATCCGACGCCGATCAGGTCGCTGACCTCGGCCGAGCCGTCGCCACGCTCCAGACGTTCCACCGCGGCGACGGAGGTGCCGGCGCGGCCCGCCAGCTCCTCTCGGGTCATGCCGTGGACCTCGCGCAGCGATCGCAGGGTGTCGGCGACCTGGACCGCGGCCTGCACCTGCCGGTACGCCGCCTGCGCCGGCGCCTCGCCGAGCACCCGATCGCGGACCTGGAGCCATCCGGCGCGACCGTCGCCGGCGCGACCGGACCGCACGTCGAGGAGGTAGGCCTCGGGTCCATCGCTCAGCGTCAGACCACGGGTGCGCCGGCCGAGGGGCACGACCACGTCGGCAGATCCGTCCCGTCGCACGGCGTCGACGACGCCGTTGGCGAGCGCGTGGTCGAGGTGGGCCAGCGCTTGACCCCGGTGATCGCCGCTGAGCGAGTCGAGCCACGCCACGGTGCCGGCGGTGACCTGGACCGTCGGGACGGCGTCATCGACGGCTTCCCCTGCATCGACTGCGTCCGCCGACCCGGGCTCGGCCGCGCCGGGCCCCACGGTCTCCTGCTCGCCGAGTGCCGCGCCCTCGAGCTCGATGCGGGGCAGACGGCGGTCGAGCCAGTCGGGCAGCCACCAGTTGGCGTCGCCGAGCAGCTCCATCGTGGCGGGCACCAGGACCATCCTGACCACGGTGGCATCGACGAAGACCGCCACTGCGAGCCCGAGCCCGAACGTCTTGACGATGGGATCGTCGCCGAGCACGAACGACGAGAAGATGATCACCATGATCGCCGCGGCCGCGGTGATCACCCGAGCGGTCGCCGCGAGACCGTCGGCGACCGCGGTGGCGTTGTCGCCGCTTCGGTCGTACTCCTCGCGGATGCGCGACAGCAGGAAGACCTCGTAGTCCATCGAGAGCCCGAAGAGGATGGCGAACAGCATCATGGGGATGAACGCCATGATCGGACCAGGCCGGTCGATGCCGATCAGGTCTGCGCCCCATCCCCACTGGAACACGGCCACCACGACCCCGTACGCCGCACCGATCGACAACAGGTTGAGCATTGCCGCCTTGATCGGCACGAGAACGGAGCGGAACACGATCATCAGCAGCACGAAGGACAGGCCGATGACGGTGGCGATGAACACCGGCAGGCGCCGGTTGAACAGCTCCGCCATGTCCGCGAACAGCGCCGTCACTCCGGAGACCGACACCTCCACACCGGACGTGCCGACCGCGGCCGGCACCACCTCGTCTCGCAATCGCTCGACCAGCTCCTGGGTGGCGGTGGAGTGCGGGGCCGACTCGGGGATGACGGTGACCACCGCCGTGTCGCCGGCCGGATTGGTCAGCGGGGGCACGGCGAGCGCCACGCCCTCGGCGGCGCCGATGGACTGCACGACGGCGTCGAGCACGGCCAAGTCGTCGGCCCGGCCCGGGGTCACCTCGGCCACGACGGCGAGCGGGCCGTTGAACCCCTCCCCGAAGCCCTCCGTCACCAGGTCATAGGCGCGCCGGCTGCTCTGGGTCTCGGGGCCGGCGCCGAAGTGCGGGCCGCCGAGCTCCATGCTGAGGACCGGAGCCGCGAGGGCGAGGAGCACCACGAGCCCGCCGACCAACGCCGGCCATGGACGAGCCTGGATGGTGCGGCTCCAGCGGTACCAGCGCCCGCCGGACGGGTCGCTGTCGGCGGGCTGGAGCCACGCGACGCCGAAGCGGTCGATGCCGGGACCGATGAAGCCCAGCACCGCCGGCAGCAGCGTGATCGCGGCGGCGACGGTGCAGGCCACCACGAGTGCCGCGCTCAACGCCATGCCGACGACCATCGACACGCCCATCAGCACCATGCCGAGCAGGGAGATCACGACAGTGGCGCCGGCGAAGACCACGGCACGACCGGCGGTGCCGATGGCGGTGCCGGTGGCAACCTCTGGCGACGAACCGCCCGCCAGCTCCTGGCGGTAGCGGGTGACGATGAAGAGGGCGTAGTCGATGCCGACACCGAGCCCGATCATGGCCGCCATCGCGGGCGCGAAC
>DMTU01000173.1:2757-8443 GCA_003476595.1 Acidimicrobiaceae bacterium | reverse complement strand
CGCGGGCGCGAACGTGAAGACCTCCACCACGCGGGTGAGCAGCAGCACCAGGCCCATGCCGGCCCCGAGGCCGCCGAGGGCGACCGCCACCGGCAGCCCGGCGGCCAGCACGGATCCGAAGGTCACGAGCAGGACGCCGAGAGCGACGACCACGCCAGCCGCCTCCCGCTCCCCCGGAGGCTCCATCTCGGCGAACATGGCGGTCGGTCCACCGACATCGACCTGGAGGCCCGGCACCTCCGACAGATGCTCGGCCCGGTCGATCACGGATCGGACCAGCTCGGGATCGACCTCGGGTCCGAACTCGGCCAGCCGGACCTGGGCGATCGCCGTGGTCCGGTCGGCGCTCACCGGCGCCAGCCCCACGTACGGGGAGACCACCTCCTCCACGCCATCGAGGGCGGCCACATCGGCGAAGAGCTGATCCATCCGACGGCGCACGTCTGGGTCGTCGACGGTGTCGGCCCGGAAGACGAGGGCGAGCGGATCGCCGGCGAACGCGGGGAAGCGCTCTTGGAGCAGGTCGAGCGCTCGCTGTGACTCGGACTCCGCGACGCGGAAGTCGTTGCGGAATGCGCCGCCGTAGACCTGCGAGCCCACGCCGAGCACGAGGAGCGCGACGAGCCACGCGAGAAGGACCCGGCGCCGGTTCCGGAAGCACCACCGAGCGGCCTCGGACATCGCCACCTCCTGCTGACCCGATGAGACAGTCTCCGAGAACCGTATCGCCGGGAGGGTCGAACCGCCCAATTCAGACAGCGCTGCGCCGCCGTCGATGATCACTGAGACGGCGGCCGTGTTATGTTCCGTCGTCGCTCGGTGGCGCCGGCCACCGCAGGAAGACCTGGAGACGCTCGTGCCCCACCCGCTCCGCGCTGCGGCCGCCATCGTCGGAGCCGTCGACGCCGTCTCACCCGACGGGCGCCTCGGCCGATCCGACGCCCAGCTCGAGGTCGAGATGATCCGCGGCGCGCTGGACGACGCCGGCCTGACCATCGCCGACGTCGACTGCCTGATGACCACCAACGGCATGATGGGGTCCCTCGAGCTCGGCGAGCGCCTCGGCGTGCGGGGCCGGTTCACCGACTCCACGATGACGGGCGGCTCCAGCTTCGAAGTGCACGTCGAGCACGCCGCCGCTGCCATCGCCGCCGGCCTGTGCGAGGTGGCGGTCATCGTCTACGCAGCCACGCCGCGGGGCGGCAAGAACCCGTTCGCCGGCGGTGGCCCCGGCATCGGCGGCCAGGACTCGGCCCTGTTCCAGTGGGACCTGCCCTACGGGCTCGGGCTCCCGGCGGCGAGCTACAGCCTCGCCGCCCAGCGGCACATGCACGACTTCGGCACCACCAGCGAGCAGCTGGCCCAGATCGCGGTGTCGTTCCGCGAGTGGGCCGTGAAGAACCCGAACGCCTACCACCAGGACCCCATCACCATCGACGACGTGCTCGCCTCGCCGATGGTGGCCGAACCCCTGCACAAGCTCGACTGCTGCCTCGTCACCGACGGGGCCGGCGCCCTCGTCGTCACCAGCGCCGAGCGCGCCCGGGACCTGGCCCGTCCGCCGGTGTACGTCCTCGGCGCCGGCACGGCCCACACCCACGGCATGTCCATCAGCCAGATGGGCGACGTCACCACCACCGCCGCGGCCGTCTCCGGCCCCCAGGCCATGGCCATGGCCGGCATCGGCCACGGCGACGTCGACGTGGTCGAGCTGTACGACTCGTTCACGATCACGGCGCTGATGACCCTGGAGGACCTCGGCTTCTGCGCCAAGGGCGAGGGAGGCGACTTCGTGTCCGACGGGCGCCTCGGCCCCGGGGGCGTGCTGCCCACGAACACCAACGGCGGCGGCCTCTCCTACACGCACCCCGGCATGTACGGCATGTTCATCCTGGTCGAGGCGGTCCGCCAGCTCCGCGGCGAGGGCGGGGACCGCCAGGTCCCCGGCGCCGAGGTCGCCATCGCCAACGGCTGCGGCGGCGTCCTGTCGTGCACCTCCACCATCGTCCTCGGCACCGAAGCCACCCGCTAGGAGATCCCGATGCCGCGCATCGAACCCCCCGTCACCCCTCTGGCCGAGCCGTACTGGGACGCGACCCGTCGCCGCGAGCTCGTCGCCCAGCGCTGCGACGCCTGCGACCGCTTCGTGTGGTACCCCCGCGAGGTCTGCCCGGGCTGCCTGTCCGCGGAGCTCGACTGGGCCCCGCTCGCGGGCACCGGCACCATCTACACCTTCAACGTCATGCGCAAGCCGGGGAACCCGATGATGGGCGACGACGTCCCCTATGTCGTCGCCCTGGTCGACCTCGACGAGGGCATCCGCATGACCACCAACGTCGTCGGGGCCGACGGCTCCTTGCGCTGCGACCAGCGCGTGCGGGTGGACTGGTCGGTGGAGCTCTCCGACGGCCGGCGCCTGCCGGTCTTCCGGGTCACCGACGACTGACCAGACCAAACCAGACCACACCACACGAGAACGACCATCACCCAGGGGGGATCATGTATCCAGGAGTCCACGCAGCGAGCACACCCGACAAGCCGGCGCTGATCATGGGGGGCAGCGGCGAGGTCGTGACCTACGCCGAGCTCGACCAGCGATCCAACCAGCTGGCCCGGTTGTGGCGCGACCACGGCCTCGGGCCGGGCGACCACGTGGCGATCTTCAGCGAGAACAACGCCCGGTTCCTGGAGGTCATGTGGGCGGCCCTGCGCTCTGGCCTCTACATCACGACCGTCAACAGCTACCTGTCGGCCGAGGAGGTGGCCTACATCCTCGAGGACTCCGGCAGCCAGTCGCTGGTGACCACCACCGCCAAGGCCGACGTGGCCTCGGAGGCGCTGCGGGACGCACCGAACGTGACACTGCCGCTGCTGATCGGCGACCCGGATGCGCGCTTCGAGCCCTACGTCGACGCCATCTCCACCATGTCGACCGACCGCCTCGACGAGGAGCCGGCCGGCGAGATGATGCTGTACTCCTCGGGCACCACCGGCCGGCCCAAGGGCATCAAACGGCCGCTGTCGGGCAACACGATCGACGAGGGCATGATGATCGCCGCCCTGCTCGGCGGGGTGTTCGGCATGGACGCCGACACCGTGTACCTCTCCCCCGCCCCGCTGTACCACTCGGCGCCGATCGGCTTCAACCTCGGGGTCCAGTCCCTCGGTGGCACGACCGTGATCATGGAGAAGTACGACCCGGTGGAGGCGCTGCGCCTCATCGAGTCGCACCGGGCCAGCCACTCCCAGTGGGTGCCGACCATGTTCGTCCGGATGCTGAAGCTCGAGGAGGAGGAGCGCCAGCGCTACGACGTGTCGTCGATGCAGGTCGCCGTCCACGCCGCGGCGCCGTGCCCGGTCGAGGTGAAGCAGCAGATGATGGACTGGTGGGGCCCGGTGCTGTGGGAGTACTACGCCGGCACCGAGCTCAACGGGTTCTGCCTGGTCAAGCCCGAGGACTGGTTGGAGCGGCCCGGCACCGTCGGCCAGCCGCTGATCGGGGAGATCCACATCCTCGACGAGGAGGGAAACGAGGTGCCAGCGGGCGAGCCCGGCACCATCTACTTCGGTGGCGGACCGCCGTACGAGTACCACAACGCCCCCGACAAGACCGAGAGCTCCAAGGATCCCAAGGGCCACGGCTGGACCACCCTCGGCGACGTGGGCTACCTCGACGAGGACGGTTGGCTGTTCCTCACCGATCGCAAGGCGTTCATGATCATCTCCGGCGGGGTCAACATCTACCCCCAGGAGATCGAGGACTGCCTGGTCATGCATCCGAAGGTGGCCGACGTGGCCGTCTTCGGCATCCCCGACGACGAGATGGGCGAGCAGGTGATGGCCGCGGTGCAGCCAGCCGAAGGCGTCGAACGGGGCGCCGAGCTCGAGGCGGAGCTGCGGTCGTTCACCCGCGAGCACATCGCCGGCTACAAGGTCCCGAAGCGCTTCGAGTTCCTCGACGAGCTGCCCCGCCTGCCGACCGGCAAGCTCTACAAGCGCAAGCTCCGCGACCAGTACTGGGCCGATCGCGACCGAGCCATCTGACCACGACGCACCGCGCAAGGGGTCTCCCTTCGCCTACGTTGCCTGTTTGACGTCCGTCACATCGACCACTTGGAGCGCACGACATGCCCGGTTGGAACTTCGCCGAGATCTGGGAGGCTGCGGCCGACCACCTGCCCGATGCCCCCTTCGCCAAGCAGGACGACCGGACCGTCACCTGGAGCGAGGCCGATCGCCGGGCTGACGGCATCGCCCGCACGCTCCTCGACGCCGGCGCGGACAAGCAGGACAAGGTCGCCCAGTACCTGTACAACTGCCCGGAGTACCTGGAGACGGTGTTCGCCTGCTTCAAGGCGTCGCTGGTGCCGGTGAACACGAACTACCGCTACACCAAGGACGAGCTCGTCTACCTGTGGGACAACGCCGATGCAGTGGCCGTGGTGTTCCACGGGTGCTTCGTCGACACCATCGAGGCCATCCGCGACCGAGTGCCCAGGGTGCAGACCTGGCTGTGGGTGGACGACGGTTCCGGTCCGTGCCCGGACTGGGCCACGCCGTACGAGGACGCGGCCTCACGCGAGACCGAGCGGGTCCTGCCCGACCACGGCCGCGACGGCGACGATCTGTACATGCTCTACACCGGCGGGACCACCGGCATGCCCAAGGGGGTGATGTGGCGCCAGGACGATCTCGTCATCGTGCTGTGCGGCACGCTGGGCACGCCGCTGCCCGAGGAGCGGGACCCGGCCGTGCTCGACACCATGTTCGAGAACCCGGGTGCGGTCGGCATGCCGGCCTGCCCGCTGATGCACGGCACCGGCGCGTTCACCAGCTTCTCGGTGCTCTCCGCCGGCGGCTGCATCGTGCTGCTCCCGTCCCGGCACTTCGATCCCGCGGAGCTGCTCGACGAGGTCGAGGCCAAGGGCGTGAACGCCATCGCCATCGTGGGTGACGCCTTCGCCAAGCCGATCCTCGGGGCCCTCGACGCCAACGAGGGTCGCTGGGACCTGTCGTCGCTCATGGCCATGACGTCGTCGGGCGTGATGTGGAGCGAGGAGACCAAGCAGGGCCTGCTGCGCCACAACGAGCAGATGTTCCTGATGGACGCCTTCTCGTCGTCCGAGGCGCTCGGCATGGGCCAGTCCGTGTCCGGCGGCGGGCAGGCGGCCAAGACCGCCAAGTTCGAGCCCAGCCTCAACACCATCGTCGTCAGCGACGACGACCAGCGCATCACCGAGCCCGGGGTCATGGGCCGCCTGGCGGTCGGTGGTCGCCAGCCC
This sequence comes from Acidimicrobiaceae bacterium, assembly GCA_003476595.1. GTDB lineage: Bacteria > Actinomycetota > Acidimicrobiia > Acidimicrobiales > Salinilacustritrichaceae > Salinilacustrithrix. The sequence goes on along the minus strand of DMTU01000173.1, from coordinate 3,161 downwards.
ATCGGCTACTACAAGGACCCCGAGAAGTCGGCCCGCACGTTCCTCATGGTCGACGGCAAGCGCTACTCCTGCCCCGGTGACTACGCCGTCCTCGAGGAGGACGGCACGGTCAGCGTGCTCGGCCGCGGTTCGGTGTGCATCAACACCGGCGGCGAGAAGGTCTTTCCCGAGGAGGTCGAGGAAGCCATCAAGACCCACGCCGGCGTCCGCGACGCCGTGGTCGTGGGAGTTCCCCACGAGCGCTTCGGCGAGATGATCGTGGCCGTCGTCGAGCCCAAGGGCGACGCACCGGCCGAGCAGGACGTCATCGACCACGTGCGGGAGCGGCTGGCTGCCTACAAGGCGCCTCGCCGGGTGATCACGATCGACACCATCGGACGCGCCGCCAACGGCAAGGTCGACTA
>DMTU01000173.1:2423-2688 GCA_003476595.1 Acidimicrobiaceae bacterium | reverse complement strand
ACGGCAAGGTCGACTACAAGCGCATGAAGGAGCACGCCACCTCCACGGTGTGACCGCACTGCCGGCGGGCGCGATGCGGGCGGGACGGTCACAGGACCGCCCCGCCCGCTTCGCGCCCGGGGTGACTTGTGCCGGACGTCCCCCGTTCATACGGTCTGCCCCCGACGCCGCTTTCGTCCCCGGGGGTTCCGAATGTCCGATGCTCCAGGCATCAGCAGACGCCGATTCGTCGGATACGTGCTGGCCGCGCCGACGCTGGCCACCA
>DMTU01000173.1:1693-2314 GCA_003476595.1 Acidimicrobiaceae bacterium | reverse complement strand
GGCCGCGCCGACGCTGGCCACCACCGCACGTTGGCTGGGCACGGGGGCCGCGGCCGGCGCCCAGTCCGTCCCTGCGGCGGGCCTGCAGGTGGCCGAGTCGATGGACCTCATCGATCTGATCCGCCTCGCCGCCCAACCCACGGCCAACCTGATCCGCATCGACGTGGGCGAGGACGGCACCGTCGGCTTCGACCTCCACCGCACCGAGGTCGGGCAGGGCATCAACACCGCGGTTGCCATGGTCATCGCCGAGGAGATGGGCGTCCCGGTCGAATCGGTGCGGATCGACCAGGCCGACGCCCGCCCCGAGCTGTTGTTCAACCAGCTCACTGGGGGGTCGAACTCGATGTACACGATCTACGAGCCGGTGCGGATCGCCGCGGCCGTGGCTCGGAAGCGGCTGCTCCGAGCCGCCGGCTTGCTCGTCGGGTCCCTGACCTACCCCCTCGACATCGTGGACGGGCTGATCCGCACGCCCGACGGTCGCAGCCTGGGCATCGGCGACCTGGCCCGGGAGGCGGCTTCCGCGGTCACCGAGGTGGTCGACGCCGAGCCCCGGACCGGTGCTCGCACGGTTGTCGGGATGCCGCGGAACCGCATCGACGCCCGGGCCATGGTCAC
>DMTU01000173.1:1234-1633 GCA_003476595.1 Acidimicrobiaceae bacterium | reverse complement strand
CGCCCGGGCCATGGTCACCGGAGCCCAGCGCTACGTGGCCGACCTGGACGTACCCGATGCCCTGCCCACCATGGTCGCCCGGCCTCCCACCGTCAACGGCCGCCCCCGGGGCGTCCTCAACGAGCAGGAGGTGCTGGCGGTACCCGGCGTCACCGACGTGGCCACGCTCGAGACGGGCGTCGCGATCCGGGCCCGGACGTTCGGCCAGTGCATCGACGCCCTCCAGATCATCGAGGTCGAGTGGGATGACGGACCGGCAGTCGGCCTCGACGACACCGCGGTCGAGCAGGAGCTGGCCGGCCCGGAATCGCCGATCGACCTGCCCGACCTGTCCGACGTGGGCCGCCGGGTGTCGAGGATCGAGGAGTCGTTCTTCTTCGCCTTCCAGCCCAACTGCCC
>DMTU01000173.1:346-1009 GCA_003476595.1 Acidimicrobiaceae bacterium | reverse complement strand
TCGCCCTCGCCCTCGGCCTGCCGCCCGGTGCGGTCACGTGCCACGTGGTGCAGGGCGGCGGCTCCTTCGGCCGCGACCTGTTCTGGGACGGGGCCAAGGAGGCAGCGCTCGCCTCCCAGGCCATGGGCAAGCCGGTCAAGCTGCAGTACACCCGGACCGACGACTTCCGCCACGGCCGGGTCCACCCCGCGTCCCGCTCGACCATCCGCCTCGCCCACACCGACACCGACATCGTCGGCTACGCCCAGCACCACTCCAGCGTCAACACCGACTTCGGCCACGGGTTCGGCGAGCTGATCACCGCCGTCGCCGACGAGCTGCCCCTCGGCCGGGTGGGCTCACGTTCTCCCAGATCATCTTCCTGCTCACCCAGTACGTGCCGTACAACTTCGGGCCGGTCTCCCAGACGCTGTCCGAGACGCTGCCGCGGGTGCTCGAGGCCGACAACAACATCTTCCGCACCTCGAGCATGCGCAACATCTACAGCCCCAACGTCGTGACCGCCCGGGAGCTGATGATCGACCGGGCCGCGGCGAGCATGGGTCGCGATCCCCTGGAGCTGCGCTTGGCCGCCGCCCGAGACGACCGCTCCAAGGCGGTGCTCACCAAGGTCGCCGAGGCCGGAGACTGGGGTCGGGCCATGCCGGCCGGCACCGCCCAGGG
>DMTU01000173.1:0-131 GCA_003476595.1 Acidimicrobiaceae bacterium | reverse complement strand
ATCGACTGCCGGCCCGAGACCGTCGACCGGAAGGTGCCGACGGCCGAGTACGCGTACACCGGACCCCGGGTGACCCGGGCGATCTACGCGGTGGACGTCGGCCTGGCCATCAACCCCCGGGGCCTGGAGGC
>DMTU01000018.1:24205-34642 GCA_003476595.1 Acidimicrobiaceae bacterium | reverse complement strand
GGAGCCCGTTCTCCACCAGGTGGGCGATGACGTGCTGGAGGCGCCGGCCGTCCGCGGTGACCTCGAGGTCGCCGGGCACGTCCACCTCCACCTCGTCGGCACCGGGGAGCATGCGGATGGCGGCCGCGCACGCCGGGGCCACGTCGACCCGTCGCACCATGAGGCTGAGGGCGTCGGCCCGGATGCGGCTGACGTCGTGGAGGTCGTCGGCGAGGCGGGCGATGCGATCGGACTGGACGTGGATGGTGCGACCCATCCCGGCGATCTGGTCCCGGGTCAGGTCCTCGGCCTCGCTGGCGAGGGTCACGCCGAGCCCGAGGACGGTGGCCAGCGGCTGGCGCAGCTCGTCGGTGACGAGGGCGAGGAAGTCGTTCTTCTGGCGCTCCAGCGCTCGCTCCGGCGTGACGTCGCGGACGATGCCGTCGTAGCCGACGGGTCGGCCCTGATCGGTCCGCTCGGTCACCTGGAGCAGCAGCTCGCGCTCGACGCCGTCGGCCCGCAGGACCCGCAACGGCCGCCACCCGCTCACCGTGGGGGAGCGGTAGACGTCGATGCCCGGCGCCGGATCGGCGGGCGGCAGGGTCACGGCCAGGTCCCGGCCCAGCAGCTCGTCGAGGTGGTGCCCGGTGATGCGAGCGAGCATCGAGTTGGCGAAGCACACGGTGCCGTCCAGCTCCACCTCGTACACCCCGTGGCCGGCGTGCTCGACCATGTGGGCGTACCGGGCGACGACCTCCTCCTCGCGGACGCGGACCGCGGCCCAGTACCCGCGAGCGACGGTGTCGGTGAGGCGGTCCAGCACCGGCAGCACGCGGGTGAGCACGACGGCCAGGGCGACGCCGCGCTGCTGGCCGAGCTCGTCGGCCGCGGCGACCGCGCTCTGGACCAGCAGGTCCCGGCTGACGCGGAGCGCGAGGAGCACCTGCGGCAGCGGTGCACCGGCGAAGGCCGCGGCCCCACCGGCGGCGGCCAGGTCCTCCAACAGCTCGTCCTCGGTGGTGCCGGCCCGGGTGACCGCGACGATGGCCTCGAAGCGGAGCCGGGCCTGGCGCACGAACCGTCTGCGCTGCTGACCGGTCCACCCGGCGGCGTCGGGGAACGTCGCCGTCATGATGTCGGCCGCCCGCTCGGCCATGTCGCCGACCGCGGCCTCGAGGGCGTCGAGCAGGGACTCGGTCTCCTCGTCCGCGGCGCCGACGTCGCCGAGCAGGTCGTCCGCGGTGTCGCCGGCCCCGCCGGTGTTGCGGGCCTGGAACGACTTGATCTCCGACAGCGACAGCAGGGCGTCGCCGTCCGGGCGCAGGTAGCCGGCGTCGACCAACGCCTCGACGCCCGAGACGGGGAGCCCGAGGGCGTCGGCAGCCTCCAGCACGGAGACGAGGCGGGGGGCCATCCGTCGCTTGCTTCGACGGAGGCCGGGCCGATCCCTCCGTGATCTCAGCCGGCGGCGGTCCAGTCGCCGTCGGGGTCCTCGCCGCGCACCAGGCCATCGGCAGCCAGCTTCTGGAGGTGGGCGTGCACGGACTGCGCGGCCCGGGGCACCAGCTCCTCGACGAGGCCGGTGTAGAGCTCGCCGACGATGTCGGCGATGGTGGTGGTGCCGGCGGTCTGCACGGCGCCGAGCACCTGGGCCTCGCGCTCGAGGCGGTGGGCGACGTAGGCGTCGATGCGCTCGATCGGGTCGGTGATGACGTGGCCGTGGCCCGGGGCGATGGCGCGGAGGCGCTTGATGGCCCGGACCTTGGCCAGGGAGTCGAGGTAGGCGGCCATGTCACCGTCGGGCGGGGCGATGACGACGGTGGACCCGTCCATGATGTGGTCGCCCGAGAACAGCGTCCGCTCCTCCTCCAGCAGGTAGCAGAGGTGGTTGGACGCGTGACCGGGCGTGTGGATGGCCCGGATGCGGAACTCGGTGGTCTCCACCGTGTCGCCGTCGGCCAGGAACCGGTCGACCGGCACGTCGTCGCGGTCGTCGAACGCGCACACCTCGGCTCCGGTGCGCGCCTTCAGCCGCTTCGTGGCCGGGGCGTGGTCGGGGTGCGTGTGCGTGAGCAGGATCCAGCGGATGCGGTCGCCGCCGCAGCCGGCGACGGCGTCGATGTGGGCATCGGTGTCGGGGCCGGGGTCGATGACCGCGATCTCGTCCACGCCGGCGAGGTAGGTGTTGGTGCCGGGCCCGGTCATCGCGCCCGGGTTGTCAGCCACGATCCGCCGGATGTAGGGGCTGACCGCGGATGGCACCTCGTGGACGATCGGGCGCGGTTCGTCGGTCTCGGTGTCCCGGTCGCCGGCGCTCATCCCTGCCCCTCGACCGCGCCGGCACCGTCGCGGATGGCGTCCAGCGCCTCGGCGGTGGACGTGAACCGGCAGAGCAGCTGCAGGCTGACGACGGTGGGTTCGATGAGCTCGATCCGCCCAGCCTGCCAGTCGGCCAACGCCTGCGTCGGCTTCCACCAGCCGGCGTCGACCGCCTCCCAGCCGTCGGCGCCCGCGTCCTGGCCCTCCACCATGGCGGCCGCGAAGAAGCGGGCGTCGTAGCGGCGCGGCGACGGCTCGGGCGTGATCCACCGCGAGACGTAGGCGACCCGGTCCAACGGGACCCGGAGCCCGTGCTCCCGGTAGAGGTCGGCCAGGGTGCGCGTGCCGGCCTCGAGCGCGTCTCGGGTGGCGTCGAGGTCGGTGAAGACCGGGTGCTGGTCGGTCACCGGGCGCCCCTCGGCATCGATGGCGAGCACCACGCCGGCCTCCTCCACGCACTCGCGCACGGCGGCCAGCCAGTACGCACGGCCCCCGGACTGCACGCCGAGGATGCGGTCGGCCTCCTCCGTGGCGAGCCCGTCGACGATGTCGCCGTGGTCGGCGTCGCCGTCGTCGACCGCGCCGCCGGGGAACACGTGGGCGCCGGGCACGAACGGCGTGCTCGCTGCCCGCTGCAGCAGCAGGACCTCCATCCCGTCGGCGCGGTCGCGCAGCAGCATCACGGTCGCGGCCGGTCGGGGGAAGACCGTGGCCTCGTCGTCCGCATCGGGGAACGGGGCTTCGACGGTCACGGCAGCTCGGGCCGATCGGGATCCGTCGGCGGCTCCTCCCAGGAGTCGGCATCGAGCACGTCGCCGCGGCGGGTGGGCGGGACGCCCCCACCTGGGGAACCGGCGCCCGGGAAGCCGGCGCCCGGGCCGAACGACCCGCTGAAGCGCGTGGCGTGGCTGATCACGATGGGCCCCGACGCGAAGCGACGGCGCAGCGAGCCGCGCAGCAGTGCCCGCACGGGCGGCAGCAGCAGGAGGAGACCGGCGGCGCCGGTGACGAAGCCCGGCGCCAGGAGCAGGATGCCGGCGACGAGCAGCAGCGTGCCGTTCACCAGCTCGTCGGTGGGTGCGTCGCCGCGGGCGACCTTCTCGTTGGCCCGGCGCAGCACGCCGAGGCCCTGCTGCTTGACCAGCCAGATGCCCACGACGGTGGCGGCGATCGCCCCGAACAGGGCACTCAGGAAGCCGAACGAGCTGGCGACCTGCACGAACACGAACAGCTCGAGGATCGGCAGGAGCAGCAGCAGGACGAGGAGCATGGGATGGTCCAGGCTACTGACGTCGGGGCAGTGCCGTTCCCCGCCTGGGGTACCGTCGCCGGGATGGCTGGGGAGCACGTCCGCGAGACCGGACGCACCACACCTCGAGGCGACTTCTGGTCCCAGGTCCTGCCGCGCACGGCGCTCGGGCTGGCCTCGCTGCTGTTCTTCATGGCCGTCGCCGCCGCCTTCTCCGGCGCCGCCCTGTTCGCGTACTACCGGTTCGAGCTGGACGACACCCGAGAGCGGGTCGCCGAGCTCGAGGGCGAGATCGCCGACGACCTCGAGTTCGCCGAGCAGGCGATCGCGCAGCGCACCGACGAGGCCACGGCCGAGGTGGAGGGGCTGCTCGGCGAGCTGGAGCAGTTCGCGGCGTCCGGCCAGACCGTCGAGGAGGTGCTCGCCGGCGTCAGCCCGTCGGTGTACCTCGTGAGCAGCCTCGACGTGGACGGTCAGCCATCGGTCGGGTCGGCGTTCGTGCTGTTCTCCGACAGCGAGCGCTCGTTCCTGCTCACCTCGTTCGAGACGGTCCGGGCGGCGACCGTGGAGCCGGCGCCCGGCATCGAGGTCAGCCAAGGTGGCGTGATCCTGACGGTGCAGCTCACCGCCTGGGACGAGGGCCGGGACCTCGCCCTCCTCGTCGCCGAGGACGCCCCGAACCTCCCGGCGGTCGAGGTCGCCGACCCGTCGTCGGTGGCCGCCGGCGACCGGGTCTTCGCCGTCACCGGACTGGGCAGCGACGGCGCCGCCCTCGTCCAGGGGGTCGTTTCCGACGTGTCGGCGACCGCGATCCAGCACGACGCCCCGATCGGACCGCAGCACCAGGGCGGGCCCCTGCTCAGCTCGTCCGGCGAGCTCATCGGCATCGCCTCGCGCCGCTTCGCCCCGCTCGGCTTCCTGCCCGACACCGTGTTCTTCGGCATCCCCGTCCGGGAGGCGTGCGCCGAGCTCGTCTCGTGCCCGGCGGAGCTGGATTAGTCGTCGTCGAAGAGGCCGCCGCGCGACGGCAGCGTGGTCGTCGTCGAGGTGGTGGTCGTCGACGACGTGGTCGTGGTCGGCGCCGGTGCCACGGGCGGTTCGGCGTCCACCACGTAGGGGCCACCCGCGCTGGTCGAGCCGCTGGCCATCGGGGCCCGCGGGGAGAAGCCCCGTCGCTCGCGCTGGATCTCCTCGCTGGCCACGTCCCGGATCGGCGCCGGCTCGCTGAAGTCGGTGACCGGCACGCCGTCGAGGGCGGCGACCATGAAGTCCTGCCAGGCCTCGGCCGGGAACGAGCCGCCGGTGAGGGCGCGGCCCTTCACCCGGTAGCTCACGTCGAGCGGCGGTTGCGGGTCCCACCCCATGAACACCGAGGCGGACAGCGTGGGCGTGTACCCGACGAACCAGGAGTCGCGGTTGTCCTGGGTGGTGCCGGTCTTGCCGGCCGCCGGACGGCCGATCCCCTTGCCGGACGCGGTGCCGTTGGTGAGCACGCCCTCGAGCACATCGGTGACGTTGTCGGCGGTGGCCTCCTCCAGCACCTGCTCGCCCTCGGGCTGGGAGCGGTCGAGCACCAGGGTGCCGTCGGGCGCGAACACCCGCACGACCGGGGTGGGCGGCATGCGGACGCCGTCGGTGGCGAAGGTGCCGTACGCGGAGGCCATGCCGAGCCCCGAGACCTCCCGGCTGCCCAGGGCGATGGACAGACCCGAGCCGTCGCGCGCCGGGTCGATCTCGGGGACCTCGAGGCCGAGGCGGTTGGCCACCGCGACGGCCTCGTCCGGTCCGACGTCCTGCATCAGCCGGACGAACGTGGTGTTCACCGACCGGTGCATCGCGGAGCGCAGCGTCATGTCCCCGTAGATGGCGCCGGCATAGTTCTGGGGTGAGTAGTCGCCGATGGTGAGGGGCCCGCCCGAGTACACCTCGTCGGGGCGGATGCCCTGCTCGAAGGCGGTGGCGAGCACGAAGGGCTTGAACGCGGAACCGGCCTGGCGGCCGATGCTCCCGGCGCCCTTCAGCGCGATGTTGGTCTGGTCGGTGCCGAAGTCCCGGCCGCCGACCATGGCGCGCACGAAGCCGGTGGGCGGCTCGACGGCGGTGACCGCCATCTGCATGGTGTGGGCGACCTCGGTGCCGTCGGCGGTCGTGCGGACCACCGGGTCGATCCCGCTGAGCGTGGCGAACGTGACCGCCTCGGCGGCGACCTGGGCCTTGGGGTCCAGGGTCGTGAAGATCTGCAGGCCGCCCCGGTAGAGCAGGTCCTCGTCGCCGAGCGCGTCGGCGAGGTACCGGGTGAGGTAGGAGATGAACCACGGGTACCGGGTGTCCTCGTCGGTCGGGGTCACCACCAGCGTGTGCGGCCCCGGTGCCGGGCCGTCGCTCGCCAGCCACAGTGGGGCGTCCACGGCCTCCTGCCACTCCTGCTGGGTGATCAGCTCCTCCTCGAGCATCGTGTCGAGCACGCGGACGCGGCGGCTCTCGGCGACGGCCAGGTCGGCGCGGGGGTTGTAGCGGGACGGCGCGGGGATGAGCCCGGCGAGCGTGGCCGCCTCCGACGCGTTGAGGATGTTGACCGGCTTGCCGAAGTAGACGTCGGCGGCGGCGCCGATGCCGTAGGCCCCCTCGCCGAAGTAGACGATGGAGAGGTACTCGAAGAGGATCTGCTCCTTGGACAGCGAGCGGTCGAGCTGGGCGGCCAAGACGGCCTCGCGCAGCTTGCGGGCGATGGTCCGGTCGCTGCCGATGCCGTAGGCGTTCTTCGCCAGCTGCTGGGTGATCGTGGACCCACCCTGGGCCAGCTCACCTTCTCGTACGTCGGTGACCAGCGCCCGCAGCGTGCCGCGGATGTCGACACCGGAGTGCCCGTAGAAGTTGCGGTCCTCGGCGGCGATCACCGCCTCCTTCAGCACCTCGGGGATGTCGCCCGGCGAGACGGGGATGTTCTGGTCGAACTGCTGGTAGGTGTGGATCAGCTCGCCGTTGACGTCGTACACCTGGCTGAACTGGATCGCCTCCAGCTCCTCCGGATCGGGGATCACGGCGGGCAGCGGCACGAACAGCTGCGTCGCCAGCACGACGCCGGCCGCGGTGACCGGCGTGGCCAGCACCACGGCAAGGGCGATGGCGAGCTGGGTCAGCTTGGTCGTGCGGCGGAACCGGGCCATGCGACCACCATCATCGCCCGATTCGCGCCGGATGTCGCATCGGAGCGCACGTGCACGGGTTCAGTCGGCGAGCGCGAACAGCTCCGTCTGCGCCGGGTTTCGATGCCGTCGTTGATCACCACGGCGGGGAAGGCGTCGGCCAGGAGGGCCCGGACCGAACCGGCGAGGTCGCGCTCGAGGCCGCTGTCCGATGTCACTCAGGTTCGAGGGCGAGGAGCAACTCGCGCAGGGAGCTCGCCAGTCGGTCGCGCTGCTTCGCCGAGAGGCTGCTGACGAGCTCCAGCTCAGTCGTGGCGTGCAGAGCCATGGCCTGGTCGATCAGGTCGACGCCGGCTGGCGTGAGGCGCACGAGCGACCCTCGTCGGTCGGCGGGGTTGGGGCGGCGCTCGATCCAACCTCGCTTCTCGAGCCGGTCGAGGGCTGGGGTGAGGCCTCCGGAGGTGATCATGCGGGTCCGGGCGAGCGCGGTCGGGGTCAGCTCGTAGGGCTCGCCGGCCCGTCGGAGGGGGACGAGCAGGCCGTAGTCGCCTTCGGACAGGCCGAGCTGGTCGAACGCGGCGCCGAACCGGCGCTGCATGAGGTTGGCGAGTCGCACGATCCGTCCCGTGATGGCCTTGCCGCTCGGGTCCAGCTCGGGACGTTCCTGCGCCCACTGCTCGATGATCCGGTCTACAGCATCCGAAATATCTTTGGACAAAGCTACTTGACTCCTTGGTTCCTCAAATTTACCTTTAGACAAAGATACATGGTCCAAAGGAGAACGCAATGCATGCCACAACGATCACTCGCCAAGGGATGGCGTCGTGAGGGCCCGCCTGCTCGCTGCGACGGCGATCGCCCCGGCGCTGTGGGGCACCACCTACATCGTGACCACCGAGCTGCTTCCGGAGGGGCGGCCACTGCTGGCCGCCGCCCTCCGGGCCCTCCCCGCAGGTCTGGCGGTGCTCGCGATCACCCGAACCCTGCCCACGGGCTCATGGTGGTGGCGAAGCCTCGTGCTCGGGGTGCTGAACTTCGGGGCCTTCTTCTCGTTCCTGTTCACCGCCGCCTACCGCCTGCCCGGCGGGGTCGCCGCCACCATCGGGGCCGTCCAACCCCTGATCGTCATGGCCCTCGCCGCCCGGTTGCTCGGCGAACGGGCCGGTCCCGCCCGCTACACGGCGGCACTCGTCGGCATCGGTGGCGTCGCCCTCCTCGTGCTCGACGGCGGCGCCCGACTCGATGCCGTCGGCATCGCCGCCGCGCTCATCGGCGCGATGAGCATGGCGATCGGCAACGTCCTCGTACAGCGCTGGGGGCGGCCGACGCGTCCTCTGGTGTTCGCCGGATGGCAGATCACCGCCGGTGGTGTGCTCCTCCTCCCGATCGCACTCGTCGCCGAGGGGCCACCCGGCCAGCTCACCACCAGCAACCTGCTCGGCTACGCGTACCTCGCAACCGCGGGCGGAGCGGTCGCCTACACCCTCTGGTTCCGAGGCATCACCGCACTCGGTGCTCGCGACGTGACGTTCCTCGGCCTCCTCAGCCCCACCGTCGCCACCGCCATCGGCGTGGCCACCGGGGATCCCTTCGGACCCGCGCAGCTCGCCGGCGGACTCGTCGTGCTCGCCAGCGTCACCGCCGTCCAACTGCTCCCATCGAGGCGGCGGATCGAACGAGTGCGACCTCACGCCGCACCCGACCGGCCGCACCCGGCCCAGCCCACCACCTGCCCGGCCCGTGCGACATCGCTCACCGTCGCCACCGCCATGACCCGCGTCAACACCTGACCAGTCCGAACGAGCCAGAACGGAGACCACCATGACCACCACCACGCTCGCCCACACCGAGACCTCGACCGCCGACCGAGCGGACAGCCCGAGGCCGGCACGCCTGACGGCGTCCCGTGCTCGGCGCCTCGCCCGGATCGCCGGCGGGCTCTACCTCGTGATCTTCGTCTTCGGACTGTTCAGCGAGGTCATCGTCCGCTCGAGCGTCATCGAGCTCGGCGACCCGGCCACCACGACACAGAACCTGCTCGACGCATCCGGCCTGTTCCGCCTCGGCTTCCTGACCGACCTCACGATGGTCGTGGCCGACGTCGCCACCGCCGTGCTCATCTACGTGCTCCTGGCCCCGGTGAACCGGACCGTCTCCCTCGCCGCCGCGGCCTTCCGGCTCGTCCAGTCGGCCGTGCTCGGCGTCAACCTGTTGCACCAACTCATGGCCGTCCAGCTCCTCGAGGGCGACGGACTCCTCGGCGGCTACACGACAGAGCAGCGCGACAGCCTCGTGCTGCAGTCTCTCGAGACCCACCGGTTCGGGTACTTCATCGCCCTCGTCTTCTTCGCCGTGCACCTCGTGCTGCTCGGCTGGCTCATCCACCGGTCCGGCTACCTGCCTCGCTGGCTCGGCTGGCTGGTCGGCGCAGCCGCCGCCGGCTACCTGGTCGACAGCCTCTGGTTCTTCGTGTCCCCCGGCTACGACGGAGCGTTCTCCCCTCTCGTGCTCGCCCCCGCTCTCGTCGCCGAGCTCTCCCTGCTCCTGTGGCTCCTCGTCCGAGGGATCGACACTGATCGTTGGGGGGCCAGGGTCCGATGAAGGCCATCACCCAATCCCGCTACGGGACCACCGACAGGCTCACGTTCGACGACATCCCCACCCCGGTACCCGAGGACGACGAGGTCCTCGTCGCCATCGACGCCGCCGGACTCGACATGGGCGTCTGGCACCGCATGAGTGGCCTTCCGTACGTCGCCCGAACCGACAGCGGCCTCCGGCGACCCAGGCGCCAGGTGCTGGGTACCGACTTCGCCGGACGGGTCGCTGCCATCGGGTCCGCCGTCGTCGGCGTCGCGATCGGTGACGAGGTCTTCGGCACGGCCGATGGGACCTTTGCCGAGCACGCGACCACCACTGCCGATCGCATCGCTCCTCGGCCGAGCACCCTCACTGCAGCCGAATCGGCCAGCATGCCCACCTCGGCTGTCGCTGCGCTCCAAGCGCTCAGCGACAAAGCGGAGGTCATCCCGGGTGACCGCGTCCTCGTCATCGGTGCCAGCGGCGGTGTCGGCTCGTACGCCGTCCAGATCGCGAGCGCCCTCGGCGCGCACGTCACCGGCGTCGCGAGCACACCCAAGCTCGACCACGTGCGCAACCTCGGCGCCCAAGACGTCATCGACTACACCCAGGACGACATCGACACGACCGGCCACACGTGGGACGTCGTCCTCGACGGTGGCGGCAACCGACCCGTGCGACAGCTACGCAACGTTCTCACCGAGGACGGCGTGCTCGTCTTCTACGGCGGCGAACAGGGCGGCCGCTGGACCGGCGGAACCGGACGATGGCTCCGCGGTCTCCTCCTGTCACCGTTCGTGTCCCAGCGACTGCGCGTGCTCTCGTCGAACGTGGACCGCTCCACCCTGCTCGAGGTCGTGAGACTCACCGACGCCGGTCGCATCAACGCGCCGATCGACCGCACGTTCTCACTGGCAGACGTTCCAGCAGCAATCGATGCGCTGCGAGCGGGCACGATCCGAGGCAAGGCCATCGTCGTGCCGTGCTCGGTCTCGACGCGGGACAGCTGATCGACCACATCGACCGGCGTGACGACCGGGGATGGGTGCAGCCGACCTCGTCCTAGAGTCAGCGGCCGTGTCGAACCCGTCGCCCGCTCCCGATCGGCCGCCGTCGGTCGACCAGCTGGCCCGGTCCCTCGCCGACACCGGCCTGCCCCACCCG
>DMTU01000018.1:21451-24122 GCA_003476595.1 Acidimicrobiaceae bacterium | reverse complement strand
GACGCCGCACGCGAGGCGATCGCAGCCGGGGACCCCGGTTCGGCGCGGACGGCGGCCGAGGCGCGGGCCCGGACGATGCTGCAGCCGGTGGTGAACGCCACCGGCGTGCTCCTCCACACGAACCTCGGTCGGGCGCCGCTCGCGGCCAGCACCGACGGACGCGCGTCCAACATCGAGCTCGACCTCGCCAGCGGGAAGCGGGGGAGCCGCACCGCCCACGCCGGCGCGCTCCTCGCCCGGGCGATGGACGCCGAGGCCGCGATCGTCGTCAACAACTGCGCCGCCGCCGTGCTCCTCACGCTCGCCGCCCTCGCCGGCGGGGGCCGCGGGGTCGCTGTCAGCCGCGGGGAGCTGGTCGAGATCGGCGGCGGGTTCCGGGTGCCCGACGTGATGGCCCAGTCCGGCGCCCGGCTCATCGAGGTCGGCACCACCAACCGCACCCGTGCCGCCGACTACCGCAGCGCGATGGACGTCGACGACGACCTCGCCCTCCTGCTCAAGGTGCACCGCTCGAACTACACGATCTCCGGCTTCACCGAGGAGACGTCCGTGGCTGCGCTGGCCCAGCTGGGGCCGCCCGTCGTCGTCGACCTCGGCAGCGGGCTGCTCGACGCGGGCTGCCCGTGGCTCGACCACGGGCCTCCCTCGTGGCTGGCGGAGGAGCCGGCCGCCAAGCAGACGTTGAAGGCCGGCGCCGACCTCGTCCTGTTCTCCGGCGACAAGCTCCTCGGCGGCCCCCAGGCCGGGGTCATCGCCGGCCGGGCCGACCTCGTCCGCGCCTGCGCCGCCCACCCCCTCTACCGGGCGTTCCGGCCCGGCGCCCTGGTGCTGTCGGCGCTGCAGGACGTGGCGCTCGCGTACCTGGACCGCAGCGCCGGGCGGCTGCCGTTCTGGCGGATGGCCGCGGCCGAGGTCGACGACCTCGAGTCCCGAGCCCACCGCATCGTCGAGGGCCTGGCCGGCTCGGCCGGCGCCGAGGTCGTCTCGTGCGCCTCGGTCCCGGGTGGGGGCACGCTCCCGGGCGTCGAGATCCCCTCCGCCGGCGTGGCGGTGGCCGGCGACCGCACCGGCGAGCTGCGCGCCTGGTCGCCACCGGTCATCGCCCGGGTGGAGGACGACCGCACCATCCTCGACCTGCGCACGGTCGAGCCGGACGACGACGAGGTCGTCGTGGCCGCCCTGCGCGCCCTGGACGGGGCCTGATGCACGTCGTGGCCACCGCCGGGCACGTCGACCACGGCAAGTCCACGCTGGTCCTGCACCTCACCGGCACCGACCCGGATCGGCTGGCCGAGGAGAAGGCGCGCGGCCTCACGATCGACCTCGGCTTCGCTGGCGCCACCCTGCCCTCCGGCCGGCGCATGGCGATGATCGACGTGCCGGGCCACGTGCGGTTCCTCAAGAACATGCTCGCCGGCATGGGTGCGGTGGACGCCTGCCTGTTCGTCGTCGCGGCCAGCGAGGGCTGGAAGCCCCAGAGCGAGGAGCACCTGCGCATCCTCGACGTGCTCGGCGTGCGCCACGGACTCATCGCCCTCACCAAGGTCGGTCTCGTCGACGACGACCTCCACGAGCTGGCCCGGCTCGAGGTGGAGGAGGCCGTGGCCGGGACGTTCCTGGAGGGGGCACCGGTGGTCGGGGTCGACGCCCCGACCGGTCGGGGGCTGGACGACCTGCGCACCGCCCTCGACGAGCTCCTCGCGGTCACCCCGACCGCGGTCGACCACGGCCGACCCCGCCTGTGGATCGACCGCTCCTTCGCCCCGCCCGGGGCGGGCACCGTCGTCACCGGCACGCTCGCCGGGGGGTCGGTCGCCGTCGACGACGAGCTCCTGCTCGCCCCGGCGGGCACCACTGTGCGGGTGCGGGCCATCCAGCGCCTGCACGAGCAGGTCCAGCAGCTCGAGCCGGGCAACCGCACCGCGCTGAACCTGGTCGGCGTCAGCCACGGCTCGGTGGCTCGCGGTGACGTGCTCGTGCGCGAGGGCCAGTGGCACCACACCGATCAGCTCGACGCGTCCCTCACCGTGCTGGGCCGCCTCGACCACGCCGTGTCCCGGCGGGGCGCCTACCTGGCCTACATCGGGTCCGGCGAGCACCCGGTGCAGCTGCGGGTCCTCGGCCCCCAGCCGATCGAACCGGGGGAGACGGGCATGGTCCGGCTCCACCTGGCCCGCCACCTCCCGCTGCTGCCGGGTGACCGCTACGTGCTGCGCGACGCCGGCCGGGGCGAGACGGTCGGGGGCGGCGAGGTGCTCGACATCGATCCGGTGCTGCGTGCGTCCCGGGCCGCGCCGGATCGGCGGGTCGAGCGGGTGGTGGCCGAGCGGGGCTGGGTCGACGCCCACCAGCTGGCCCTGCTCACCGGGGAGCGGGTGGACCCGACGATCGGGCGCTGGGTCGTATCGCCCGTCGCCTGGACCGATGCCGTCGAGCGGGTCACCGGCCGGCTGCTCGAGGCAGGACCCCTCGGCCTCGATCTGGCCACGCTCGACGAGCGCGACCGAGCCGTCGCCGAGCGCCTCGACGACGTCGTGGTCGAGCAGGGCCGCATCGTCGCGGTCGATGCCATCGATCCGCTGGACGGCCACCCGTGGCTGGACGCCCTCGCCGCCGAGCCGTTCGCGCCGCCGGCCCCGCCCGACGACCTCGGACGCAACGAGATCCGCGA
>DMTU01000018.1:17245-21327 GCA_003476595.1 Acidimicrobiaceae bacterium | reverse complement strand
CGAGATCCGCGAGCTCGTCCGGCGGGGGGCCGTGGTCGAGGTCGACGGCATCGCCTTCGGGTCCGGCGCGATCGAGCAGGCGTGCGACGTGGTGCGGGTGCTGCTCGAGGAGCACCCCGAGGGGGTCACCGTCGCCCAGATCCGCGACGGCCTCGGAACCAGCCGGAAGTACGTGCTGCCGCTGCTGGCCCACCTCGACGGCACCGGCCGGACGCGGCGGCGTGGCGATCTGCGGATCGCCGGGCCTCGCTTGGTGGCTGCCGAGGGCTGAGCCGGGCTACGGGAGGAGCGACTTGCGCTCGTTCTCGCTCAGGCCACCCCAGATGCCGTGCTGCTCACGGATGCGCAGGGCGTAGTCGAGGCACTCCTGGCGCACCGAGCACGTGGTGCAGATCGCCTTGGCCCGACCCTCGCGCTCGAGCTTCTCGTCCTTGCGCTCGAAGTGCGCAGGCGGGAAGAAGACCCGAGATTGCGGCCCCCGACAGGCAGCCTTGAGCTGCCACTGCTCGGTCTCTGTGCGAATCGCCAGCGTCATGCGAACCCCCCGGTGTCGACGTGGCGCCTGAACCTAGGACCGCAGGTCGTTCTGCACAAGGGGTGAATCAGCGCGAGCGTTCTGCTCGCGTTCGCGAGCAGTCGCTCAGTGGCTGCGGGCCTCGCGGTAGTCCTTGGCCCCGCCGTCGATCGGCTCGACCTCGAGGGTCAGCCCGTCGATGGCGGTGACGCGGACCTCGTCGCCGGCGGTGATCGGCGTGGCCCGGTTGGTGTGGGCCCGCCACGGCGCGTCCCGCACGGTGACGACCCCGTCCGGGGAGATGTCGGCGACGGCCACGCCGGTCTCGCCGATCATCCAGTCGCGCCCGATGGTGGGCGTCGAGAAGCGGGTGCGGACCATGGCCGGCATGCCGCCGAGCATGGCGAGCAGCACGCCGATGATGCCGGCGAGCAGGGTGATCCACGACGGCGGGCCGTCCTCGAAGACGGCGACGGAACCGACCACGAGCGCGACGGTGCCGACGGCGGTCCAGAAGCGGGGCACGCCCGTCTGCACGTCGACGGCGAAGGCCGGGAACGCCAGGCAGAGCAGCACGAGCGCCCACGTGCGGGTGGGGAGCACGGCGAGGCCGTAGGCCGAGAGGACCAGCGAGCCGACGCCGACCATGCCGGCCACGCCGACGCCGGCGGTGAACAGCTCGAAGACGAGCAGGCTCGCGCCGATCACGAACAGGAGGTAGGCGACCGGCGGGCTGGCCACGGTGTGGAACAGCTGGTCGATGAGGCCGAGCTGGCCGAAGCGCACCGGGGTGATCGGCTCGATGCGGTCGTCGACCTGGCGGGTCTCCACGCCGGGGAGCCCGACGATGAACTCGCCGATGACCGGGGCATCGTTGTCGACCACGCCGAGCTCGGCGGCGAGCTCGCTGCCGATGCGCTCGCCCACGGCGGTGCGCCCGTCGAGGTCCACGCCCTCGGCGAGCTCGCTCGTGACCTCGATGCGGCTGCCGGGGGAGAGGCCTGAGACCGCGGAGGCGGCGACGAGGCGGGCGGCTCCGCCCTCGGCCTTCGAGCCGGAGGGACCGATCCAGGTGGAGACGGGGACCGGCGACGCCTCGATGGCGGCGACGACCTCGTCCATGCGCTCGTCGCTGACGACGGCGTCTTCGCTGTTGACCTGCAGGACGAGTGCGACCACGTCGCTGTCGGCGGCGGACTCGACCTCCTCCTCGATGAAGGAGGCGGTGACCGGGTCGATCAGGCCGGAGACCTTGAGGATGCGGACGGTCTCCTCACCGGCGCCGGCCGGGTCCGACTGGGCCGAGGCGCTGCCGGCCAGGCTGGTGAGGGCCAGCAGGCACAGCGCGAGGCCCGCGATGACCCTGGGTAGGGTGACCCGCGCTCGGTGACGAGGAGGATGGACGTGGTGTTTCGGTGAATCCGACGGAGTACTTCGCTGCATCCCGGCTGCTCATCGTTGCGGGCAAGGGTGGCGTGGGCAAAACGGTCGTCACCGCAGCCCTGGCCAGGGCGGCGTCGATGGTCGGTCGCTCCGCGCTGGTGGTGGAGGTCGAGGGCAAGTCGGGCCTGCCCAGGATGTTCGGACAGGGTACGCCGGACCAGTCCGGACTCAGCTATGACGAGCAGCTCCTCCGCCGTGGCGGGGGTCCGGACGCATCGGCCGACATCACCGCGCGCACGATCACGCCGGACGGTGCGCTGCTCGAGTACCTCGAGGACCACGGCCTGTCCCGCATCTCCAAGCGCCTCGTCACCAGCGGTGCGCTCGACGTGGTGGCCACCGCGGCGCCCGGCATCCGAGACATCCTGGTGCTCGGCAAGGTGAAGCAGCTCCAGCGCGCCGGAGTCGCCGACGTCATCGTCCTCGACACGCCGGCCGCCGGTCACGCCATCACGTTCCTGCGCTCGGCCAAGGGCCTGCTCGACGCGGTGAAGGTCGGCCCGATCAACACCCAGGCCCGCGACGTGCTCGAGCTGCTCGAGGACCACGAGCGCTGCCAGGTGATCCTCGTCACCCTCCCCGAGGAGACGCCGGTGAACGAGCTGGTCGAGACGGCGTTCTCCCTCGAGGACCAGGTCGGCGTGGGCCTCGGGCCCGTCGTGGTGAACGGCATCTACGCCGACCTCGATGGGCTCGACGCCGATCCCACCGCGGCAGCCGAGCAGGCGGGCGTCACGCTCCGGGACGGCGAGGCCGAGATCCTGGCCGAGGCGGCGGACTTCCGGCGCCACCGCATCGACCTGCAGGTCGAGCAGGTGCAGCGCCTCTCCGACCGGCTCCCGCTGCCCCAGGTGCGCCTCCCGTTCCTGTTCGAGTCCGAGATCGGACCCGACGAGGTCGACGTGCTCGCCCGTGCGGTGCTCGACGCCATCGAGGTGCTCGACGCCGAGGTCCAGCTCGGGTCGCCGACGTGAACGTCCCCGACCTCGACGAGCTGGTCCGCGATCGCCGCATCATCGTGTGCGGCGGCTCCGGCGGCGTCGGCAAGACCACCACGGCCGCCGTGCTCGCCATGCGAGCCGCCGAGGCCGGACGGCGCGCCGTCGTCGTCACCATCGACCCGGCCAAGCGCCTCGCCGACGCGCTCGGCCTCGACGGGCTCACCGACGCGCCCAGCCAGGTGGACGGCACGGGGCCGGGCGAGCTCTGGGCGATGATGCTGGACACCAAGTCCACCTTCGATGCCCTGGTCGCCAAGCACGCGGCCGACGACGCCCAGCTCCAGCGCATCCTCGGCAACCGCTTCTACAAGAACATCTCCGGCGCCCTCTCCGGCACCCAGGAGTACATGGCGATGGAGAAGCTCTACGAGCTGGCGGAGGAGACCGACTTCGACCTCATCGTCGTGGACACCCCGCCCACCCGGAACGCGCTCGACTTCCTGGATGCGCCGGCCCGGCTCAGCCGCTTCCTCGACCACCGCCTCTACCGGCTGCTGACGGCACCGAACCGGGGCGTGTTCCGGGCCGTGAACGTGGCCACCCAGACCTTCGTGCGCACGGTCGCCCGCGTCGTGGGCGCCGATGTCATCGACGACGCCGTGGCCTTCTTCCAGGCCTTCGACGGCATGGAGGAGGGGTTCAAGCGCCGGGCCACCCGGGTGCAGGAGCGCCTCCGCGACGACGACACGGCGTTCGTGCTCGTCGCCTCACCGCGGCGCGACACCATCGCCGAGGCCACGTTCTTCGCCGAGAAGCTCACCGAGGGCGGCATCCCGGTGCGGTCCCTCATCGTCAACCGCATGCACCCCCGCTTCGACGACGGCCTGGCCGAGGCCACGCACCAGCGCGCCGACTCCCTCGAGGGGACCGACATCGGCTCGCTCTACCGCAACCTGGCCGACTTCCAGCTCGCCGCCTCCCGCGAGGAGGAGAACCTGGCCGGCCTCGCCGACAAGGTGGCCCCGGCGCCGGTCGTGCGGGTGCCGTTCCTGCGCTCCGACGTCCACGACCTCGACGGCCTGCGCCTCATCGAAGCCGAGCTGTTCGCCTGAGGGGCGGGTACGAACGAACCGATCGGTTCGTTCGTACCGCTGGATGGAACGAACGCGCCGATCGGCGCGTTC
>DMTU01000018.1:16710-17156 GCA_003476595.1 Acidimicrobiaceae bacterium | reverse complement strand
CGCGCCGATCGGCGCGTTCGTTCAGTCGCGCTGGGCCTCGGCGAGGGCGGCGGCGGCCTCGTCGACCGACTCGGCCACCGGCACGATGCGGTCGAAGCCGGTCGTGTGCAGCAGCCGGGTGAGCGAGGCGCGCGAGCAGGCCACGGCGACCTCGCCGCCGGCCTCGCGGGTGCGGCGGATGCCACCGATGAGGGCGCCGAGCCCGGCCGAGTCCATGAAGGGGACGTCGGAGAGGTCGATGAGGAGCGCATCGGCATCGGCCACGCCCCCGAGGGCGTTGCGGAACTCGTCGACGGTGTAGGCGTCGAGCTCACCGCTCGGGCGGCACAGCGTGTAGTCCGGGGTCTGCTCGATCTCGATGTCCATCGCGGGGCACGCTACCGTTCCCGCCGTGCCCACGGTCCTCATCGCCACCGACAACGACGCCGTCGCCGACGAGGTCGCGG
>DMTU01000018.1:7825-16429 GCA_003476595.1 Acidimicrobiaceae bacterium | reverse complement strand
CGTTCCGCCTGCGCCGGGCGGCCAAGGCGCTGCTCGCCGGCGGCGACTACCACGAGGCCACCGGCATCGAGTCGGTGCCGCCGGTCGCACCCGCCTCCGCCTGATCGTCTGAATCCGCTGGCGCCTCCAGGGCGCGGGCGGCACGCTCGGGTGATGGAGCTGCGCCAGCGACTCGCCGAGCACTTGCCGATGTTCGGCCTCGAGGTGCGCACGCCGCGCCTGCTGCTTCGCTACCCCGACGACGAGGACGCTCTCGCCTTGGCCGAGCTCGGCGCGATGGGCGTGCACGACCCTGGGACGCAGCCGTTCTCGATCCTGTGGACCTCGGTGCCGCCGCCGCACCAGCAGCGCAACACCCTCGCCTTCCTCTGGGACCAGCGTTCGACTGCGCAGCGCGACGACTGGCACCTCCCGCTGGTCACGGTGGTCGACGGCGAGGTCGTCGGCACCCAAGGCGTGCTGGCGTCGTCGTGGACCGTGCTGCGCCAGGTGGAGACGGGGTCCTGGTTGGGTCGGGCCCACCAGGGAAGGGGGCTCGGGACCGAGATGCGTGCCGCCGCCCTCCACCTCGCCTTCGCCGGCTTCGGTGCCGTCCGGGCCACCACCGGCGCGTGGCACGACAACGGTGCATCTCTGACCGTCACGCGGCGCCTCGGCTACCGACCGAACGGCGACCGACTCGCCGTCCGGGAGGGTGAGGCCGTGGTGATGGAGGGCTTCGTGATGGATCGCGCCGACTGGGAGCCCCACCGCCGCGACGACATCGAGCTCGTCGGCGCCGAGGCCGTCGCCGCGCTGTTCGGTACCGAGCGACCGCCCGGGTCCTGAGCCGGGATCCGGCTTCGATCGGCGCCGGACCCCTCCGGTATGGTGGTCAGGCCCTGGCTCCACCGGCCAGGACGATCCGGGTGGTGGCTCAGCTTGGCAGAGCGCTGCGTTCGGGACGCAGAGGTCGGGAGTTCAAATCTCCCCCACCCGACTACAAAACCCCTGGTCAGAGACCTAGCCGATCGAATGGTCGAGCTGGGTCGCTGACTCATGGGCACGCAGTGGGCACATTGGTCTACGATCTGTGCCCATGGCGTCGATCTCCTTCGCCGAGCGCACCAACGCCGACGGCACCTTCACCGTGACCGTTCGCTATCGCGACACGTCTGATCGGCAGCGCAAGAAGTCCTTCCGCGAGGCGACCGAGGCCAAGACGCGGAAGGCTGCGAAGGACTTCGCCTCCAAGCTTCGGGTGCAGCTCGCCGAGGGCGATTACGTGGACCCCAACATCGGCAAGCGCCGCTTCGGCGAGGTGGCCCGGGTGTGGCTGAACGAGGCCAACCCCTCCAAGCGCGAGAGCGCATGGGCGAGGGACGAGATCGTCATCCGGGTCCACCTGGCGCCGCTCGAGAACATGCCGATCGCCAAGGTCCAGCCGAAGGACGTGCGGGCGCTGGTAGCTAAGTGGACCGAGACGCTCGCACCGCGGACCGTGCACAGGAACTACGGGGTGCTCCGGGCCATCTGTCGGTGGGCAGAAGGTGAGGACATCCTCCGGCGGTCGCCGTGCCGAGGAATCCGGCTGCCCTCGAAGGGCGGATCGTCAACGGGTCAAGCGCTGACCGCGGACGAACTGGTTCGGCTCGTCGAGGACATGGAGCCCGAGAACCAGACCATGACCTGGGTGATGGCGCTTCTCGGCCTGCGCTGGGGTGAGGCCGCAGCGATCAAGGTTCGGTCGATCAAGTTCGGCAACCCGTCCGAACTGATCGTGACCGAGACCGTTCAGCGGGGGATCGGCGGTCGCCGGTTCGTCGGCCCGCCGAAGTCCGACGCCGGCCAACGGCGGCTCTCGATGTCGAAGCCCCTGTCCGACCTGTTGGCAGCGCAGCTCGCTCGCCGAGGACTGACCGCCGCGGACGAGAGCGAGCTGGTGTTCGTGAACTCGGCCGGCGAGCTGTGGGATGCCACGAATTGGAGGCGCCGGGTTTGGAAGCCTGCAGCTATCAAGGCAGGGCTCGCTCGGATGGTGGAAGTCGACGGGAAGAAGCACTACGAAGGGATCACCCCGCACGACCTCCGGCGCACGAACGCCACAGCCATGGTCGGTGCGGACATCGACATCAAGACCGCTCAGGCCCGCCTAGGTCATTCGGATGTGAGGATGACGTTGGACCTCTACGCCAGGGTCCTGGCGGAGCGGGACCAGGGCGCCGCCGATGCTGTCGCCGACGCACTCATGAAATCGTCAGAGCTCGGCTGATCGCTCCACGCCGGCGGCATACACGCGCCATGAACTCCGCTGGCAAGTGGCGCGTCTTTCGTGGCGCTCGCCGGCGAGAGGGTCAGACCGGCTGCGATGGTCGGGACCTGCTCACGCCGACAGGGGGTGGGCTCATTCGGCATCCGCTTCGGGTGATTGCCGGGGCTGGAGGATGGCGCAGTAGCCCTCGCATTCGGCTGGGTCCTGGTTGGCGGCGCGCTGCGCGAGGTGGTGGAGGGTGCGTCGGGTCTGGGTGAGCTCCCGAAGGCGCTGGTCGACCTCGTCGAGGTGTTCATCGATGAGCTCTGTGACGTGTCCGCACGGCGGTTGCCCGTCGTCGGATATCGCCAGGATCTGTCGGATCTCGGCGAGTGTCAGTCCCGCGGTCTGGGCGTGACGGATGAAGTTCAGCCGGTCGAGGACTTCCTGGTCGTAGTCGCGGTAGCCCGATGGCGTACGAGCCGGATCAGCGAGGAGTCCCGAGGACTCCCAGAAGCGAATGGTCTTGGTAGGGACACCGCTCTGTTCGGCGAGCTCTCCGATGCGCATCAACGCCCTCCTTGACCTTCCCGTCGACTGGAAGGTTTACGGTAGCGCTCAGACGCCGGGGATCTGCCCCGATGGAAGGATCTCGATGAAGCTCGAACTGCTGTACTTCGACGATTGCCCGAACTGGAGCATTGCCGCTGAACGCCTCAATGACGTCGCCGCTCGCCGGGGTCTGGCGGTGGAGCGTCGCCTCGTAACCACCCCTGAGGAGGCTGAAGCTGCGCGTTTCCGGGGCTCGCCGACGATCCTTGTCGACGGTGAGGACCCGTTCGCATCTGGTGACGAGCCGTTCGGGCTGGCGTGCCGCGTGTACCAGACGCCCGATGGCCCGGCGGGCTCCCCGACGACCGAGCAGCTCGAAGCAGTCATCGATGCGTGACCGGGCTCTCGTCCCGGCTGCGGTGATTGCCGCGATCGTGTGCTGCGGCGCGACGGCGCTCGTGTTGGGCGTGGCGAGCGGCGTTGCATTGGCTGCGATCGGACGGTTCACGGCGGTCACGGCCGTCGGCCTCGGCATCGTCGTGCTGATCGCCTGGCGGCTCGACCGGCACCGCTCCAGCGGATCGCCTGACCCAGCCGATCGCGCATGGGGAGCCGAGGAGACGTCGCGTTGACATCCTCCTACGATCTGAACCTGTGCGCTGCGGGGTTGCGACCCCAAGAAGATCCTGCGCCGAGGAGCCGAGGTTATCGACAGCGCCCGCCTCATGGTCGGCAAGGGCATCGACGCAGACGGCTCGAGGCTCAACTGGGCCGATCTGATGAAGCACAAGCGCGGCTCCACCGACCCCGTTCCTCAGAACATGGAAACCGGGCTCGCTCGCAACGGTGTCGACACCCTCCACGGCACCGTCACGTTCGACAGCGAGCATCGGCTCATCCTCGATGACGTGGCCCATGAATCGACCCATTTCCTGATCGCGGCCGGCGCTCGACCCCGACCCATGGACTTCCCCGGGCACGAGCACCTGATCGACAGCACCGAGTTCCTCGAACTCGAAGACCTGCCCCGCCGCATCCTCTTCGTCGGCGGCGGCTTCGTGTCGTTCGAGTTCGCTCACATCGCTGCACACGCCGGCGCGCGACCGGTCATCATCGACCGCGGCGTTCGCCCGCTCAAGGGTTTCGACCCCGACCTGCGGCAGAGCCAGAGGGCAGGGCGGACGTGAGGGCACCCGCGTTCTCCGGCGCCCACGATTGCGAGACCATGCAGGTGGACGCGCGGCTGACGCAGGGCATCTCGCAGCAGGAGGCCTCACTCGGCCAGTCCTGTGAGCGATCCAAGGAGTGGGGCAGGCCTTGCCTGTTGGCCGAGCTGCGAATTGCGCCTCCGTATCGGACCGCAACGGGTTCCGTAACGGTCCCGGATGTCTCGGACGCCCGGCTGGCGCACGATGACGCCACCTACCGAGAAGGATCCACATCATGCACAACCATCGCAACCACCTGAACCTGCTCTTCGCCGCAGCTGGCGTGTTCATCGTGCTCGCTGCACTCGGCGTCCCAGTCCTGTCCTACCTGCCCCTCTTGGCCGTGTTGGCCATCTGCCCATTGATGATGGTCTTCATGATGCGGAGCATGGACCATGGCGGCAGTGAGGGGGCGGGCCCAGAGGACGCCGAACGTGCGGGCGGTGTTCACCGGCACTGAGGTTCGCGGGACCGCAGTCTCGCCTGTCTTGAGCGCTCGGGTGTGACACCCGGTTGCGGGCTTCCGAGACGTCAACCCTGCGGTCAGACGTTGTGAAGCCGCTGAGCTGCATCTGCTACGACAGCACGTCGTAGAGTCTGTTTCGAAGCGTCGGAGTGAAGCGATAGAGGGCGTGAGGTGTCAGGTTTCCATGACGGATAAACGTCCACGATTCCGGGGGTCGGAGGGCTCGGCCGGCGGGCCGGCAGCCGGTGTGCCGACACATCCGATGGAGTGTCGTCTCCGGCGCATCGAGGGTCAGGTGCGCGGCGTCCTCCACATGCTGGAGCAGGGTCGCACCACGGACGAGGTCTTGGTGCAGCTCGCGGCCATCCGCGGTGCCATCCACGGCCTGGAGCAACAGCTCTTCGGTGTCGAGGTGGACAGGCTCGTCGAGCGTGTCGTCCGTGACGGGCGTCCGGCAGCAGACGGAGCGATCGAAGATCTGAAGGTGGCCGCCGGTCACTTGCAGCGGTCGTGACCGCGATGCAGGTACCCAACCCTCGGACCCAGCCACGATGATCCTCGCAGCGATTCCGAGTCCGTCCCGCAAAGTGATCGAGATCGGCCCCCTCGACCTGCGGGCATACGGCATTGCGATCGGCGTGGGCGCTGTGATCGCCGTCTGGATCGCCCAGCGACGCTGGGCGGCCCGTGGAGGTGATCCGGAGGACATCTCCGCCATCGCTGTCTGGGCGATCCCGGCCGGGCTCGTCGGCGCACGGCTGTACCACGTTGCGACCGACTACCGCCGCTTCCAGGGTCGCTGGTTGGACGCGTTCGCCGTCTGGGAAGGCGGCCTCGGCATCCCGGGCGGCATCGTGGTCGGCGTGCTCGCTGGGATGGTCGTAGCGCGTCGGCGCCAGCTGCCTGTGGCGGCGCTCCTCGATGTTGTCGCACCGGCACTTCCGGTCGCGCAAGCGATCGGACGGCTCGGCAACTGGTTCAACCAGGAACTGTTCGGTCGGCCCACGGATCTGCCCTGGGCCCTGCGCATCGATGAGGCCCACCGACCGGCCGGTCTCGAGGACGTCGCGCTCTACCACCCGACGTTCCTCTACGAGGCACTCTGGAACCTGGCGTTGGCCGCCGTGCTCGTGTGGATCGGCCGGCGGTGGGAACCGAAGCCGGGACAGCTCTTCACTGGCTACGTCGCGGGGTACGCCGCCGGACGGTTCTGGGTGGAGGCGTTGCGGATCGACCCGGCCAGCGAGATCCTCGGCGTTCGCGTGAACCTTTGGGTGAGCGGGTTGACCTTCGTCGTCGCCGTGGCGATTCTGGCGATCAGGGCGCGATCGGGGCCTCAAGGTGGTGCGTCAGTCACGATGACGGATGACATGGCCCGCTGACGGTTCCAGCGGGAGCATCCAGTTCCGGCGAGGCGGGAGCGGACTCGTCCTCGAGGAGGCAAGGCGCCTCCGTGACCTAGACTACGACAACCTGTCGGAGGTTGACCGGGCCGGTCGCGGTCTGGCGACATCCCACCCGGCCAACGACGTGGGAGAGATGACCGATGGACCCAGTAGCTGTGACCACCATGCGAGGACTCGAACCGGCGCAGCGTTCTGCCGTGGTGAACGTGCTCGTCGAGGCGTTTGAGCACGATCCGGTGCAGGCGTGGCTGTTCCCGAACAGGGAGCGTCGCGCTCAGCGCCTCCGTCGCTTCTACGAGCGCGACATGGCAGTTCGGCTCGAAGGCACGGCGACGGCGTGCCTCTCCGGCACCCGGGCGGTCGCTTTCTGGCAGCCTCCCACCGCCGCCGAGACGCTGCCCTTCCGCTCGGCTCTCCGGCTCGTCCCCTGCTTCTGGTCTGTGGTTGGTCACCACCCCGTCGCCGCTGTGCGCGTGCTTGCCGCTGTGCTGCGGCAGCGGCCACGGGAGCCCCACTGGTATCTGACCCACCTTGCCGTTCGACCGGATGACCAGGGACGGGGGCTCGGGCGCGCGCTGTTGCAGTGGGGGATCGAGCGAGCGGACGAAGAAGGAGTCGGCACCTACCTCGAGACGACCAACCCGGACAACCTTTCGTTCTACCGAGCGGCCGGCTATTCCCAGGTCGGGATGGTACGGGTGGGCGACGCTCCCAGCGTGTGGATGTTGTGGCGTGGGCCTGCGAACCTGTACTCGCCCGCACCTCCGCGACAGCGATGTGATGACGTGGAGGGCGAGGGCGGAACGCCGTCCGAGACGCTGGTGGCGGGGCGGTATAGCGCAGGGGAAGATGTCAGGTGACCCACGCGGGGTACGTCCTCATCGGTTGGGCCGTCACGTGGGCGGTACTCGGGGCGTACGGGTGGCGGTTGGTCCGCAAGGGGATGCACCTGACGTCGCTGGTGCCTGCCGAGGAAGGACGCTGGTCGTCTCCCGGAGGCCGAGACACTGGCTCGTCGGAAACCTCGACGACGCGCCCGACTTGACCGGCGGAGACACGTATCGGCGGAGGCGGCGACGGGTAGGCGGCTACGACATGAGTGCATCGGAGGAAGACACATGAGCAACAGCGACCACGAGGCGCTCATCAGGTCCCGTCCATGACCGCCATCTTGCTGATCGTCGGAGTGTTGTTGTTGCTCACTGCCCTCGTCGATGTGGTGTGGACCGCAGTCGCTGCTGGTAGCGGTGCGGGGCCGCTCAGCAGCCGGTTCACTCGGATGCTCTGGAACGTTGCGCTCCGGGCTCACTCGGCGACACCCTCGCCCACGGTGTTGACGGTGGCTGGGGTGCTCATCGTCCTTTGCGTGCTGCTGAGCTGGATCGCCCTCGTCCTCGCCGGGTGGCTCTTGGTCTTCTCCTCGGCAGACGGCGCGGTGCGGGCAGCCAGCACGGGTGCACCGGGTGATCTCACGGATCGCGTCTACTTCACCGGGTACACCGTGTTCACGCTCGGGATCGGCGACTTCGTGCCTGGAGACGGCGTATGGCAGCTGGCGACGGTGCTCGCGACGGGGTCGGGGTTGGTGCTCGTCACCCTCTCCATCACGTACCTCGTCCCGGTCGCATCGGCGGTGGTCCAGCGCCGACAGCTTGCGAGCCAGATTGCAGGACTCGGGCGCTCCGGCCAGGAGATCGTGCTGCGAGGCTGGAATGGTACGGACTTCGGGTCGCTCGGGCAGAACCTCTCGATGCTCAGCCCGACCCTGCACACCGTCCGCTTGCAGCACCTGACCTATCCGGTGCTCCATTTCTTCCACAGTCAGTCACCACTGGATGCCGCAGCCGTCAACCTCACCAACCTCGCGCAGGCGTTGGAGCTGCTCCGGTACGGCGTTGCCACTGAGGCCCGACCAGACGACCAGACCCTCGGAGCTCTGGATGCAGCGCTGGACGAGTTTCTCGAAGCCCTGCACGGGGTCCACATCTCGGACGACGCGGAACCGGTGCCGGTCGCCGACCTGACGGCCCTCGAGGATGCCGGAATTCCGGTCGATCGGTCCGCCTACAGCCGTGCCTGCGCCGACAGCGAGAGCCGGCGACGCAGGTTGCGTAGCTTCCTGCACGACGACGGCTGGGACCTGGAGGATCTGCCAACCGGCAGTCCTGCGTGAGGTATGTCTGTCCCGTCGGCGTCCCGGACCGGTCAGGCACTCGCCGCTGCCCCGCGGTGCGGCCAAATTACGGCGGGCACGCGCGATCACCGGCTCGGACGGCATCGTGTCGGTCCGGGGCATTCGCGTCCGCGAGAGCATCGCCAACCAGACCCGGCCTTCCAGTGGCTGCTGGCGACGCATCGAGCCTTGGCTTGTACGGCCTGTCCAGTGAGCCCTGGCATGGACAGTCAACGGCAACTGACTTCTTTGTCCGAACGTCGCTGGCGGGGTACCGAATGCTGTCGTTCATGGCGGTGCAGCGGCTCACCCGGTGCGCTCTGCGCGGGCGGCGAAGGCGAACTCGTTGGTGCGCACCGGAACGTGTCAAGGGGGATGAGACAACTTCTTACGCGGATTGGATGAGTGCTTCCCGGTTCGGCTCGTTGATCCATGCAACCTGGGGCAGCTTCGGTGGCGTGGGCGGGCGGTGGCGGAATCGGGCGGGGTTCGCCTGGTAGGCGGCGGTGAGCGTGTCGGCTCGGGCGGCGCGGATCTCGGTGGCGGTGCCGTAGTGGACCGACGCCGGC
>DMTU01000018.1:945-7759 GCA_003476595.1 Acidimicrobiaceae bacterium | reverse complement strand
CGGCGTGGCGGTGAACATGGTTGTAGTGGTCGAAGAACGCAGCACAGAACGAGCGGGCATCGGCGATGGAGCCGAACCGGCCGGGGAACGCCGAGCAGTACTTGAGCGTCTTGAACTGGGCCTCGCTGTAGGGGTTGTCGTTGGACACCGACGGGCGACTGTGAGAGCGGGTGACGCCGAGATCGACGAGCAGCTGAGCGACCGGTTTCGAGGTCATCGAGGAGCCCCGGTCGGCGTGCAAGGTGAGTTGGTGGCGGTCGACGCCTTGGCTGTCGAACGCGTCGGCGATGAAGGCTTCGGCGAGCTCGCCGGTCTCGGCTTCGGCGACACACCAGGCGACGACGTAGCGGGAGTAGATGTCGATGATCACGAACAGCTCGTAGTAGACGCCGCGTTCGGGGCCGGCCAGCTTGGTGATGTCCCACGACCAAACCTGGTTCGGGTCCCGGGCGATCAGCTCGGGCTTCTTGCGGGCCGGATGGGTCCGTTGGCGGCGGCGTTCGCGGTTCTCGCCGGCAGCAGTGAGGAGCCGGTACATGGTGCGGATCGAACACAGGTAGATGCCGTCATCGAGCAGCTGGGCCCACACCTGCGCCGGCGCCAGGTCCCGGTACTCGGGCGATCGCAGTACCGACAGGACGTGTTGGCGTTCCGGTTCGGTCAGCTTGTTCGACGGCGCCGGCCTCGGCGGGGGCGGACCCAACACCGGGTCTCGGCGGCGGCGCAGGATCGTGGACCGGTTCGCGCCGAGCAGCTCGCACGCCTTCTTCGTCGAGGTCAGCTCCTCCAACGGCGGCAGTGTCTGGTCGATCACGGCTTCCACCGCGGGTCGGTGTCCGCGCTCTCGGAGAGCTTCTCCAAGAGCGCGTGTGCTTTTCCCGTGATCTCCAACGCCAGCTTGGTGCGCTCCAACTCGGCCTCGAGACGAGCGTTCTTGGCCCGGAGCTGGTCGAGTTCGATCTCCTCACGCGAGCGGCGCTTCTTGGACTTTCGGGCCAGGCCCTCACGGGCGCCGGCCTCGGCCTGCTTGCGCCACTCCGAGATGTGCGAGGAGTACAGGCCCTCACGGCGCAGGATCGCACCGCGCTCGTCCGAGCCCTTCGGCCACCGGTCGTACTCGGCGAGGATCTCGGCCTTGTACTCGGCGGTGAACGTTCGTCGTGTCGGCTTCGCGGCCGGGTCGATGTCGTCGTCGGTCACACCCCCAGTGTGGGCGCGGCCGTTCAACGATGCAGTCGTCATGGTCATGGTCCTGTAGTCCTGTCTTGCCCCGTCGGGTCAAATGATCGGGTACCGCAGGTGTCTCACCTCACCCTGACAGACAGGGCACCTCGACCGACGTGAAGCCGGCCGACAGAAGACGCGCCTCGAGGCCTGCCGGATCGACCGGGTTGTAGACGTCCTCAGCATGGAGTGCTTCAAGATCGTCGCTGGCGACGCTGTCGCTGCAGACGAAGGGCGCCCCGGTCTGAAGCACTCGGCACACCTCGGCGAAGAGCAGATCCTGCTTCGCGATGTCCGGCACGTGATGCAGCATCGTGAAGCTCACCGCTCCGGTGAACTCACCATCAGCGAACGTCATGGCCGTCGCATCGCCCTCCACCACCACGACCCGGTCCGAGTCGTCGTACCGGTCAGCGAGTGCGCGTGCGAGTCCCGGGTCGAGCTCGACAGCCGTGAGGCGTTCGGCGTCTTCGACCAGCAGGTCGGTCGTCAGCCCCGGGCCCGGTCCGATCTCCAGCACGTTCGACCCGAGATCCGTGACCGGCATGGAGCCGAACGCAAACGGAAGGATCAAGTCACGCAGCATCGCCCGCCAGTCCTCACTGGCCAGCAGATCGAGGTGGGCGTCGTTCATGGGACGACGGTACGAGCGATGCGTGCTGTCGTCGACAGCGTACGGTGACAGCAGATGTCGCTGGACAGACAATCGGTCGGCGGGCCCTCAGCGATCGTCATCGGGTCGTTCCTGCTCGACCGGACCGCCATCGAGACGCACCACCATGACACCCACCAGCTCGCCTGGGCTTCACGGGGCGTCCTGACGATGGGAGTCGACGACCGGTTGTGGGTCCTGCCCCGTTCACGCGCCCTGTGGATCCCCGCGGGCGTACCCCACGACGTTCGCTCCACCGCCGACACGAACATGGTCAGCCTCTACCTCGACCCGGAGTCGTGTCCCCTCTCCTTCGAGGAGCCGACGGTGGTCGACACCTCGGGGCTGCTCGGACACCTCATCGATCACCTGGCCGGCGACGTCGCGCCAGAACCCCGGCGCCGAGCCGAGGCGGTCGTCTTCGACCTCATCTCACCGTTGCCCGCCGCGAGTCTGCATGTGCCTCTTCCGGTCGACGAACGAGCTTCAAGAGTGGCGGAGGCGCTATTGGCTGACCCGTCAGATCCGAGGACCATCAGCGAATGGGGACGTCACGTCGGTGCGAGCGGCAGGACGCTCGCACGAACCTTCGCCCGGGACACCGGCATGACCTTCATGACGTGGAGGACAACCGCTCGCATCGCCGCCTCGCTCCCACTCCTCGGCAACGGGCGATCGATCAGCGTCGTCGCCGCCGAGGTCGGGTACTCCACGCCTTCGGCGTTCGTCGCTGCCTTCCGTCGCGTCACGGGTACGACGCCCGGCCACTACTTCCAAAGGTCGGCGCGCTCCTCGTGAGCCGCGCCCTCCTGCAGATGACAGATGCCACAGCCAATCGGAGCGTTGGTTGAGGCCGGGGCAGAGAACGATAGGCCCGGTTCACCACTGCGTCGGCTGGGATCTCGACCGACGTACCGGAACAAGACTTGATGCCGACGCCAAGTCTTGACGATGGGAGTCACAGTCAACACGCCGGGACGCCGCGCGCTGACGCGTCCCCACTCGGTTCACCTCCCAGGCGCCGCCGGATCAGTCGCCGGCGGCCGGCGGCGACGTTGTCGGGTGCCGGATACAGTTCCGCCATCGTGTCAGCCGTCGAGGTCATGAACGCCAGGTTGTTCCGCCCCGCCGACGTTCGGCCCGCACGATGACCTGCGCTTCCGTCGCCCCTGCACCAGTGCGGATGCAGCGGTGACCACGTTTCTCGTCGCCGCCGGTCTCGTGGTCCTGGCCATGACGGTCGTGGATGTCGTCTGGACGACCGTCGCCGCAGGCAGCGGCGCCGGACCCCTCACCGGCTGGTTGTCCCGGATGCTGTGGCGAGCGGCGCTGCGCGTCGACCGGTCGACACAGGTATCCGTGCTCACGCCGGCCGGTGTCCTGATCGTCGTCACGATCTTGGGCGCCTGGATCTTCATGATCCTGGCGGGCTGGCTGCTGGTCTTCGCTGCCAGCGACGGCGCCGTCCGCCACGCGACCACGGGCGTTCCCGGCGACCTCCTCGACCGGATCCTGTTCGTCGGCTACACGGTGCTGACCCTCGGTCTCGGCAACTTCGTTCCGGGTGAGGGTGCCTGGCAGATCGCAACGGTCGTCGCCACCGGCTCAGGCCTACTTCTGGTGACGCTGTCGGTCACCTATCTGATCCCTGTCGCCTCGGCGGTCGTGCAGCGACGCCAGCTTGCGGGCCAGATCTCCTCGCTCGGCGGGTCCTCCCACGAGATCGTCACGAACGGCTGGAACGGCTCAGACTTCGGCTCCCTGGGACAGAACCTGTCGATGCTGCTCCCGACACTCCACACCCTCCGGCTGCAGCATCTCTCGTACCCGGTGCTCCACGTCTTCCACACCCGATCGAAGCACGATGCCGCGCCCATCAGCCTCGTCCACCTCGACGGCGCCGTACGTCTCCTGCGCAGCGCCGTGCACAGCGACGTGCGACCGGATGCCCAGACCCTCGATGCCCTCGCCGCCGCGCTGGGGGTGTTCCTCGACACCATGGACGGCATCCACATCACCGACGCCGCCGAACCGGTCCCGGCCCCGTCACTCGCTCCGCTGAAGCGCGCCGGGATCCCGGTCGATCCGAACTCCTATGAAGACGCCGTGCAGGCCAGCGAACGTCGGCGCCGCCTTCTTGCGAGCTATCTCCACGACGACGGGTGGACCATCGACGACGTCCGCTCCTGACGAGATGCCGCCCTCCTCCTTGGGTGCGGTGGCCGACGGTGCCGGAGCACCACTGCGGACGGCGCGACCCTCGATGAAGTCTGTGCCCGACGTGGATGTCTTTGGATCGCTTGTTGGATGGTGGATGCGTCCCCGGTGGACGACCTTCCTGTGTACGGGTGCTGCTCGGCGGAACGTCGGCGTGTGCGGACCAGCGGTCGGCGAAGGACAGGACGGGAGAGTGCTCGCGTGCCTGTCGCTCGAGCTTTCTCGGCGAAGGCTCTGCCACGTCGTGTAGTAGTTCGCGCCGCACCCGGGTAGAAGCGGATCGACTGTGAGTCCACGCGAGCAAGGAGCGACCCCCATGGCGACGACTACGGAAGATCGACACGGCAGCGCTGGTACCGGCGACGTCTCAGACGATCAAGAGCACGGTGGTGACATGGAGCGCAAGATGTACTTGCGCTTCGCTGCAATGATCGTGACGGGCATGTTCGTCATGTACTGGGTGATGTTCGTCGGCTCCTACAGCTGGAGCCACATCCAGTTCAGCCAGAGCCGTGTCTACATGGCGCTCGTCATGGGCGGAGCGATGACGCTGGTCATGCTCGGCTGGATGCTGAACATGTACAAGAACATGAAGGTCAACGTCGGCATCGTTGTCGTCGGCTTGTTGCTCATCGGATTCGGCACCTTCCTCGACCGCAGCCAGGCGACCGTTGGTGATGTCGAGTTCATGCAGGGGATGATCCCGCACCACTCGCTCGCCATCACACGGGCCGAACGGTTCAACGTCGAGGACGGCCGGGTCTGCGAGCTGGCGGTCGCAATCAGTGAGGCGCAACGGCGGGAGATCGATGAGATGGAGTGGCTGATCGAGGACATCCGGGAGAACGGCCCCGCGTCGACGCGTGCCGAGATCGAGGCGAGGCCGGTTCCAGAGTTCCCAGCCGATGCCGTCACCGAGTGCAACCCGGACTGAGGTCGCAGACACGGGCCAAGCATCGACGGGATCAGCCGGGCAGGAGGTTGATCCCGTCGAAGGCCTGGAAGAAGGGCTCTGCGCCGAGGCCGACGAGCACGACGGCGGCACCGGTGATGATGGCAGCAAACCCGGCACTGCGGCTGAGGACCGGGACCGGACCCGGTAGGCGCTCGAAGTACATCGGAGCCAGCACGCGGGCGTAGTAGGCGATGGAGACCACCGTGTTGATCGCTCCCAGGACGGCGAGCCAGCCGTAGCCGGCGTCGATGGCGGCTCCGAACAAGCTCAGCTTGGCGGCGAAGCCCGCGAGCGGGGGCACGCCGATGAAGGAGAGCAGCGTGATGGTCAGCGTGGCGGCCAGGACCGGCCGGGCCCGTGCCAGACCGCCGTACGCGAGCCGGTCGGTGCGTCCGCGGAGCTGGACGACGACGCCGAAGGCCGCGACGTTGGCGAGCACGTAGGCGAGGAGGAAGTACAAGAGCGACGGCAGCGCGAGATCGCTGCGCTCCACGGCCACGATGGCGAGCAGCCCGTAGCCGGTCTGGGACACCGACGACCAGCCCAGCAGGCGTCGCACGTCGTCCTGCCAGAGTGCGGCCAGGTTGCCGAGCGTCATCGTGGCGGCGGCGATCACGGCGACGAGAGGTCGCCAGCCGAGTCCTTCCGGCGGAAGGACCAGCACCATCCGTGCGAGGAACAGGAACGCTCCGACCTTGGGCACGGACGTCACGAACGCGGCGACGGGTGCCGGTGCACCTTCGGCGACGTCGGGCATCCACGCGTGTGCGGGCACGGCGCCGAGCTTGAACGCCACGGCGACGATGACCAAGGCGGCAGCGACGGCCAACCCGGGTCCGCTCTCCGCGGCGAGGCCGGTGCGCAGGCCGGGCAACGTCGTGGTCCCGCCCAGCCCGAACAGGTAGGCGACGCCGATCAGCATGCTGGCGCTGGTCAGTGCGCCCAGCAGGAAGTATTTGATGCCCGCCTCGGCCGAGGCACGGGACAATCGGTGGTAGGCGGTGAGGACGTAGCCGGTCGCCGACGACAGCAGCATCGAGACGACGAACTGCTTCAGGTCCGTCGCACCGGCGAGGAGCACGGCCCCCAGGGACGAGAACAGCAGCAAGGTGTAGTACTCGCCGCTGCGGTGATCGCTGCGGAACCAGGGCAGCGAGAGCGCGATCACGGCTGCGGTCGCGACCAGGACGATCGGCTTGGCCCAGACGGCCGGCAGATCACGGGCGTAGGTCTCGGCGAACGTGTAGGCCTCGGGCCCGTCCAGCATCGGGATGGTGGTCGCGACGGCGACGGCGACCGTGAGCAGGGCCAAGACGGCTGCGCCGCTCTGGAGGCGTCGAGGCGCAGCCAGTGCGTAGAGCAAGACGATGACGCCGCCGACGACGAGCACCAGCTCGGGGACGACGTCGCCCAGCATGGACGCCATGTCCATGCCTGCCGAGCCCATGGTGTCGTCCAACTCGTCGACCGCCGTGCGCTACCGGCCGACGAAGGGGCCGGCGAAGGTGTCGATGACGTCGAGCAGCAGAGCCGGAGCGATGCCGATGCCGATGATGAGGAGGATCAGGGTGCCGAGGGTCAAGCGTTCGATCCACCCCAGGTCCGGCCACTCGGCCCACCGCTCCGGGAGTGGGCCGAGGAAGACCTGTTGGAGCATGCGCAGGAACAGCGCAGCGGTGATGACGATTCCGAGCAGGCCGATCCCGGCGAGCCAGGGGTAGACGGCGAGGGCGCCGGCGAAGACCTGGAACTCGGCGACGAACCCG
>DMTU01000018.1:0-668 GCA_003476595.1 Acidimicrobiaceae bacterium | reverse complement strand
CCGGTGATGAGACCGTGCGCGACCATCTCCAGCGTCGCGCCGGTCAGGGCCAGTGCCTGGGCGTCCTCCTGTCCGGCGATGCTGGCGCCCGCAGCCGCCAACCCGAGCATCACGTAGCCCATGTGGTTGACGCTGGTGTAGGCGATGAGCCGCTTGAGGTTGGTCTGGGCCATGGCGACCAGGGCGCCGTAGACGATGGAGACGACGGCGACCACGCCGATCGGGAACGCGAAGCGGGCGAACGTCTCGGGCTGCATGGACATGAGGACCCGGACGAAGCCGTAGGTGCCCATCTTGAGCAGCACGCCGGCGAGGACGGCAGACGCCGGTCCGGGGGCGTCGACGTGGGCGGGCGGGAGCCAGGTGTGGAAGGGGACGACCGGTGTCTTGACCCCGAAGCCGATGAAGAACCCGAGGAAGACGAGGGTCGCGTACACCCCGCCTGCGGGCAGCGGTTGCTGGCGGATGATCTCGGCCATGTCGAAGGTCCGTGGTTCGGTGGCGAGGTAGAGGCCGAGGATGGCGAGCAGGAGGGCGAGCGAACCGGCGAACGTGTAGACGAAGAACTTCAGGGCCGAGCGTCGGGCGTCGCCGTGCCCCCAGGCGCCGATCAGGAAGTAGATGCCGACCAGGCTCAGGTCCCAGAACACGAAGAACAGGAACAGGTC
>DMTU01000005.1:8960-9152 GCA_003476595.1 Acidimicrobiaceae bacterium | reverse complement strand
GGCCAGGTGCGCGTCGAGGTCGTCGAGGACGTCGGTCGCCGCGTCCTCGTTGCCGGTGAGCGTGCCGACGTCGGCGAAGGTCTGGCGCATGCCCTCGAGCTGGCTGCCGGCGTCCTCGCCGTAGGGGCTGACGAAGTACGTCGGGGCGATGGCCTCCAGCTGCTCGCGCACCGCGGCGTGGCGGAAGTCGAC
>DMTU01000005.1:8421-8688 GCA_003476595.1 Acidimicrobiaceae bacterium | reverse complement strand
TGCAGGGCCTGGATGCGCTCGATGGACGGCTCCTGGCGGGTGCCGACGTCCTCGACGCCCTCGGGCAGCGCCGGCTCGGCGATCCAGTCGCCGTAGTTGGCGGCATCGGCCACGCCGGCCGGCTCCACGTCGACCAGGAGGAGGTCCTCGGCCAGCGACCACTCGAGCGCGACGACGGTCGTGGCCGGCTCCTCGAGGGTGACCTCGGTGCCGGTCCCGTCGGTGATGGTGATCGGGCCGGTGGCCTCCTCGGTGGTCTCCTCGGTC
>DMTU01000005.1:1025-8271 GCA_003476595.1 Acidimicrobiaceae bacterium | reverse complement strand
CCTCCTCGGTGGTCTCCTCGGTCTCGGTGCTGGTCTCGGCGGTCGCCTCGCTCGCGGCGTCACCGGACACCGCCGCGCCGCTGTCGTCGTCGCCGCAGGCGGTGAGGCCGGCGGCGAGGGCCAGCAGGGTGAACACGAACGTGATGCGTCGCATCGGGGTCTCCTCAGGGGGTTCGTTGGTGGGGGATGAGGTCAGACGAGGGCGGCGTGGAAGCGGCACGTCGGGCGGGCGTCGTCGTCGAGGTGCACTTCGGCGTGCACGCCGAAGGCCTCGGCCAGCAGGTCGGCGGACAGCACGTCGCCGGGTGGGCCCTGGGCCAGGATCCGGCCGCCGCCGAGGACCACCAGCTGGTCGGAGAACGCGGCGGCCTGGTTCAGGTCGTGGAGGACGGCCACGACGGTGCGCCCGCCCTCGTCGCAGAGGCGACGGGCCAGGGCGAGCACCTCGAGCTGGTGGCGGATGTCGAGGAAGGTGGTCGGCTCGTCGAGCAGCAGCACCGGCGCCTGCTGGGCGAGGGCGACCGCGATCCACACCCGCTGGCGCTCGCCGCCGGAGAGCTGGTCGACCGGACGCTCGGCCAGGTCCTCGAGTCCGGTCTGGGCCATGGCCTCGGCGACGGCGGCATCGTCGCCCGCGGACGGCGCGCCGAGCAGGCGCCGGTGCGGGTGGCGCCCGAGCGCGACCAGCTCGGCCACGGTGATCCCGGCCGGCACCAGCGGCGCCTGGGGCAGGAAGGCCAGGTGGCGGGCCAGCTCCCGCGCCCGGAGCGAGCCGAGGTCGCGGTCGCCCAGCTGGACGTGCCCGCCGAGCGGTGCGGCCAGGCCGGCCACGGTGCGCAGCAGGGTCGACTTCCCCGAGCCGTTCGCACCGACGATCGCGGTGCAGCGGCCGGGGGCGAAGGTCAGCTCGGCGTCGGCCACGACCGTGCGGTCACCGTGGCCCACGCACAGCCGGTGGGTCGTGAGCGCGCTCATCGCAGCCCGGTCGGCTGGTTGCGTCGCCAGTAGGACGTGAAGGAGCGACGGTCGGCGTCGATGCCGTGCACGTCGGCTGCCAGCGCGTCCAGCTCCTGGATCCAGGCGTGCTCGCCGCCGCCCCACGCGTAGCCGGGGCCGGGTGGCAGGCGGAGGGTGCGCACAACGTCCGCGGCCCGCTCGCCCCGGTCGCGCCGGGCCCAGCGCAGGTCGACGCACGGCCCGGGCCGGACGTCGCGCACCTCGGCGGCGTCGGCCACCTCGGCCACGGCGACCACCCGGTGGTCGGCCGGCCAGTGGTCGAGGATCGACAGCATCGCCGGCACCGCGGTGTCGTCGGCGACCAGCAGCGTCCAGGCCGCGTCGGTCGGCGGGAGGAACAGGACCCGGGGCCCCCACAGGGCGGCCTTGTCCCCGGGCGCGGCGGCCGCAGCCCAGCCGGAGGCGACCCCGTCGTCGTGCAGCACGACGTCGAGGTCGATCTCGAGCCGCTCGGGCCGGTGGTGGCGGACGCTGTAGTAGGCGCCGCGGGGACGCTCGTCCTTCGCCATCGACCGGACGTGGGCCCAGTCGAAGTCGAGCCCGATGGTCAGGTCGCTGCGGCCCGCCGGCGGCAGCAGCAGGTACGCGAACGCATCGGCGCCCACGGCGGGGAAGCCGGCGAGGCCGCAGCCGCCGAGCGTGACCCGCTGCACCATCGGCGTGACCTGCCGGGTCCGCACGACCTCGCACAGGTGCACCCGTGGGAAGGTCTCTGCACCCCGCTTGTTAGGCATACCGAACATCTAATCACCGCGACGCTCGAACTGCCAGTTCCGGTCGGGGCGAACTGGCAGTGCGGGTGTCGCGCGAGGCGGTGGTTGGCGGTCAGTCCGTCCCGGGTGCGGTGGAGCGCAGCGCGGCGATGCCGGTCTGGACCACGGCGGCGACGAACTCGTCGGTGATCTCGGCGTCCTGGACCATGCGCCGGTAGGTGAAGGGGCCGATCAGCACGGCGACGGCCACGTCGAGGTCGAGGTCGGGGTCGATCTCGCCCCGGGCCTGGGCCAGCTTCAGCACCGTGCGCATCGGGCGCTGGCGCTCCACCAGCAGCGCATCGAGCACCTCGCGCATGCCGGCGTCGCGCCGGGCGCCGTCGATGAGCAGCGGGATCAGCTCGTTCAGCCGCTTGGTCTCCTCGGACTCGTCGTAGCGGGTGAACAGGTCGGTGAGGTCCTCGGCCAGCGAGCCCGAGTCGGGCGTGGGCTGCTCCACGACGCACGACCGCACCGACTCGGTGACCAGGTGCTCCCGAGTGCCGAAGTGGCGGTAGATGGTGGACTTCGCCACGCCGGAGCGCTCGGCGATCTCCTCCATGGTGAGGCCCTCGGCGCCGAGCTCGAGCAGCGCCTCGATGGTCGCCTCGATCGTGCGGAGGCGGGCCTCCTCGCTGCGGGGCCGTGCCATGGGTCACCATCGTATCGAAACACCGGAATAGACCGTGCAGCGGCCCGTTTGATGGCGTTACCATTGCGAAACGTCTTCGTATCGGAACCTCCCCCTGGTCCGGTGCGGAGACCCCTTCTCCTGATCCTTCGAAGACGAGCGGAGCACCTCCCGTGGACGCGCCGGCGATCCCCCTCCCCGAACCCGAGATCGCACCCGAGGTCCACGCCCGTCGTTGGCTGATCCTCGCTGTGCTCTGCCTCAGCCTGATCATCGTGATCATCGGCAACACGAGCCTGAACGTGGCGCTGCCCACGCTGGCCGCCGAGCTCGACGCGTCCACCAGCCAGCTGCAGTGGATGGTCGATGCCTACGCCCTGGTCTTCGCCGGCCTGCTCTTCACCGCCGGCACCCTCGGCGACCGCTGGGGCCGCAAGGGCGCGCTCCAGGCCGGCCTGCTCGTGTTCCTGCTCGGGGCGGCGTTCGCGTCCATTGCCGACACCGCCCAGGCGGTCATCGCCTCCCGTGCCGTCATGGGCATCGCGGCGGCGTTCGTCATGCCCTCGACGCTGTCCATCCTCACCAACGTCTTCTCCGCCGAGGAGCGCCCCAAGGCCATTGCCATCTGGGCCGGCATCTCCGGCGGCGGCGCCGCCCTCGGCCCCATCGCGTCGGGCTGGCTGCTCGAGCACTTCTTCTGGGGCTCGGTGTTCCTGGTGAACGTGCCGTTCATCCTCGCCGCCCTCATCGCCGGTGCCCTGCTGGTGCCCAGCTCGAAGGACCCCGCCGAGAGCCCGCTCGACGTGCCCGGCGCGCTGCTGTCGATCATCGGTCTGGGCGCCCTCGTCTACGCCATCATCGAGGCCCCCCACTACGGCTGGCTGTCGGGTCAGACGCTGCTCACCTTCGGCGTCGCGCTGGTGGCCATCGTCGCCTTCGGTGCCCGGGAGCGCACCGCCCGGTTCCCGATGCTGGACCTGTCGCTGTTCAAGGACCGCCGGTTCAGCGTGGCCTCGGCCGGCATCACGCTGACGTTCTTCGCCATGTTCGGCACGTTCTTCCTCATGGCGCAGTACCTGCAGCTGGTGCTCGGCTACACCCCGTTCGAGTCCGGCCTGTTCCAGCTGCCCTTCGCCTTCATCATGATGCTGGTGGCGCCCCGCGTGCCGAAGCTGGTGGCCCGCTGGGGTGCGGCCCGGATCGTGCCCGTCGGGCTCACCTTCACCGCCGGCGGCCTGGCCGCGTTCTCCAGCATCGGCGTGGACAGCTCGCTCGCCCACGTCTACGCCTCGGTGCTGCCCCTCGGCCTCGGCATGGCCATCACCATGACCCCGCTCACCACGCTGATCATGTCGTCGGTACCGCTCGGGCGGGCCGGCGTCGGCTCGGCCATGAACGACACCACCCGCGAGCTCGGCGGCGCCCTCGGCGTGGCCGTGCTGGGCTCGGTCGTGACCTCGCAGTACACCACCGGCATCGGTGCCTCCCTCGTCGGCCTGCCCGAGGCGGCCCGGGGCGTGGTCGACAGCGGCCTCGCCGGTGCCCTCGCCGTGGCCGGTCAGGTCGGCGGCGCCCAGGGCGATGCCCTCGCCCTGGCCGCCAAGCAGGCCTTCGTCGACGGCCTCAACCTCGCTGCGCTGGTCGGTTCGGCCGTGGTGTTCGTCGCCGCCTTCGTGTCGTGGAAGCTGCTGCCCCGCACCACGCCGGCGCCGTTCGTGCGCCCGCCCCGGGACGACGACCCCGGCCTGGCCGAGCCCTCGACCCTGGTCGACTGAGCGACCGCGCCAGCCCCCATCGTTCAGCGCACGTCCCAGAGGTGGTGGACCGGGTCGTGCATGAAGTAGCGGGCGAAGGTGTCCACCGTGAACTCGGCCCCGTCGGAGCGGTGGCCGGTGCGCTCCCACTGTTCGCCCTCGACGGCGTCGAACCGGTCGGCCAGCGCCGCGCCGGCCCGGGTGAGCTCCACCGCCACGGCCACGGGTGACTGGCTGGCGTAGTCGTCCTCGACGGCGGTGGCGTCCTGGTCCCAGTTCGCGTAGTGCGGGCCGTCCTGCGTGAGCATCAGGTCGAGCCGCTCGGCGAAGAGGCGGAACACGTCGCGCACGTGGCACGCGTACTCGAGCGGGGACCAGCGATCCGGCGAGGGGCGGTGGCCGGCGTCGGGGGCGGCGAGCACCCGCTGCCAGGCCGACGCGTTGGTCCGGATGAGGTCACCGACCTCGGTCACGTCGATCGAGCGGGCGTCGAACCCGCACTCGGGACAGGGGCGCTCCAGCACCCAGGTCCAGTCCTTGTCGTCGGGGACGATGGCGCCGGCAGCTTCGGTCATGACGAGCAGGTTCGCGCACCGGCCGCGCGCACCGGGCCCGCTTTGCCAGGCTGACCGGATGCTGAACGACCACGGCGGCGAGCTGGCCCTGTCCGTCCTGCGCAGCGCAGGCGTGGACACGATCTACACGCTGTCGGGCGGGCACATCTTCCCGTTCTACGACGCCGCCGCGAAGCGGGACCCGAACGTGCGCATCCTCGACGTGCGCCACGAGCAGACCGCCACCTTCGCCGCGGAGGCCGCCGCCAAGCTGACCCGCAACGTCGGCGTCGCCGTGCTCACCGCCGGCCCCGGCGTCACCAACGGCATCAGCGCCATCACCAGCGCCCAGTTCAACGGCTCACCCGTGCTGGTGCTCGGCGGCCGGGCCCCGCAGGAGCGGTGGGGGTCGGGCTCGCTGCAGGAGTTCGACCACGTCCCGCTGCTCGCGCCCATCACCAAGCACGCCGCAACGGTCACCGCCACCGACCGGATCGCCGCCGACGTCGCCCATGCAGTGCAGACCGCGCTCACCCCGCACCGGGGCCCGGTGTTCCTCGACTTCCCGCTCGACGTCGTGTTCGGCATGGCCGAGGTCGAGGCCCCCGCTGCGGTGCAGCCGTCCGGCCCGGCTCCCGACCCCGACGCGGTCCGCCGGGCCGCCGAGCGCATCGCCACGGCGAAGGCCCCGGCGATCATCGCCGGCTCCGACGTGTGGTGGGGCGGCGCGCACGACGCCCTCGTCGCCGCCGTGGAGGCCCTGCGCGTCCCGGTCTTCCTCAACGGCCTCGGCCGCGGCACCGTGCCCGCCGACCACGAGCTGTGCTTCAGCCGCACCCGGAGCCTGCTCAAGGCCGAGGCCGACGTGGTCGTGGTGATCGGCACGCCGCTCGACTTCCGCCTCGGCTTCGGGAGCTTCGGCGACGCCGAGGTCATCCACGTGGTCGACCACCCCAGCCTCGAACCCGGCCACGTCGAGCCGGCCATCCGGGTCAGCGGCGACCTCGCCACCGTGCTGCAAGCCTGGGCCGACCACACCGGCGACCGGGCCGACCACGAGCCCTGGATCGCCCGCCTCACCGACGCCGAGGCCGCCGCCCGGGCGGCCGACGCGCCCCTGCTCGCCGCCGGTGACGACCCGATCAAGCCGACCCGCATCTACGGCGAGCTGGCCAAGCGATTGGACCGCGACGCGGTGGTGGTGTGCGACGGCGGTGACTTCGTCAGCTACGCCGGCAAGTACGTCGACGTGCAGACGCCCGGGTCCTGGCTCGACACCGGCCCGTTCGGCTGCCTCGGCACCGGCATGGGCGGCGCGATCGCGGCCCGGGTCACCCACCCGGACCGCCAGGTCGTGGTGCTGCTCGGCGACGGCGCCGCCGGCTTCTCGCTCATGGACGTGGACACCCTCGTCCGCCACGACCTGCCCGTCGTCATGGTGGTGGGCAACAACGGCATCTGGGGCCTGGAGAAGCACCCGATGCAGATGGTCTACGGCTACGACGTCGCCGCCGACCTCCAACCCGGCACCCGCTACGACGACGTGGTCAAGGCCCTCGGCGGTGCCGGCGAGACCGTGACCGACCCCGACGAGATCGGCCCGGCCATGGACCGGGCGTTCGCCTCCGGCGTGCCCTACCTCGTCAACGTCCTGACCGACCCGGCCGACGCCTACCCGCGCTCGTCCAACCTGGCCTGAGGAGGCTCCCGTGACCGAGCTTGAAGCGTTCCCCGAGGACTGGGGCCGTGCCCTCGCCGTCG
Source organism: Acidimicrobiaceae bacterium (assembly GCA_003476595.1). GTDB lineage: Bacteria > Actinomycetota > Acidimicrobiia > Acidimicrobiales > Salinilacustritrichaceae > Salinilacustrithrix. Next base: position 1,802 of record DMTU01000005.1, on the reverse strand, counting down.
TCGCCCACCCCGACGACATGGAGTACGGCGCGGCCGCCGCCGTGGCCCGCTGGACCGCCCAGGGCAGGTGGGTCGGCTACGTGCTGGTCACCGAGGGCGAGGCCGGCATCTCGACGATGGCGCCCGAGGAGGTGGCCCCGATCCGTCGGGAGGAGCAGATCGCCAGCTGTGCCGTCGTCGGCGTCACCGACGTGGAGTTCCTCGACCACCCCGACGGCACCGTGGTCGAGGGCCTCGAGCTGCGGGCCGACCTCGCCGCCGCCATCCGCCGCCACCGGTCCGACGTGGTGCTGTCGATCAACCACCACGAGTCGTGGGGCGGCCCGTCCTGGAACCACGCCGACCACCGGGCCGTGGGCCGAGCGCTGCTCGACGCCGTGCGCGACGCCGCCAACCCGTGGGTGTTCCCCGACCGGGGCGAGGCCTGGGACGGCGTGCGGTTCACGGCGTTCAACGCCAGCCCGCAGTCCACCCACTTCGTGGACGTCACCGGAACCTTCGACGCCGGCGTCGAATCGCTGCGGTGCCACGCCACGTACCTGCGCCACCTCCAGGGCGACATGGCCGACCCGGCGTCGTTCCTGCGCGGCGGTGCCGAGGACGCCGGCCGCCGCGCGGGTGTCGATCTGGCCACGACCTTCGAGGTCATCGGCTGAGGCACCCCGGTTCCCCACCGATGGATCCCCACCGATGAATCCGTGGCGCTCGCTGCGTCAGGTCGCGAAGATCACATCCACCACCTGACACAGGAGCCGCACACCATGGCCTTCCATCCGT
>DMTU01000005.1:0-1010 GCA_003476595.1 Acidimicrobiaceae bacterium | reverse complement strand
GGGCACCTGCCGCGAGGCGTTCACCCGCTACCAGGAGATCTTCGGCGGCGACCTCCACATCATGGGCGCCGGCGACATGCCCGCCGACGAGGACACCCCGCCCGACTGGGACCCCGACATGGTCCTCCACGCCGCGCTGATGGTCGGCGACGCCATGATCATGGCGTCCGACGATCCGAACATGAGCGGCCCGCCGTCGGGCGCCTACATCCACCACGAGGCCGCCGACGTCGACGCGGCCAAGCGCGCGTTCGAGGCCCTCGCCGAGGGCGGCCAGGTCGAGATGGACTTCGGCGAGACGTTCTGGTCACCGGGCTTCGGTGCCTGCGCCGACCGCTGGGGCACGCTCTGGATGGTGAGCGCGCCCAGCGAGTTCGAGATGCCGGGCTGAGCTAGCGCTCGTCCCTGGGCAGCCGGTGGGCCCGGTCCGGGTCGGCGCTCGGCGCCTGGCTGAGCAGGGGCTTGTGCTCCTCCCGGCGTCGCCGGGCCGCCTCCTCGTCGGACTTGATGGCCCGCTCGAGGTAGGTCAGGTCGATCACGGGTCCGTCGTCGTCGTCGACGCGGCGTCTCGGTGACCACGCCCGCGCGGCCACCACCAGGGCGACCAGGACGACGAGGGCGAAGAAGGCGATGAGCAACCCTGCGGGGGTGATGGAGAGTTCGGACACGGGGGCTCCTCGGGGCCGTGTCTCCGGATGGCGGAGCGCGGCCCCGGCGCACCGCCACCGCGCTCCCTTCCCCGTGGGAGCGTCGCCTACCCGTCGGTGGGCAGTGCGTAGCCCTCGAACTTCGAGCGCAGGTCCTTCTTGGAGAACTTGCCCACCGACGTCTTCGGCACCTCGTCGATGAAGGCGATGTCGTCGGGGAGCCACCACTTGGCGACCCGGCCCTCGAGGTAGGCGAGCAGGTCCTCCTTGGTTGCCGATGCGCCCTCCTTCAGCACCACGCAGGCCAGGGGGCGCTCGGCCCACTTCTCGTGCGGGATGCCGATGACCGCGGCCTCGGCCACG
>DMTU01000072.1:9645-9836 GCA_003476595.1 Acidimicrobiaceae bacterium | reverse complement strand
GTGCCCTCGGCGATGACGTCGCCGAGCTCGAGGCAGTACATGCGGTCGCACAGCGAGGTCAGGAGCGGCATGTCGTGCTCGATGATCATGATCGAGCACGCGGTCAGCTCCTGGACCTGGCGCAGCAGCGGGCCGAGCGCTTCGGTCTCCTTCTGGGCGACGCCGCCCGAGGGCTCGTCGAGCAGGAGCAC
>DMTU01000072.1:1750-9440 GCA_003476595.1 Acidimicrobiaceae bacterium | reverse complement strand
GAGGGCTCGTCGAGCAGGAGCACGCTCGGTTCCTGGGCGAGCAGGCAGGCCAGCTCGACGATCCGCCGCGACCCCGTGGACAGCTCCCCGACGAGCTTGTCGCGGAAGGCGCCGAGGTTCATCATCTCGATCAGCTCCTCCACCCGACGCCACGCCTGGATCTCGCTGTCGTACGACGCCGGCGCAGCGAGGGCGGCCGCGACGATGTCGCGGTTGTCGAGGTGCCGCTCGAGCGCCGTGGCGATCGTCTCCCGCACGGTGAGCGTCGGGTACAGCATCGCCTCCTGGAACGACCGCCCCAGCTGGTACAAGGCTCGCTCGTGCGGCTCCCATGCGGTGACGTCGGTCCCGTGGAGCTCGATGCGCCCGCCGTCGACGCGGTGGTAGCCCGAGATGCAGTCGAAGAGCGTGGTCTTGCCGGCACCGTTCTGTCCGATGAGGCCGAGCACCTCGCCCTCCCGGAGGTGGAGGTCGATGCCGTCGATGGCATTGATGCCGCCGAAGCGCTTCACGACCCCCGCGCAGCGCAGGACCGCCGGCGCGTCGGGCCCCGGGGCCTCGCGGGGCGCTTCCGTCGGCGTGGCTGCCGCTGCGGCGGGCACGTCTCCGCCATCGGCATCGTCCACGGAGCTACCTGCGATGAAGACGGACCGGAGGATGTCGGGCCGCTCGAGCAGGGCCGAGGTCGGACCCGTGAAGCGGAACTCGCCCTTCTCCATGAACACGGCGCGCCGGGCCAACGTGAGCGCGACGTTGATGGACTGCTCGACGACGATGATGGTCACGCCCATGCGGTTGATGTCGTGCACGACCTCGATGAGGTCGCCCACGATGGTGGGCGCCAGCCCGAGGGACAGCTCGTCGATCATCAACAGCTTCGGTTCGTTGACGAGCGCCATGCCGAGGGTCAGCATCTGCTGCTCGCCGCCGGACATGTCTCCCGCCAGGTTCGAGTACCGGTCCTTCAGGCGGGGGAACAGGTCGAGGACCTCGGCCACCTTTGCGTCCACCCGCTCGGCGTCGTCACGGAAGAGCCAGCACGAGAGGCGCAGGTTGTCCTTGACCGACAGCGTGGGGAACACGCCCTTGCCGCCGGGCATCTGCACCAGACCGCGAGCGGCCGTGAGGTGCGCTGCCTCGCCGGTGATCTCCTCGCCGTCGAAGGTGACCGTGCCGCTCTTGGGTCGCACCAGCCCGGAGATAGCCTTGAGCAACGTCGACTTGCCCGCGCCGTTCGTGCCGAGCAGGGCGACGATCTCACCGGGATGAACGGTGAGGTCCACGTCGAAGAGCACCTGGACCGGCCCGTAGGCGACGTCGATGCCGCGGCATTCGAGGACGGGAGTGGACGGGGCGGCGACGAAGGAGGTCGCCTCTGCGGTCGAGGTCATGGTGTGTTCCTCCCGGCCGGGGTCGGCGCCGATTGGACCAGTGTGTCGTCGACCGGATCGATCGGTGGGGACGAGCGGTCCGGTGGTGGCGCGACGACCTCAACGGCGGGCGGGTCGTCTTCTTGGCGGCTGTCCTCGATGAGGCTGGGCACGTGGATGCCGCGGCGCCGGGCGATGACCCGGAGGTACCGGTCCCTGACCGTGTACATCCCCTGGCCGAGACCGCCGGGATAGACGTACAGCACGACGAGCAGACCGGCACCGGTCACGGCCAGGCGGAGGTCGCCACCGAGGATCTCGGAGTTCTGGAGGAAGCGGAAGAGGACCACGCCCGAGACGGCGCCGAGCAGCGAGCCCAGGCCACCGATGACGGTCATCGAGAAGACCTCGAGGCTCATGATGGGCGGGAAGGAGTTGACCCGAGCGCCGCGGAGCACCAGGACGTAGACGCCGCCGGCGAGCCCGGCGATGAAGCCGGAGTAGCAGAACGACACCAGCTTGACCTTGGTCGTGGGGACGGACTGGGCCTGGGCAGTCTTCTCGTTGTCCTTCGTGGCCTGGAAGACCCGGCCCCATCGGGTGCGGCGCAGCGCGTTGGTCAGCAGCAGGGACAGCACGAGCAGGCCCAGGGCGAAGTTGTAGAGCACCAGCTGCTCGGCGCCGTCGAAGCGGTCCCAGAAGATCGGCGGGTTGACGTTGTCCGGCACCTGGTCGGGGAAGTTCACGGGGTTGAGCAGGAAGCTGTCGAGGGTGACAGCGAAGGCGAGGGTCGTCACCGCCAGGAAGAGTCCCTTGATCCGTAGGGCCGGGATCCCGATGAGGAGGGCCGCCAGGGCGCCGGCGAGCCCGGCGATCAGGACGGTCACGAAGATGTCGATGTTCCACCGCTGCACGATGTTGCCGGCGACGATGGCGGCGACGCCCACGATGCCGAACTGACCGAGGCTCACCTTGCCGGCCCACCCGGAGAGCACGACCAGCGACACGGCGACGAGGCACCACACGACTGCGGTCGTTGCCAGGCTCTGTGACGACGGAGCCCAGCCCCGGGGGACCACGACGGCGGCCAGGAGCACGACGGCGATGAGGCCGCGGCGGACCCAGCGGACCTCGGGAAGGCCCGACAGCTCGGCGGGCACGGCGCGCACGACGCCGGCGAGGTCCAGGCCGAAGGAGACGTCGTGGGCCCGTGACAGCTTGCCGGACTGCAGGAGCAGGGCGCCGAGGATGACGATCAGGAAGGCCAGGTCCGGAGCCGACGCCTTGTCGACGTTCCAGCGGACGAGCTCCTCGAGCACCCCGAGGCCGATCCCGGCGAGGAACGCGAGGGGCAGGGACTCCATCCGGGCGATGACCGCGGCAGCGAGGGCGGGCAGCAGCACGGTGATGGGAGCGGTGAGCGGGTTCGATGCCGTCCCGGCGAAGGGCGCCTGGAGCACGATGGTGAGCGCCGCGAGGCCGCCGGCGACGATCCACACGATCGTCTTGAGGCGGTCGATGGGGATGCCGAGCAGCTGGGCCCGTTCCTTGTTCTGAGCTGCCGCCCGCACGGCGACGCCGGCATCGGTCCGCAGCAGGAACCAGGAGAGGGCGGCGATGATCGGCGGGACGGCCACCATGATGAGGACGTGGCCGGCGGTGAAGCGGACGGGGCCGACGTCGAAGCCGAACGTGTAAGGAGTCTCGAATCCCCCGACGAGCCCGACCGAGCCGAACCGGCCCGGGATGAAGATGGCCCCCACGTAGCCGAGGATCTGCGCGAGGCCGATCGTGGCCACGGTGAGCGTGAGGCGGCTGGCGTCCTTGAACCGTCTGACGACGGTGAGCTCGACGAGGGCGCCCACGGCCAGGCCGGCGCCCACGCCGACGCCCATGGCCAGGAGGTAGTTCCATCCGGTCTCGAGGTAGAGGTTCACCCCGAGGTTCCCACCCACGAGGCCCATTGCACCGTAGGAGAAGTTGATGATGCTGTCGGTGCGGTACAGCAGGATCAGGCCCATGGCCAGCAGGGCGGTCACCGTCCCGAACACCGCCCCCTGGAGCACCACGCCGAAGGGTGCACCATCGGGCAGGGCGAACCCGAGCAGCGGGTACCCGATCGCGAAGGCCACGGCGCCGATGGCGACGGACCGGCTGCGGCTGGGTGCCGTCAGCCGGTCACGGAGCGATCCGGCTTCGGCCTCCTCGTGCAGGTGGTCCTGCACCTCCGGCGCTCTCATCGGAACACCGGGGGCTGGTCGGAGGCGGGGAGCTCGCCCTTCTTGAAGCGACGCCCGTCATAGGCCTCGATGTAGGCACCGCGCTTGCTGTTCATCGGCGACACCGCCTCGGGATCCCACCAGATGACGCGGTAGTCCTGGGTCGGGGTGTAGCTGTCGGAGTCGAAGCCCCACGTGCCGAACGGACCGGTCCCGCCCGGGTAGGCGAACATGCCCTGCTCGTAGGTCTCCGGCGTCAGGTTCGGGCCGGCCATGTGGATGCCGAGGGCGAGCATGTACATCTGGGAGTAGATCGTCTCGACCGCGAAGGCGGGCTCGTCGTTGCGCACGCTCTTGTAGGCGCTGTAGCCGATGCCCGACTCGATGGGCAGGAACGAGCTCAGGTAGCTGACGCCGAAGGCCCGGGACCACTGGTCCTGGTCGTAGAGCTGGCCGACGATGTCGATGTCGGACAGCGCCGTGCCGGCCACGACCCACTCCGGGTTGTACCCCTGCTCGGCGGCCTTCGTCGTCAAGAAGATCGGCATGATCGGGTCGCACCCGCACAGGACAGTGGTGATCCCCTCGGACTTCATCTTGGTGATGATGCTCGCGGCCTGGTTGGACATGGAGTCGATGTCGAGCCGGTAGGTGACCCGCTGGTCGACCTTGTTCCCGGCGGACTCGGCGATCCGGATCGCATCGTCGACGCAGTCGATGTACCACGGGTTCTCCGGGGAGAACGCGGCGATCTTGCGGGGCTTGTCTTTGAGGCCGGGCCCGGCGAGCACCGCCGGCTTGTTGGCCAGCGTCTGGTTGGCGAACTCACCCACCGACTCCACGATGATCGAGCAGTCCGTGGCCACGCTCCAGTTGTACGGCCGGCGGTCGACGTGCCACTTGCGGGACAGGTACGGCGTGCCGAACGCGATCACCTTCTTCCGGGCCAGGGCGTCGGCGAAGGGTGCAGAGCTGCCGTTGATCTCGGCGAACGCGCCGATCTCCTCGGCGGCGGTGATGGCGTCGGCCTCGGCCTCGGCCTGACCCGCCCCCTGCAGCTCGGCGGTGCCGGCTCCCTTGCCGTTGTAGAAGTTGATGGACATCTTCCGGCCGTAGAACTGCATCCGGCTGTTGAAGTACTCGGCCAGCGCGGCGATGGTGCGCTTCACGTCCTCGGGGCCGTCGACGATGTCGGCGCCGGCCAGGGTGGCCAGGGTCTGCTGGAAGCCCTTCTCGTTCAGGATGCGGGCCGACACGATGACCTCCTCGGGCGTCACGCCCTTGGCCGTCGCCCCGCCGTTGTCACCGGAGAACTCGAAGCACGGCGGCGAGTACGGGTCACCCGGGATCTGCATCGGGCGATCGGCACACGGCTGCTGACCGGCAATCGGCCCACCGCCACCGCCACCGCCACCGCCACCGGCGCTTTCAGCGGGAGTGCCGGCAGTCCCGCCGGCCGCAGCGCCGCCGCCGGTGACAGCGGCACCATCGGTGCCGGCTGCCGGGTCGGCGTCGCCGGTCCCGTCGAGGCCAGCGCTGTCCGATGTGGATCCGGTACCCGCTTCGAAGGAGCCGGAGCCCTCACCCGAGTCGGTGGTGGCGAGCCCTTGCTCGGAGTAGGTGGAGGGCACCGTCGCTGCCATGAGGGCGAAGAGCACGCCGAGGATGGCGACTGGTGCGTAACCCCGTAGGACTCTGCCCGCGGGACTCGGAAGGTTCGGATGCGGCTGCAAGTTTGACCCCTGATGTCGTTTCGAACGTGGTTTGTGTGTGTCCGCCGCCGGACGGGCGAAAGGTGGTGCCTCAGGTGGCGAGCGCCGGGCGTCGCAAGAGCCGGCGGTAGTCCACGGCTCCCGCCCCCACGGCGGCTGCAGCTGCGGCCAGGCCAATGAGGAGGAGCGGACCGGCGCCGCCTCCGGTTGTCGATGAGGAGACGGGCACCGTGCCGGAGGCGACGTCGGAGGCGGCGCTGTCACCGGCGTCCTCGCCGGCGGCACCAGCCAGCGGTGCTGGCAGCTCCACCGACGACGTGGGTGCCGAACCCGCACCGAGGCTCGACGATGCGTCACTGGGCACCGATGCGGCGCCGGAGGCAACCGACGCTGCCGGTGCCGGCGGGGACAGATCGAAACCGCCGCCGGAGTTGCCGAAGCTGAAGCCTTCGGCGGGCTCCGCCGTCTGGGCGGTCACGCCCCCGAGCTCGATGTCGAGCGTGGAGCCGCCGGCGAGGACGCCCAGGGCCACGTCGGCGAGCAGGATGGCGGCGTCGACGTCCTCGCTGCCGCTCCGGAGGGCGTCGATCAGCGCCTCTCGTACCGGCTGCGCCGCCTCCAGCGCCGGGGCCACAACGGATCCGAGCTCGGAGTTCGCCATCCGGATGCGCAGTGGCGTCATCTCGACGAACCCGTTCTCGATGCGAGACTCCGGAAGCGTGACCTGGAGGCCGAGCGGCCCGAGCAGGGGCTGGGCGGCGGCGAGGGCGTCGGCCAGTGGCTGCTCGGCCCCCTCGGGAGCGCCGAAGCGCTGGCCGGCCACCGAGACCGCGCCCACGGTGAACGTGCCCTGCTCGGCCGACGCTGCTCCGCTGCGGTGCACCGCCTCCCAGCGCAGCCCCTCGAGCACGAGCGCTCCACCACCGATGTCCACCTTGCCGATCTCGACGGTGCCGACGGCCTCCCGGACGTTGCCGTCGACGACCCCGCTGAACGCTTCGGCTGTACCGCCGCTGACTGCCAGCACCTCCAGCTCGACCGGCGCCGTCTCGAAGCTCGAGCGTCCGTAGGGCGCGGTGCCTGCAGAGGCCTGCAGCGTCGCCGCCGACAACCCGACGGGCACCTCGGCCGGCGTGCCGAGGGTGGCAGTCTTGCCGTCCTCGGACCCCTCGTCGGTGGACTCGACCTTGACGGTGGGCAGCGCTTCGACGAGCTCCGGTGGCAACGAATCCTCGAGGGCGGCGAAGTCGGCGGTGCGCACGTCGCCGCGACCACGGGTGTTGAGGAAGTCGGACAACGCCAGACCGACCGTCGGCGCAAGCGCGAGCGAGCCCCGGGATGGACCGACCTTCAGGTACCGGGCGGAAGCCCGACCAGATCCTGTTTCGAATGATGGATCCTGCGCAGCCGCCTGCGGCACCGGCCCAGCCCCCATGGCCAATGCGGCGACGAAGGCGAGGGCGACCCCGAGCGAGGCTCTCGATCTGGGCCTGAGGCTGCCCCGGCGCCAGCCGATGCGATCGTCGTTTCTCGTCGCGGGTCGGGTTGCCATGAATCCGAGTTCTGCGTTCCACACCCAATCTCCTGCTTCGGCTCACTGAGAAAGGTGGGGGGGGCGGGGCAGAGCCGTGTGCAGCCAGAGCGAGTGTCGACGTCCATGCAACCGGCCACGCCGAGACTTTCTACCCAGGTACCAGCCACTGGCAGAGTGGTCGCATGGATGGTGCCGAGGATGCAGACGAAGGCTCTGCGGACGAGCATTCGGACTTGACAGACCGGGTGGGTGCTGCGGCGGCGCTGAATCGCCTGAGCCACGCTCTCGTCGGCCACCGTGCAGAGCCCGAGGTGCTGCAGCGCATCGCCGACGCAGCCCAGGATCTCGCCGTCCGCATCGAGCAGGAGCCCAGGCGTCAGCGAGAGATGGAGCTCGGTGGAAACCCCCGTTTCCTTCTGGCCGTCGTCGAGCATCGGCCCCTCGGTGACGTCGTCGGGGACGGCGCCTTTCTCGACATGTTCGAGGATTCGCCGGTATCGGGTTCGGCGAACCCTTTGAGCATCGGGCTGAGGATCCGCCAGGAGGGTGACCAAGCGGTCGGCGTGGTCACGCTCGACCGGGGTTGGGAGGGCGCTCCTGGCCGCAGCCACGGCGGCATCGTTGCCTCCTGCGTCGACGAGACCCTCGGTGGCCTCCTGCCCGTGGTCGGGGAGATGGCCTTCACCGGCGAGCTCACCCTTCGCTACGAAGGCGCCTGCCCGATGGGCGTGCCGCTCGAGTTTCGGGCCTGGCTGGATCGGCGGGAAGGCCGCAAGCTGTACCTGGGCTGCACCGGCTCCGCCGAGGGGGCCGTCTTCGTGCGAGCCTCCGCGGTGTTCATCACCATCGACCTGG
>DMTU01000072.1:0-1674 GCA_003476595.1 Acidimicrobiaceae bacterium | reverse complement strand
CTGGAGCGGTTCCGGGCCGGGTGACTCTGCTCAGGAGGTCTGGGTCTCCTCGGCGAAGCGGATCACCACGTCGGCGTACTCGTTGACCATGTCCATGACGACCTGGCCGGCCTTCTTGGAGACGTTCATCTGTCCCACGACCTGTCCGACGAAGTAGGTGGCGAGCTCCTGCGCTCCAGACCCGGGGGTGTTGGCCGCTCGATTGATCCGGGCCTGCGCCTCGGACACGAGCAGGGGCTGCAGGGGCATGCCGAGCGGGCCCGGGCCGTCGGCGCGCTCCCACTCCTCGGTCCACTTGGTCTTCAGCATCCGGGCTGGTTTACCGGTGATGGAGCGCGAGCGCACGGTGTCCTTCGACCGCGCAGCCAGGTACTTCTCCTTGATGACCGGTTGGGTCTCGGCCTCTTCGGTGGTGAGCCACACCGACCCGCACCACACCCCCTGGGCGCCCAGGGCCACGGCCGCCGCGACCTGGCGCCCGTTGCCGATCCCGCCAGCGGCGAGCACGGGCGTCGGGGCCACGGCATCGACCACTTCGGGCACCAGCACCATCGTGGCGACCTCACCGGTGTGGCCGCCGCCCTCGGTGCCCTGAGCGACCACGATGTCGACGCCGATCTCCGTGTGCCGGATGGCGTGTTCCTTGGTGCCGGCGAGTGCGGCCACCAGGACGTCGGCGGCATGTGCCCGTTCGACCAGGGCGGCCGGAGGGGGGCCGAGGGCGCTGGCGATGAGCCGGATCGGGTGGTCGAAGGCCACGTCGAGCAGGGGCTCGTAGCCCTTCGGGGACACGTTCATGCCGCCCAGCCGGGACACCGCCTCGCGCTGCTCGTCATCGAGCTCGGGCACCTGGTAGCGGGCCATGATGTCGTCGACGAAGGCCTGCTGCTCGGCCGGCAGCAGCTGGCGGAGCGCATCGCGGTCGAGTCCGCCCTCGTCGGCACCCTCATACTTCTGGGGCAGGAGGAGGTCGACGCCGTATGGCTTTCCCCCGACGTGCTCGTCGATCCAGGTGAGATCGATCTCGAGCTGCTCGGGCGTGTGGGCGACGGCGCCGAGCACCCCGAAGCCGCCGGCGTTGGTCACCGCGGCGACCACATCGCGGCAGTGGCTGAACGCCAGGATCGGGTACTCGATGCCGAGCATGTCGGCGACTGCGGTCTTCATCTGCCATGACCCCCTGTTGTGCTGTCGTTCAGAAGGTAATCGGCACGCAGCGGGGGCCGCGCACCTGCCCGCCGGTCCAGGTGACGGCATCGGGGTCGGAGAGCTCGAACGTCGGGATGCGCTGGAGGAACACCTCGAGCGCGACCTTGATCTCCATGCGGGCCAGGTTCGAGCCCAGGCACCGGTGGATCCCGGAGCCGAAGGCGAAGTGGCGGTTCTTGGCCCGGTCGATGATGAACTGGTCGGCGTCCTCGAACAGTTCGGGATCGTGGTTGCCGGCCGGGAAGGCCATGAGGATCTTGTCGCCCTCCTGCATCGGGCAGCCGTTGAACTCGGTGTCCTCCGTGACGTAGCGGGCCATGGTCACCGGGCTGTAGAAGCGCAGGAACTCCTCGACCGCCATCGGCATCAGGTCGGGCTCGTCACGCAGCCGCTGCTGGTCCTCGGGGTGGGTGGCCAGATGCCACAGCGCCGAGCCGATGTTGCTCCACGTCGTGTCGATGCCGG
>DMTU01000191.1:7728-17015 GCA_003476595.1 Acidimicrobiaceae bacterium | reverse complement strand
ACCACCGGCCTCGACCCGATGAGCCGCCTCGCGCTGTGGGAGGAGGTCCGGTACCTGAACCGGGAGCGCGGCACCACGGTGCTGCTCACGACGCAGTACCTGGAGGAGGCCGACCAGCTCGCCCGCCGCATCGCCATCATCGACCACGGCCGCATCGTGAAGAAGGGCGATCCGAGGGCGCTGAAGGACGAAGTCGGCTCGCCGACGCTGATGATCGAGGTGGACGGCGACCCGGCCCCGGCCCTCGCCCGCCTCGTGCGCTTCGGCGAGCAACGGCCGTGCGAGCCGGGCATGATCGCCATCGGCCTGGAGGGCGGTGCCCAACAGCTCACCGCCGTGGTGCGCGAGCTCGACGAGGCCGGCGTGGCGGTGCGCCACATGGAGCTCAACGCCCCGACCCTCGACGACGTGTTCGCCGAGGCGACCGGTCGCCGCCTCGAGGGCGCGGACGAGCCGGCACCGACGTGACCGCCACCGTCGCTGCCGACGTGGTGGTGAACCGGCCCAGCCCGGTGCGCCAGTCGCTGCTGCTGTCGCGGCGAGCGGTGTTCGCCGTGCTCCGCCAGCCCCAGGTGCTGGTGCCGTCGATCTTCTTCCCGCTGTTCTTCGCCGCACTCAACGCGGCGGCGTTCGACCGCATCACGTCCGAGCAGCCGGTGTTCGCCGCGCAGTTCGACTCCTTCCTCGACTTCCTGCTGCCGGCCACCGTCCTGCAGGGGGTCCTGTTCGGCTCCACCCAGGCCGGCACCGAGATGGCCAACGACATCGAGAACGGGTTCTTCGACCGGCTCCTCGCGTCGCCCGTGTCTCGCACCTCGATCCTCGTCGGCCGCCTCGCCGGCGGCGCGGTGCTGGGTGCGGTGCAGGCGCTGTTCTTCACCGCCGTGCTGGTGGTGTTCGGGGCCCGGATCGACGGCGGGGTCGGTGCGGTCGCGGTCCTGGTCGTGTGCGCCGCCCTCCTCGGCGTGGGCATCGGCGGCTTCGGCGTGATGCTGGGCATCCGCACCGGGTCCTCCGAGGCGGTGCAGGGAGCGTTCCCGCTGATCTTCGTGCTGATGTTCACCTCGTCCGCGTTCTTCCCTCGCGAGCTGATGACCGGCTGGTACCGCACCGTGGCGACCTACAACCCGATCTCCTGGATCCTCGAGGCGCTCCGCGACCTCATCAGCATCGGGTGGTCCTTCCGCGACGCCGCGGTGGCCATCGCCGTCTCGGCTGCTGTTGCGGTGCTCGCCATCGCACTCTCGCTGCGCGCCCTCCGTCGCCGGCTGGCGGTGGCGGCATGACCGCCGTCGACGCCCGGGTCGACCTCGGCACCACCCGTCACGGGTCCGGTGCCATCGTCCGCGAGATGGTGGCCCGGAACCTGCGGGGCATCCGGCGCCAGCCCGCCACCTTCGTGCCGACGCTGATCATGCCGGTCTTCTTCGTGATCACCTTCTCGGGCGCCTACGGCTTCGCCGGGCGTGCCTTCGGCAACGGCAACGCCATGTCCTGGTACGCCCCGATGGCCATCATCCAGGGCGCGTCGTTCGCCGGGATGACGATGGGCCTGTCGACCGCTCGGGACTTCGAGTCCGGGTTCTTCGACCGGTTCCTGCTCGCCCCGATGAGCCGCGCCACGCTCCTCGGCGGGGCCATCGCCGCCGCCCTCGTACGCGCCCTGGTCACCACCCTGGTCGTGCTCGTCGTGGCCATGATCGGCGGAGTCGCCATCCCCGGCGGCGCGCTCGGCATCGCCACGCTGGTCCTGTCCGCTCTCGGCATCGCCGTCGTCGCGGCGCTCTGGGCCCTCGGCCTCGTCTACCGGGTGCAGAACACCAACGTCGGGCCCTTGATCCAGGTGGGCATCTTCATGGCCATCTTCCTGTCGACCGCGCAGGTGCCGATCTCGGCCATGAGCGGCTGGCTCCCCGGCGTGGCCCGCATCAACCCGATGACCAACGTGCTGAGACTGGCCCGGGCCGGCTTCGTGCCCGACGAGCTGAACCCGCCGTCCGGCTTCGGCGTCGGCTGGGCGGAGATGTGGCCGGGCCTGCTCGCCCTCGGCGCCACCATCGCCGTCCTGGCCGTGTTCGCCCTCCGGGGCATGCGACGCCTGACCCCCTGACCGCCGGCGCTCCGCCTGCCATCATCGCCCCATGATCAAGCTCACGTTCTGCCTCCGCCGCCGTCCGGGCCTGTCGCGCGAGGAGTTCCAGAGCTACTGGCTGGAGACGCACGCGCCCTTGGTGAAGGCGCGTGCCGAGGCGATCGGCGTGCGCCGGTACGTGCAGTGCCACACCGCCGATCTGCCCGGGCTCCACGCCGCGTTCCAGGCCCGCAACGGGGGAGCGCCGGAGCCCTACGACGGCGTGGCCGAGCTCTGGTTCGACAGCGTCGAAGCCATGACCGGCGGCGTCCCGGATCCCGAGGCTGCCGCCCGGGCCGCGGCCGAGCTGCTCGAGGACGAGCGCAACTTCATCGACCTCCCCAACTCACCCATCTGGTTGGGCAACGAGCACGAGATCGTCGGCTGATCCTCCTGGGCGCCGGCGGCGACGCATCGAGGGGGCAGGTTCGGCGCTGAGCGCCCACACCCCATCCGGGCGTGAGGTGCGGGTCGGTCAGAGCTCGGAGCTGCGGATGACGGCGTCGGCCTCGATCTCGACGAGCAGCGCCGGATCGATGAGTCGGCTGACCTCGACCATGGAAGCGGCCGGTCGGATGGCGCCGAAGACCTCGCCGTGGGCGCGCCCGACCTCCTCCCAGCGGCTGATGTCCGTGACGAACATCCGGGTCCGCACCACGTCGCCCATGCTGGACCCGACCTGCTCGAGTGCGGCCGCGATCCTGCGCAGTGCCTCACCTGCCTGGGCGCCGATGTCGTCACCGCCGACGGCACCGCCTCCCTCCCGTGCCGCCGTCGTCCCGGCCACGTACACGTGCGACCCCACCCGGACCGCTCGCGAGTACCCGACGATCGGCTCCCACTCAGCGCCGGAGGACACCAGCTGTCGTTGCGTCATGGCTCCATGGTGCTCCGCTCAGAGGGAGCGGGCGGCCTCGGCGACGTCGAGGGGCACGCCGGTCTCGCGCTCGGAGACCTCCCAGAGCTGGTCGATGCGGGCCTGCAGGTCGTGCTTGCGCAGGATCGGGCGAGCGACGGCGGGCCCGAAGCTGGCGAAGGCCGGCGCGTAGAGCTGCCCACCCCTGGCCTTCGGATCGGTGGCCGCCCGCAGCTGCATGCGCGTGCCGGCTGCCGGTGACATGCCGAGGACGTCGGTGATCCGATCGGACAGCGCGCCGAGGAGGCCGGCCCCGCCCTCGCGGTGGGTGCGGCTCTGCAGGTCGGTGTTCGTGAGGCCGGGGTGGGCGAGGAGGCTGGCCAGGTCCACGCCGGCCCGCTCCGCCTGCTGCTGCAGCCCGAGGCCGAAGAAGTAGTTGGCCAGCTTGGCCTGGCCGTAGGCCCGCCACGGGTCGTAGCGGCCGGCGAGGTGCGGGTTCGACGGGTCGATCGGGCCGCCGGTGAATCGGGCCACGCTCGTGACGGTGACGACCCGCGGGTGGCGACCGTTCGCCGCCGAGCGCAGCAGGGGAGCCAGCAGGCCGGCGGTGAAGGTCCAGTGGCCGAGGTGGTTCACGCCGAGCTGCATCTCGTAGCCGTCGGCCGTCTTGCGCTCCGGCATCGCCATCACGCCGGCGTTGTTCACCAGGAGGTCGATCACCGGGTGCGCCTCGGCGATCGTCGCGGCTGCGTCCTTCACCGATGCTTGGTCGCCGAGGTCGAGGCGCACGATCTCCAGCGAGGCATCGGGTGCGTGACTGCGGATCTCCCGCTCGGCGTCCGCCGCCTTGGCCTGGTCGCGAGCGGCCATCACCACGTGCGCACCCGTGGCGGCCAGCGCCTTGGCCGTCTCGAGCCCGAGCCCACCGTTGGCGCCGGTGACCACCGCGGTGCGGCCGGTCTGGTCGGGGATGTCGTCGGCGGTCCAGGACATCGTGCTCCTCAGGGTCGTGCGGCGCGGCGGCCCCGCGTGGCGAGCCACAGCGCTGCGGCGCCGGAGAGCGCAGCGGCGAGGGCCAGCCCCAAGGGTGCCCCACCGCCGGTGGCCGGCAACGTCGGGGCGGCGGCCTGCGCCGGAGCGGCCGCGGTCGACGGCGCCGCGGTGGTCGTCGGCTCCGTCGTTGATGGGGTCGTCTGCACGGGGGCTGAACCCGCGGCCGGCCACACACCGTCAGCCAGGCGCACGACGTGGAAGCCGGAGTGGCCGTCGGAGTACCAGATCTCGTCGCGCTCGGGGACGAAGGACGGGCTGGCCATGGCGTAGCTGCCGGCCGTCGGCGGGTTCGGGTCCGACGGGGCGTTGTAGTAGGCGATCTCGACCGGGTTGGCCGGGTCCACGATGCTGAACACCCGCAGGCCCGACAGGATCATCGAGCAGGCGACGATGGTCGGGTCCACGCGGGTCGGGACGTTGCAGTAGTGGGCGGCGTAGCCCTGGATCGGGCTCGAGGTCCCCGGGTCGGCTGACTGCTTCTCGAAGTGCTCGGGCTGGTGGACCTCCAGGCGCAGGTTGGAGATCACCTGCGGGCGGGTCTCGTCGGCGATGTCGATGATGCGGGCCGCGCCGACCGCGTCCTGGGCGCCGAACTCGTCGATCTCGACGACGTAGGGGTGGCTGCCGATCGTGATCGGGATGGCGTTCTGCGGGATGCTCATCGAGTCCCAGGACAACCGGCTGACCTCCCGGATCACCGGGTCGGGCTTGCGGGCCTGGACCTCGGAGACGTCCAGGACCACCAGGCCGTCGAGCGAGGCGACGTAGGCGCGGGTGCCGTCGGCGCTGAGCGAGAGGCCGTGGCTGTTGATGCGGTAGCTGGTGAGCGGCACCGGCAGGGTCGGGTCGGACAGGTCGACGGGCACGAGCGTCTGGGTGGCGGGCGACGCCGAGTAGAAGGTCATGCCGTCCGGCGAGAAGCCGCTCTCGTGGCCGAGGATCCCGGCCGGCGACGACGACAGCAGCTTCGGGGACCGGCAGTCCTCGGTGAGGTCGTAGACGTCGAGGATGCCGACGTTGAACGCCGGGTTCCCCAGGGTCGCCACGAGCAGGCCGCGCTCCTGGTTGACCAGCAGGGACTCGTGGGGCGACAGCATCGCCGGCGTCACGAGCGACGCGGTCTTCACCGGGTTCGTCGGGTCGGACATGTCGAGCACGTTCGTGCCGATGCCGCCGTCGAAGAGGTCGGTGCCGAGCAGCAGGGTGGAGTCGTAGTAGGCGCACTCCCGACCGCTGGCGTCCACGTAGCGCTCGACCTTGAACCCGCCGACGGTGCCGTCGACGGCATCCCCGCCGAAGGTGCCGATGCGCTCGGCGTTGCACCAGAAGCCGCGCTCGGCTCGCCCCGAGGCGTGGTCGTCCGGCGTCACCCGGCCCTGGATGTCGGTCTCGGCCGCGTCGTCGGGGTCGCACTCGACGTGCGGGGTCGGGAGCAGCGCCGGCTCGGCGATCGGGGCGGCGGTGGCGGCCGACACGGCGAGGAAGGTCGAGCAGATCGAGACCAGGCCGAGCACGGCGACGAGCGGTCGGTCCTGGCGTCGCACCCACACGACGTTACGCGGCATACGGGGAGAATGTCCGATCCGGCGCAGTCCGGCCGTCACGCGACGCCGATACCGTTCCTCCGATGCCTGGGGCGCCCGTGCTCGACCAGTTCTCCCCGGCGGTGCGGGCGTGGTTCGAGACGTCGTTCCCGGAGCCCACGCCGCCGCAGGTCGCGGGCTGGCCCACCATCGCGTCGGGTGCGCACACGCTGATCCTGGCGCCGACCGGCTCGGGCAAGACGCTGTCCGCGTTCCTGTGGGCGATCGACCGGCTCACGTCGACGCCGCCTCCGGAGGAGCGCACGCACCGGACCCGCGTCGTCTACCTGTCGCCGCTGCGGGCGCTGGCCGTGGATGTCGAGAAGAACCTCCGCGCCCCGATCCAGGGCATCCGCCTCGCCGCCGAGCGCCTGGGTGTGCCGTACCACGAGCCCACCGTGGGGATGCGCACCGGCGACACGCCCGCCGACGAGCGCCGCAAGCTCATCCGCAACCCGCCCGACATCCTCATCACGACACCCGAGTCCCTCTACCTGATGCTCACCTCGCAGGCCCGGGAGACCCTGCAGGGCGTCGAGGCCGTCATCGTCGACGAGATCCACGCGGTGGCCAAGACCAAGCGCGGCTCGCACCTGTCGGTGACGATGGAGCGCCTGGTCGAGGTCACCGACCGCCCCGACGGCCCGCAGCGCATCGGGCTGTCCGCCACCCAGCGTCCGCTGGAGGAGATCGCCGAGTTCCTGGGTGGGCGCGACGACGCCGGTTCGTGGCGTCGGGTCGACATCGTCGACGCCGGCGTCCGCAAGGAGCTCGACATCGAGGTCATCGTCCCGGTCGAGGACATGGGCGACCTCGGCAAGCTCATCGAGGAGCCGATCAGCGGGCCGGCGTCGCTCGGCCCGGTTCGCCGCAGCATCTGGCCGTCGATGCACCCCCGCCTGCTGGAGCTGGTGCAGGAGAACCGCTCCACCCTCATCTTCGTGAACGCCCGCCGGCTCGCGGAGCGCCTGGCCACCCGGCTCAACGAGCTGGCCCACGACGAGGAGGACACCGGCGACGCCCAGCTCGGCGTCGGGCACGTCGACGATGGGAGCGAGGTCCCTGAGCTGGTGAAGGCCCACCACGGCTCGATCTCGCGGGAGCGCCGGCTCCAGATCGAGGACGAGCTCAAGTCCGGGAAGCTGAAGGGCCTGGTGGCCACGTCGTCGCTCGAGCTCGGCATCGACATGGGCGCCGTCGACCTCGTCGTGCAGGTCGAGTCACCGGGCAGCGTGTCGTCGGGTCTCCAGCGCATCGGCCGGGCCGGCCACCAGGTGGGCGAGCCGAGCCGGGGCAAGCTGTTCCCCAAGCACCGCGCCGACCTGGTCGAGGCCGCCGTCGTGGTGAAGCGGATGCAGGACGGGCTCATCGAGCGCACCCGCTACCCCCGCAATCCCCTCGACGTGCTCTGCCAGCAGATCGTGGCCATGTGCGCCCTCGACGAGTGGCAGGTCGACGACCTCGCCCGCATCCTGCGCCGCAGCGCCAGCTTCTCGACCCTCGGCGACGAGGTCTTCCACGCCTGCCTCGATCTGCTCGCGGGCCGCTACCCGTCGGAGGAGTTCAGCGAGCTCCGGCCCCGCATCGTGTGGGACCGCACCGCGCCGGGCGGCGGCGGTGGCGTCGTCCGCGGCCGGGCCGGCGCCCAGCGCCTCGCCGTCACCAACCCCGGCACCATCCCCGACCGCGGCCTGTTCGGCGTGTTCCTGCCCGACGGGACCCGGGTCGGTGAGCTCGACGAGGAGATGGTGTACGAGTCCCGGGCCGGGGAGACGTTCCTGCTCGGCGCGTCGACGTGGCGCATCGAGGAGATCACCTTCGAGCGGGTCATCGTCACCCCCGCCCCGGGCCTGCCCGGGAAGATGCCGTTCTGGCACGGGGAGGGTCCTGGGCGACCGCTCGAGCTCGGGCAGGGCATCGGCCAGTTCGTGCGCGAGCTGCGCGACCGCAGCACCACCCCCGATCCGGTGAAGACCCTGCGGGAGGACCACGGCCTCGACGAGCTCGCCGCGCTGAACCTGGTGTCGTACCTGGACGAGCAGGCCGAGGCCACCGGTGTCGTCCCCGACGACCGCACCATCGTGGTCGAGCGCTTCCGGGACGAGATCGGCGACTGGCGGGTCTGCGTGCTGTCGCCGTTCGGTGCCCAGGTGCACGCCCCGTGGGCCATGGCCCTGCAGCAGACGCTGGGGGAGCGGTGGGGTGTCGACGTCGAGATGATCTGGTCCGACGACGGCATCGTGCTGCGCCTGCCCGAGGCGGTGGAGGAGCTGCCCGTCGAGGAGCTGGCCATCCCGCCCGACGAGATCCGCGACATCGTCCTCGGCCAGCTGCCGAACACGGCGATGTTCGCGTCGCGCTTCCGCGAGTGCGCCGGCCGCGCCCTGCTCCTGCCCCGCCGCCGGCCCGACCGCCGTCAGCCGCTGTGGCAGCAGCGCCAGCGGGCCGCCGACGAAGGATTCCGGTGCCACATGCAGGACGCAGGCGCCGTAGGAGGTGCCCGACATGCGCGCGTCGGAAATCCGCAGCATGTCGCGATGGCCCTGCTTGATCAGCGCCTTGGGGATCGGCAGCATGCCCCATTCCGGCATGCCCGGCCCGCCCTGCGGCCCGGCATTGCGCAGCACCAGCACNNCGATCCTGCTCGAGACCACGCGCGAGTGCGTGAACGACGTGTTCGACCTGCCGGCGCTCGAGGAGGTCCTGCGCGACATCCGCAACCGCCGCGTGCGGGTCGTGCCGGTGGAGACCAGCCAGGCATCGCCGATGGCGCAGTCGCTGCTGTTCGGCTGGATCGCCGTCTACATGTACGAGGGCGACACGCCGCTGGCCGAGCGCCGTGCCGCTGCCCTGGCGCTGGACCGGGACCTGCTCCGCGAGCTGCTCGGCTCCGAGGAGCTGCGCGAGCTCATCGATCCCGAGGTGCTCGCCGACCTCGAGCTCGAGCTGCAGCGCCTGGTCGAGGGCCGGCGCGCTCGGGATGCCGACGAGGTCCACGACCTGCTCCGCCTGCTCGGTCCCCTCACGCTGGAGGAGATCGAGATCCGCTGCGAGGGCGACGCCGCGGCGCTCGTCTCGGCGCTGGCCGACGATCGCCGGGCGTACGTGGCCTCCGTGGCCGGCGAGGACCGGTGGGCCATCACCGAGGATGCCGGCCGCCTCCGTGACGCACTCGGCGTCGCGGTGCCAGTCGGGCTGCCGGCGGCGTTCACCGATCCGGTCGACGACCCCATGGCCGACCTCGTCGCCCGCTACGCCCGCACGCACGCACCGTTCACGGCCACGTCGCTGGCGGCGCGCTACGGCGTCAGCGTCGAGCGGGTGCTGCCGTCGCTCGAGCGGTTGGAGGCCGATGGCCGCGTGCTGCGCGGCGAGTTCCGCCCCGACGGCCACGACCGTGAGTGGACCGACCCCGACGTGCTCCGCACGCTGCGCCGGCGCTCGCTCGCCGCCCTGCGCAAGGAGGTCGAGCCGGTCGAGTCCGACGCGCTCGGCCGCTTCCTGCCCGCCTGGCACGACATCGGGCGGGACCGCCGGGGCATCGACGCGCTCATCGACATCGTGTCCCAGCTGCAGGGCGCGCCGATCCCCGCGTCCGTGCTCGAAGCCGACATCCTCCGGGCACGGCTGCCCGAGTACGAGCCGTCCCAGCTCGACCAGCTGT
>DMTU01000191.1:7231-7470 GCA_003476595.1 Acidimicrobiaceae bacterium | reverse complement strand
GGCGCCAGCTTCTGGACCGACGTCGTCGCCGCGTGCCAGCAGGCGGGTGCGCCCTACGACGAGGCGACGGTGCTCGCCGCTCTCTGGGACCTGGTGTGGGCCGGCTACGTCACCAACGACGGCCTCGGCCCGCTGCGCTCGTTCCTCGGCGGCGCGCCCCGACGCGGCACCACGAGCAAGGGCCGGGCACGGCCCCGACCCGGACGGCTCGCCCGGCTCGGGCCGGCCGCCGGCGCCGG
>DMTU01000191.1:2005-7065 GCA_003476595.1 Acidimicrobiaceae bacterium | reverse complement strand
TCGGGCCGGCCGCCGGCGCCGGCCGCTGGTCCCTGGTCGCGCCGCTGCTCCAGCCGACACCGACGCCCACCGAGGCCGCCCACGCCAAGGCCCGCCAGCTGCTCGAGCGCTACGGCGTCCTCACGCGTGAAGCAGCGCTCGGCGAGGGCAGCGAAGGCGGGTTCGCCGGCGTGTACCCGGTGCTCAAGGCGCTGGAGGAGCGCGGGGAGGTCCGACGCGGCTACTTCGTGTCCGGCCTCGGCGCCGCCCAGTTCGCGATGGGCGGTGCGGTCGACCGGCTGCGCGCCTCTCGCACGGTGGACCGGGATGAGACCGGCCAAGGGCTCGTGCTCGCCGCCACCGACCCGGCCCAGCCCTACGGGGCGGCACTGCCGTGGCCCGAGTCCGCCGGCCGCCCGGCGCGCCAGGCCGGCGCCCACGTCGTCCTGGTCGACGGCGAGCTGGTGGCGTTCCTCGAGCGGGGCGGGCACTCCCTGTCCACCTTCGCCACCACGGCCGAGCACCCGGAGTGGGCCGAGCTGCTCAAGGGCCTCGTCCGACGAGGGCGCTACCGCAGCCTGGAGATCCGCAAGGTCGACGGCGAGCCGGTCCGGGAGTCCCCGGTGCGCGAGGTGCTGGAGGCCGCCGGCTACAAGGACGGCTACAAGGGCCTCGTGTTCCGGGGCTAGTTCCGCAGCGTGCCGGCGGCCTCGATGCCGCCCTGCACCACGACCGACAGCGCGTCGATCAGCTCGTCCTTGGACAGCTCGCGGTGCGACGTCCAGGACTCGACGGCGGCGAAGCCGAACCCGAACAGCCCGTCGGACAGCGCCCGCAGCTTCACCGTGTCGAGACCCGGCAGGAGCAGGGCCATCAGCACGGCGAGGCGCTCCTGGATGACCTGCACCAACCCGTTGTCGAGCAGGCCTCGGTCGCCCGTGCGGATCGCCCGGACGATGAAGGCGTAGAGCTCGGGCTCGGTGTCGATGAGCTCGATCAGGGCGCTGATCGTGGCCCGTACCACGGAGGGGATCTCCATGGGCTGGTCGGCGAGATCCGCCGCCGCGCGGGCTTCCAGGCGACGGGCCAGGGTCACGGCGATGGCGTCGGCCACGCCGCGCTTGTCGCCGAACTCGCTGTAGAGCACCGGCTTGCTGACGCCGGCGCCGCGGGCGAGGTGGTCCATCGAGATGTCGGGCCCGCGCTCCCGGACCGTCTGCATCGCGGCCTCGACCAGTCGCTCGCGCTGCTCGGCGCGCTCGGCCGGTGTGCGGCGGGGGCGGCCCCGGCGTCGGGTGGTCACCGTCCGCTTCCTCGCGCGCGCATCGACCAAGGATGGCCGATCCGCGCGCGGGGAACGGGGTCCGATGCGGTCAGGCGGCGATGCCGGCCTCGTAGCGGGCACGCCACTCCTCGAGCAGTTCGACGGTGTCGTGGTCGTCGGGGTGGAAGCCCTTGCGGTTGTAGTCGAGCAGCCGGGTGATGACGTCGCGCTGGAAGAACGGGTGGGTGCGCAGGCCGAGGAGGCTCTTGGGCAGGCGGCGCCAGGCCGAGCGATCCTGGGCGACGGAGACCGTCACGGCGCCGGTCATGATCGCCAGGAAGGCGAAGTGCACGGCGAACATGGTGGCGACCCGCTCGACGTGGTTGCCGCTGACCTCCTCGTAGACGTCGAAGGCGACCGACTTGTGCTCCGTCTCCTCGAGGGCGTGCCAGGTGAACAGGGCCCGCACCTCGTCGGTGGCGAACTCGGCCCGGGCGGCGTCGTCGCGCAGCAGCGCCTCGGCCAGCGTGGCCGTGTAGTGCTCGAGCGCGGCGGTGACGGCGAGCTGGTGGCTCTTCGGGGTCGTCTTGTGCAGGAAGGCGAGGAAACGCTTCACGAGGCGGTCGACGCCGAGGGTCGGGTACCCGAGCTCGGCCAGCTGGTCGTTGAAGTCGCGGTGCTCGCGGCCGTGGATGGCCTCCTGGCCGATGAACCCCTTCACCTGCTTGGACAGCTCCGGGTCGTCGATGCGGTCGCGGTAGGCCCGGACGCTGCGGACGAAGAAGTCCTCACCCTCGGGGAAGACCGAGGAGAGCATGGCGGCGATGTGGCTGCGCATCGGGTCATCGGCCACGAAGTGCTTGGGGAGGGGCTGCTCGTGGTCGATGCCGGGCCGGCGGACGGTGATGTCGCGGCTGGGGATGGGGGTCGTGGTGGTCATCGGTCGTGCTCCCGTGGTGGTGGGCAAGAAATTGGCTACCGGGCGTAGGATAAATGCTTTCGTCCCTTTCGTACAGGGTCCCTGCCCGGTTTCCGGTGTGACATGTACCGCTGGTAACCCCAGTAGCGTGGCGAGGTGCCGCATCCCGCCGAGGTCGACCCCCGCCTCCAGGCGCACCTGCGCTCCTGGCTCGGTGCGTGGCCCCCGACCCGACCGGTGCACGTCGTGGGATCCGAGCGCCGGGTCGAACCGGGTTGGGACGGCGCGGTCCGGGCGCTGAACGGCGTGGCCACGCCCGATGGTGCGGTGGTGTCCGTGCCGCCGGACGCCCAAGCGAAGGTCGCGGCCGCCGTCGAGGAGCTCGAAGCCGACGGCGTCGACGACGTGCTGGCTGCGCTCGGCGAGCGCCTGGCGGACCTGCTCGACCTCCCCGGTGCCCGGTACGGCGCCGGCGTGTTTCGCTGGTCGACCGAGCCCACCGAGTCCGACGACCCCGGGACGTGGCTGCCCCGCGACGACCCGCGGGTGCCCGCGTGGCTCCACCCCTTCAACGGCGACGTGCTGGTGGCCCTGGTCGACGACGGCTCGGCGGCGGCCGGCATCGGTCGCAAGCAGCACGACGCCCACGGTCACGAGCTGGCGGTGGTCACCGAGGAAGCCCATCGCGGCCAGGGGTTCGCCCGCCGCCTCGTCACCCAGGCCGCCCGGCGGGTGCTGGCCGACGGTGCCGTGCCGGTCTACCTGCACGCCGAGAGCAACGTCGCCTCGGCCCGCACCGCGGATGCCAGCGGGTTCCCGGACGTCGGCTGGCGCATCCTCGGCCTGTTCGGCGGCGCCGCCGGGACCCCCTGACGTGCCTGAGGGCGACACGATCCACCGGGCGGCGATCCGCATGCGCCCCGCACTCGCCGGCCACGTCCTGACCCGCTTCGACGCACCCCGCCTGGTCGGGGACCGGCCAGCGCTCGGCGAGCGCATCGACGACGTGGAGGCCCGGGGCAAGCACCTGCTCGTCCACTTCGACGGCGGACTCACCCTCCGCACGCACATGAAGATGACCGGCTCCTGGCACCTGTACCGGGACGGCGAGCGGTGGCGGAAGGGCGCCCACCTCGCTCGGGCGGTGGTGGGCGCCGACGGCGGGTGGCTCGGCGTGTGCTTCCAGGCACCGGTGGTCGAGACCTACCACCGCGCCGCCGGCGAGCCGCTCCCGCTCGCCACCCTCGGCCCCGACCTCACCGCCCCCGATCCCGACCTCGACGCCGCCGTCGCCCGCGCCGCCCTCGCCGCGCCCGGCACCGAGCTGGCCGACGCGCTCCTCGACCAGCGGATCGCCGCCGGCATCGGCAACGTCTACAAGTCCGAGGTCTGCTTCCTGCACGGCCTCGACCCGTTCACGCCGCTCGCCGCCGTGCCCCCCGAGGATCTGCACCGGGTGCTCGACACCTCCCACCGCCTGCTCGTCGCCAACCTCGGCCGCACCCGTCGGGTCACCTACCGCGACGGCGTCGCCGTCTACGGCCGGCGAGGTCAGCCGTGCTTCCGCTGCGGGTCGGTCGTCCGCATGCGCCGCCAGGGCGAGATGGCCCGCTCCACCTACTGGTGCCCCACCTGCCAACCCGCACACACCCCCGCCTGAGACGTTCTGGCCTACATCCGACCCGCCATACGGTGTTCGATGTAGGCCAGAACGGAAATGGGGGTTGGCGTCGGCGACACTTCGTGAAACCATTCACGAAGTGCGAGATCCCCACCAGCGTCCGAAGGTCGTCGTCGTCGGCGCCGGGTTCGGTGGCCTGTCCGTGCTCCGGGGCCTGGCCGACCATCCCGTCGACGTCACCGTCGTGGACCGGAACAACTTCCACACGTTCCTGCCGCTGCTCTACCAGGTGGCCACCAGCGGGTTGAACGCCGCCGACGTCGCCCACCCGATCCGGGCCATCGTCGCCCGTCACCGCAACATCGACGTCCGCCACGGCACCGTCGAGGGCGTGGACTGGGACCGCCACGAGGTGCAGGTCGCCGGTCAGGCCCCGCTCCCGTTCGACCACCTGGTGCTGGCCGCCGGCTCCACCGCCAACGACTTCGGCATCCCCGGCGTGGCCGAGCACGGCTACCCGCTCTACACCCTCGACGACGCCGCCCGGCTGCGGAACCGGGTGCTCGAGCGCTTCGAGGCCGCTGCCCTCGACCAGTCCCTCATCGACGACGGGGCCCTCACCTTCGCCATCGTCGGCGGCGGCCCCACCGGGGTGGAGACGGCCGGCGCCCTCGCCGAGCTGTTCGACAAGGTCCTGCGCGACGACTTCCACACCCTCCCGGTGCAGCGGGCCCGGGTGGTGCTGATCGAGATGGCCGACTCCCTCCTCACGCCCTTCGGCACCCGCAGCCGCGACCACGCCCTCGACGCGCTCCGCCGTCGGGGCGTGGAGGTGCGGCTGTCGACCCGAGTGTCGTCGGTCGGCGACGACCACGTCGTGCTCGACGGTGGCGAGCGGCTGCCCGCCCACACCCTCGTCTGGGCCGCCGGCGTGCAGGCCAACCCGCTCGCCCGCGTGCTCGGCGTGACGCAGGGACCGGGCGGCCGGATCGTCGTGGACCGCGACCTCTCCGTCCCGGACCGTCCCGGCCTGTGGGTCATCGGCGACCTCGCCCACACGCCGGGCGCCGTCGAGGACGGCGGCGCCGCGCCCCAGCTGGCGCCGGCGGCCATGCAGGCCGGGGAGCTGGTCGCCGCCAACGTCCTGCGCACGGTCGCCGGCGAGCCGACCCAGCCGTTCCGCTACCGCGACAAGGGGACCATGGCCACCATCGGTCGCCGGTCGGCCGTGGCGGAGATCCCCGGCGTGCCGATCCTGGTCGGTTCCATCGCCTGGG
>DMTU01000191.1:1473-1850 GCA_003476595.1 Acidimicrobiaceae bacterium | reverse complement strand
GATCCTCGTCGGCTCCGTCGCCTGGGCCGCCTGGCTCGTCCTGCACCTGGTGATGCTCATCGGGTTCCGCAACCGGCTGTCCGTGCTCGTCAACTGGGCGTGGAACTACCTCACCTGGGACCGCGGACCGCGCCTGATCTTCGGCCCGGGCGCCGACCCGCCGCGCAACTGATCGTTCTGGCCTACATCCGACCCCACATGCGGGGTTCGATGTAGGCCAGAACGACTACCAGCTTCAGGAGCGGCCGAGGATGCGGTCGACGCGGATCTCGATGACCGAGCGGTCTTCGCGGGACTTGGGCTCGCGGTAGCGCTGGGCGTAGCGGGCCTCCGCGTCTCGGCACGCCTCGGGATCGGTGACCGCGGTGGCCGGCCCC
>DMTU01000191.1:0-1369 GCA_003476595.1 Acidimicrobiaceae bacterium | reverse complement strand
GGTGACCGCGGTGGCCGGCCCCTCCAGCGACAGCCAGCGCCCGCCGTCGACCTGGCAGACCACGGCCCGCCCGCCGGGTTGGCCGGCCACGTTGCGGTGCTTCTTGGAGGCGTCCCAGGTGATGACCCGGGCGATGCCGGCGTCGTGGTCCCAGGTGAACCCCACCGCCACGACGTGCGGGGACCCGTCGGGCCGCAGCGTGGTCAGCGTGGCGAGGTGCCGCTCGGCGAGGAAGGCGAGGTCGTCATCGGTGAGGTCGGCGGGGGTGCGGGCCATCGGGTCAGCCTGGCACCCGCCTACTCCATCGCGATCGCGTCCAGGACGTCGAGGCGGGCGGCCCGCCGGGCCGGGCGGATGGAGGCGATGACGCCGAGCGCACCCGCGACCAGCACGACCACGACCAGCTGGCTGACCGGCACCCTGAACCGCGTCAGCCCGAAGGACTCGAGCGAGCGCACCAGGGCCGAGCTCACGACCAGCCCGAGCGCCAGGCCGACGAACGTGCCCAGCACCGAGATGAGCACGGCCTCCCACCGCACCGCCGACCGCAGCTGCGAGCGGGTCATGCCCACGGCGCGCAGCAGGCCGAGCTCGCGGGTGCGCTCGTGGATCGACAGCGACAGCGTGTTGGCGATGCCGATCATGGCGATGATCACCGACAGGGCGAGCAGCGCGTTCACCAGCGTCAGGAAGCTCGTGATCTGGTCGGTGAGGCTGCCGATGAACCCGTCGCGGTCGAGCACGTCGATGGCGGGCACGCCGGCGAGCGCAGCCTCGACGTCAGCCCGCACCACGTCGACGTCGGCCCCGTCCGAGACGGTGGCGATCACCTGCACCAGCTGGCGCTCGGTGACCAGGCGGTCGTAGTCGGCGGTGTCGATCGACCAGAAGCCGAGCAGCGTGAGGTCGTCGGACAGCGCCCGGACCTCGAGCTGCACCGACTGGCCGCCCGTGCCGGTGAGCAGCACCACGTCGCCCACGCCGATGCCGTTGTCCTCGGCAACGCCCACGTCGACGAGGACGCCGCCGGGCCCGAGGTCGGTCACCTCGCCGACGGCCATGCGGGCGTCGAAGGCCTGGGACAGCGTGGCGGGGTCGACCGACTGGACGAACTGCGTCCCGGCCCGCCCGTCCGGGTACGTGACCTGGGCCTGGGTGAACCCGATGCGCGAGGTCGTCTCCACGCCGTCGACGGCGGCGATCGTGTCTGCGACGGCCGGCGGGAACCCGCCCGGGGGACCGAACCCGCTCGCCTCGGACTGGATGATGAGGTCGCCGGTGAAGCCCCGCTCGACCTCGGCGACCACCGATTCGCGGGCGGAGGCGGCGAAGACGGTGATGAACCCGATGAGCGCCACGCCGATCAGCA
>DMTU01000027.1:3494-4130 GCA_003476595.1 Acidimicrobiaceae bacterium | reverse complement strand
CGGATTGCTCAGCAGTCTCCTAGCCCCCGGCGAGCCACTCGGTGCGGCCCTCCCGCACGCCCGTCGAGCTGACCGCGTGGTGCACCGGGTCCACGTCGAGCAGGGTGGCCAGCCCGTCGTCAGGGAGGGCCACGCCGGCACGCGGGGCCACGGCCAGCGGGGGCAGGCGGGCGAGCGCGGCCCGGAGCGCCTCCTCCGACCCGCCGTAGAAGCGAGGGTCGTGCAGCTGGTGCCACTTGTCGGCGCCGAGGACGAGCAGGTCGTAGCCCGCCGCGATGTCGGCCAGGAGCTGCGCCCCGGTGTCGCGGGCGCGGAGCCAGGGCCGGCCCACGCTGGCGCGGTCGATGCGGGCCAACCGCTCGGCCACCGGTGTCTGGCGGCGATCCTCCTTGGCCAAGGCCACGTGGGACACGACCAGGTCGAGCCGCACCAGGCCGCACTGCTCGCGTGCCGCGTCGGCGATCGCCAGGTGGGCGACGGTGAGCGGGTCGAAGGACCCCGGGTAAACGCCGTGACCGGCCACGGCGTCGAGGTTACGGTTGCCGCCCCCCATGGCCCATCCCGACGTGCTGGACGAGCAGCGCCACCTCGAGCGCGCGACGGCCGCCCTGCGGGCCATGGCGGCGCGCACCACCG
>DMTU01000027.1:3087-3312 GCA_003476595.1 Acidimicrobiaceae bacterium | reverse complement strand
GGCCATGGCGGCGCGCACCACCGCCGCGCTCGGCGCCTCGCAGGCCGCGGCGACCCAGGCCGACAGCGAGGTCGCGGCGTTCCACCTGCGCCGCCGGCTGGAGTCCCTCGCCGACCGGGACGACGCGCTCGCCTTCGGCCGGATCGACCAGGACGACGAGCGGTGGTACGTGGGGCGCCGCCACGTGGAGGACGAGGCCGGCGCGCCCCTCGTCGTCGACTGGCG
>DMTU01000027.1:0-2929 GCA_003476595.1 Acidimicrobiaceae bacterium | reverse complement strand
GGCGGGCGCCGGTGTCGGTGCCCTTCTACCGGGCGACCGTCCACGACCCGCTCGGCCTGGACCGTCGGCGCCGGTTCCTGACCGAGGGCCGGGAGCTGCTCGACATCCTCGAGGAGGACTTCTCCGATCCGGACCGGGCGCTGCTGTCGGGCGGGATCCCCGACCCGCTGCTCGCCGAGCTGGAGCGCGAGCGCACGGGGACGATGCGCGACATCGTGGCCACGATCGCCGCCGAGCAGGACGAGGTCATCCGAGCGCCGATCGACCGCCTCCTCGTCGTGCAGGGCGGGCCCGGCACCGGCAAGACGGCGGTGGCGCTCCACCGGGCGGCGTACCTGCTCTTCGAGCACCGCCTGGAGCTGCTCGACCGGGGCGTGCTCGTCGTGGGACCCAATCAGCTCTTCCTGCGCTACGTGGCCGACGTGCTGCCGAGCCTGGGGGAGACCGCCGTGCGCCAGACCACCGTCGAGGGCCTGCGTCCGGCGACGGTCCGGGTGGAGGAGGGGGTGGACGAACCCGATGCGGTGGGCCGCATCAAGGGTGACGCCCGCCTCGCCACCGTCATCGACCGTCTGGTGGTCGACTCGATCCGGGTCCCGGACGAACCGGTGGCGATCGGCACCGCCTGGGGGATGGTGCGCCTGCTGCCCGACGACGTCGCCGCGTCGGTGGAGGACGTGCTGGGGCGGGGGGTGACCCACGCCACCGGCAAGGACGCCCTGCGGAACCAGCTGCTCCACCGCGCCTACGAGCTGCACGAGCGGTCTGCCGAGGTCCCGGCGCTCAAGGCCAACTTCGTGGCCGCCGCCCGCAGCGACGCTGGCTTCGCCCGCTACCTCGACCGGCTGTGGCCGACCCTCGCCGCGACCACGCTGGTGCAGCGCCTGCTGACGAACCGCGCCGCCCGGCGCCGGGCGACCGACGGGCTCCTGTCGGCCGAGGAGTCCGACCTGCTGGCCCGACCCCTGCCGTCCCGGAAGGCCGACGTGCGCTGGTGGCCGGCCGAGGTGCCCCTGCTCGACGAGGCCGAGGCCCGGCTCCACGGCGTGCGCACCACCTACGGCCACATCATCGTGGACGAGGCCCAGGACCTCTCGGCCATGGCGTTGCGGATGCTGGCCCGGAGGGCCCACGGCGGTTCGATGACGGTGGTCGGTGACCTGGCCCAGGCCACCCGGGCGTGGGGCCAGGCGAGCTGGGACGACGTCGTCGGCCTGCTCCAGGGGGCCGCCGCGCCCGCCCGGGCCGAGCTCACCGTCGGCTACCGCACGCCGGCGCCGATCCTGGACCTGGCCAACCGCCTGCTGCCCGTCGCCGCCCCCGACGTGACCCCGGCCCGATCGATCCGCAAGACCGGGGAGGCACCCGTGCTCGTGCCGACCACCGAGTCCGAGCTGGCCGCCACCTCGGCCGGCGCGGTCGCAGACGCAGCGGGGGAGCGGGGCACGGTCGCGGTGGTGGCCACCGCCGGGCACCACGACGAGCTCGCGTCGGCCCTGGACGACGCCGGCATCGCCTGGGCCCCGGGCATCGACGGCCTGGGGTCGGTCGCGCTGCTCACCCCGCTGCTGGCCAAGGGCCTCGAGTTCGACGTCGTCGTGGTGGTCGAGCCGTCCGAGATCGTCCGGGCCGAGCCCGCCGGCCACCGCGCCCTGTTCGTCTCGCTCACCCGCCCGACCCGCCGCCTGGTGGTCGTCCACGCCCACCCGCTGCCCGTTGCGCTGACGGACGGTTGACCCGCCTCAGCGGCGACCGGCGAGGGCGTCGACCATGCGGTCGACGTGGTCGGAGTAGACGCCGTCGACCCCGCGGTCGATGAGCTGGCGCAGCGTCCGGGGCAGCTGGGCGTCCCAGCCGAAGCACTCCAGGCCGAAGCGGTGGAACAGCGTGGTCAGCCCACCCGTCCAGTCCGTCTCGTGCATGTTGATGCAGTCGATCCCGGCGTCGCGCAGCGACATCGCGCGGCGCTCCGGACCCTCCTTGATCTTGGCCATGCGCGTGGAGTCGACGAGCTTGGCCCCTTCGGCCCGACGGCGCCACGTGGCCACCAGCTCCCAGTCCGGGTGGCAGAGCCAGAGGTGCTCCTCGGCGCCGGCGTCGCGGGCGGCGGCCAGCGTCGGCTCGAGGGCCGCGGGGTCCTTCACGTCGAGGGAGAGGGGCAGCTCGGTGCCGCAGCGCTCGTAGAGCTCGGCGAGGGACGGGATGTGCTCGGGGAGGTCGTCGCGCCGGACCTCGGCGATCGGGCGACGACGCACCCCCTTGCGGACGACGCCGTCGTGGTCGAGGACGGCCACGCCGTCGGCCGTCACCCAGACGTCGCTCTCCAGACCGGTCGCCCCGAGCTTCACCGCCAGCGCGAAGGCGTCCAGGGTGTTCTCCGGCGCGTGGGCCCGGGCGCCGCGGTGGGCGAAGCCGATGGGCGGCTGTCGGA
Source organism: Acidimicrobiaceae bacterium (assembly GCA_003476595.1). Lineage (GTDB taxonomy): Bacteria > Actinomycetota > Acidimicrobiia > Acidimicrobiales > Salinilacustritrichaceae > Salinilacustrithrix. The sequence goes on along the minus strand of DMTU01000027.1, from coordinate 498 downwards.
GGGAGGCGACCCGAGCCATGCGGCCAGCCAAGCAGGACCGGCAGAACGCGAGGGAATCGCCTCAAGTGGTCGGCCTCCGCTGCCGATGCTTGGTGCAGGAGAGCGAGGGACCTGGGAGGGGACCACGATGGCGACACGCATCAGAGCGAGCTGTGAGGAGTGCGGCGACGTCGAGCTGCACGTCGACGACGTCCGGGTGCGGGTCTGCATCGATGACGACGCCGGCTCCTACGTCTTCCGGTGCCCGAGCTGCACCATGTCGGTCGTCAAGGACGCCGAGCCCCGGGTCGTGGAGCTGCTGGTCGCCTCAGGCGTCGAGCTCACCGCCTGGTCCATCCCGTCCGAGCTGTTCGAGCCCCACGGTGGGCCGGCGTTCACCCACGACGACCTGCTCGACTTCCACGAGCTGCTCGAGGGTGACGACTGGCAGGCCGCGCTGCTGGACCCCGCCCCCGGCGGGTCCGCGACCGAAGCCGGCTGACGTCGTGCACGCCGCCC
>DMTU01000029.1 GCA_003476595.1 Acidimicrobiaceae bacterium | reverse complement strand
GGGCCGGCACCGCCTCGACCGCCTCGAGCAGCTGGGCCGTCGAGGGGTTCATCGACTGGCCGCCCGTGACCACCTGCTGCACCCGCAGGTTCCCGAAGATGCGACGGATGCCCTCGCCCGTGGCCACGGCGACGACCCCGCAGGGCACCGGGTCCGGCTCGGGCCCCGGGTCACCCTCGGCAGCGGCCTCGCGGACCCAGCGCTCCTCTTCGACCTCGTGCAGCTCGTCGAGCAGGTCGGTGACCCGGATCTGGCGGGGGCGGCCGATCTCGATGGCGGCCTCGATGGCGGGGCCGATGTCGTCGGTGTGGATGTGGCAGTTGAAGATGCCGTCACCGCCGACCACGACGATGGAGTCGCCGATGCCGGCCCACACCTCGCGGAACGCCGGCATGGCCTCGTCGGGTGCCTCGAGCAGGTACATGACCTCGTAGCGCAGCTCGGACACGTGCTTGCCGGTCTCGGGGGTGGCGTCGCCACCGCCGCGGACCCGGTCGGCCGCCCCCTCGGGCGCGTCCGGCGGAGCCGGCACCTCGCGCCCGTCCACGACGTGGAGCAGCGCGTCGAGCAGCAGCAGGAAGCCTGCGCCGCCGGCATCCACCACCCCGGCCTCCTTCAGCACGGCGAGCAGCTCGGGCGTGCCGTCGAGGGACACCTGCCCGGCATCCCGGGTGCGGGCGAGCACCTCGACCAGGGCGGTGCCCCCGCCGGCGGCTTCGCGCGCCGCCTCGGCGGCCTCGCGCACCACCGTGAGGATGGTGCCCTCGACCGGGCGCTGCACGGCCTCGTAGGACAGCTCGGACGCTCGGGTGAGCGCGGCGGCGAGCACCTGCCCGTCGAGGGCGTCGTGGTCGCGCACGACCTCGGTCATGCCCCGCAGGAGCTGGGACAGGATCACGCCCGAGTTGCCCCGGGCCCCCATCAGCGAGCCGTGGGCGATGGCCTTGCACACCGCCGCCATGTCCTCGTCCCCCACGCCCGCCACGGCCTCGGCCACCGACCGCAGGGTCAGGGTCATGTTGGTGCCGGTGTCGCCGTCGGGCACCGGGTACACGTTGAGGCGGTTGATGGCCTCCTGGTGCATCGACAGCGCGTCGCCGAAGGTGGCGATGGCGCGGCCGAGCTCGGCGGCACCGAGGCGGTCGAGCGTCGTCATCGGCGGGGAACCCTATCGACGGGTCACCAGCCGGAGCGGACCAGGGTCCTTCGCCTCTTGCCAGCCCTGGCGTTGTGACCGGAATGTGGACACGTGGGTATGGTGGCCGGACCCAGTCAACCGATCGATGCAGGAGCCGTCGTGCAGGGTGTCATCAAGTCGTACGATCCCGGGACCGGGGATGGCGTGATCATCGCCGACACCGACCTGTGCGAGTACGACCTGGCGCCCGGCGCACTCCACGGATCGGTGTTCCGGATGCTGCGGCAGGGCCAGCGAGTCGTGTTCACGCCCGACGACGCCGGCCGCGCTGCGGATCTCCTGCTGGGCTCCGAAGTGGACATGGGCACGCCGCGCTTTCCCCAGGACGACGTGCCGCTGGAGACCGGGATCTGACCTCCAGGCCACCCCGGCTCGGAGCTGATCCCTCGACTTGTCGCAACGGCGCGACGGAGGCGAGAGACAAATGGCCGCAACGACGACCAACGAGAGGCTGAAGGCCTGGGTGGACGAGTGGGCGGAGATCTTCCAGCCCGACGCCATCGAGTGGTGCGACGGCTCCGACGAGGAGTGGGACCGGCTGACGAGCCTCCTGGTCGAGCAGGGTTCCTTCACCCGCCTCGACGACTCGAAGCGTCCGAACTCCTTCCTGTGCAACTCCGACCCCGCCGACGTCGCCCGGGTCGAGGAGCGCACGTTCATCAACTCGACCCTCGAGATCGACGCCGGCCCCACCAACAACTGGCGGGCACCGTCGGAGATGAAGGAGGAGGTGCTCGCCTTCTACCGGGGCGCCATGCGGGGCCGGACGATGTACGTCATCCCGTTCTCGATGGGCCCCCTCGGCTCGCCCATCGCCCACATCGGCGTGCAGCTCACCGACAGCGCCTACGTCGTGGTGAACATGAAGATCATGACCCGCATGGGCCAGGGCGCACTCGACGTCCTCGGTGACGGCGAGTGGGTCAAGTGCCTGCACTCCGTCGGCTACCCGCTGGTCGACGGCGAGGGCAACGCCCGCGACGACGTCGCGTGGCCATGCGACGCCGACAACAAGTACATCTGCCACTTCCCCGAGGACCGCGAGATCTGGTCCTACGGCTCCGGCTACGGCGGCAACGCCCTGCTCGGCAAGAAGTGCTTCGCCCTGCGCATCGCCTCGACCATGGCCCGCGACGAGGGCTGGATGGCCGAGCACATGCTCATCATCGGCGTCACCCCGCCGAACGGCGAGAAGAAGTACGTCGCGGCCGCCTTCCCCTCCGCGTGCGGCAAGACGAACATGGCCATGCTCGAGTCCACCCTGCCGGGGTGGAAGGTGGAGACGGTCGGCGACGACATCGCCTGGCTCAAGTTCGGCGACGACGGCCAGCTCTACGCCATCAACCCCGAGTCCGGCTTCTTCGGCGTCGCCCCCGGCACCAGCGAGGAGACCAACCACAACGCGCTGCGCTCGGTCGACGCCAACTCGATCTTCACCAACGTGGCCAAGACCGACGACGACGACGTGTGGTGGGAGGGCCTCTCCGAGCCCCCGGCCCACCTCATCGACTGGAAGGGCAACGACTGGACCCCCGAGTCCGACGCCCCCGCCGCGCACCCCAACGCCCGCTTCACCGCGCCGGCGTCGCAGTGCCCGGTCATCGCCCCCGAGTTCGAGGATCCCAAGGGCGTGCCGATCTCGGCCATCCTCTTCGGCGGTCGCCGCGCCACCAACGTCCCGCTGGTGACCGAGGCCGAGTCCTGGGAGGACGGCGTCTTCCTCGGCTCGATCATGAGCTCGGAGAAGACGGCGGCGGCCGCCGGCAAGGTCGGCGAGGTCCGCTTCGACCCCTTCGCCATGCTGCCCTTCATCGGGTACAACGCCGGCGACTACATGCAGCACTGGCTCGACATCGGCGAGCGGGAGGGCGCGCAGCTCCCGAAGCTGTTCTGGGTCAACTGGTTCCGCCGGGGCGAGGACGGCTCGTTCCTGTGGCCCGGCTTCGGCGACAACATCCGGGTGCTCAAGTGGGTCCTCGAGCGCCTCGAGGGGACCGCCGACACCGCCCAGACCCCGATCGGCCTCGTGCCCACATCGGGGTCGCTCGACACCGAGGGCCTCGACATCGACCCGGCCGTGCTCGACCAGCTGCTCGAGGTCGACGCCGAGTCGTGGCGCCAGGAGGTGCCCTTGATCGAGGCGCACTTCGACTCCATCGGCGAGCGCCTGCCCGAGGCCCTGCGGGACCGGCTCGAGACGCTCGAGAAGAAGCTGAGCCAGTAGGCCCACCGCCTGCTGCGAGACGAGGGCCCCAGCCGATCCGGCTGGGGCCCTCCTCGCGCACGGCCCAGGGGGGCGGGCCGCCGTGGTGGTGCTGGGGGTCTAGGAGACTGCTGAGCAATCCGGTCTGATCGGGTGCTCGCGATCTGCCGGCGGGTTCGGTAGACCGCGGGTATGCAGGGCAGCAGCGATCAGGACCGGGAATTGCTCGACGCGGGCGCGTTGGTCGGTCATCTGGTTCCGGAGGGTTCGGTCCATCGGTTCCTGGCCGATCACCGCCACCGCCTGTTCCCGGACGCGATGTTCGAGGATCTGTTCCCGTCGAAGCGGGGTCGACCGTCGGTGCCGGCTGATGTGATCGCGACGGTGATGGTGCTCCAAGCCTTGGAGGGCCGCTCCGACCGCGAAGCGATCGACGCGCTACGGACGGATCTGCGCTGGAAGGTCGCTGCGGGACTGGCGCTCGATGACGAGGGTTTCCATCCGACGGTGCTGACGTTGTGGCGCAACAAGCTCCGGGCGAGCGAGTCACCCGAGCGGATCTTCGACGCAGTCCGAGCGGTGGTGGCCGAGACCGGGGTGTTGGCCGGCAAGACCCGCCGGGCGCTGGACTCGACGTTGCTCGATGATGCGGTCGCAACCCAGGACACGGTCACCCAGCTCGTGTCGATGATCCGCCGGGCCCGCAAGGCGATCCCCGCCGCCGCCTCGGTCGAGGTGTCCGCCCATGACTACGACTCGCCCGGCAAACCCGCCTGCGCGTGGGACGACCCGGCTGCTCGTGACGAGCTGATCACCAGGCTCGTCAACGATGCCCTCACGATCCTGGCCGCCCTCGAAGGGGTCGACCTCGACGAACAACAACAGCAACTTGTTGCGCTTCTTGCGCTGGTCGCGGGCCAAGACGTCGAACCGGACCCGGAACGTGGTGCGGGCAGCTGGCGGATCGTTCGGGGTGTCGCGTCGGAGCGGGTGATCTCCACGGTCGATCCGGAGTCGCGGCACATGCACAAGTCCCGGTCCAGCTACCGAGATGGCTACAAGGCCCATCTCGCCGTCGAGCCCGACACCGGGATCATCACCGGCTGCGATCTCACCCCAGCCAACACCGGTGACGGCCCGGTCGGCGCCCGGCTCCTGGCCGACGAGGATCCCGGTCTCGATGTGCTGGCCGATTCCGCCTACGGATCGGGCCCGGTCCGTGCTGCGCTGGCCGACGGCGACCACACCGTGATCATCAAGCCCTGGCCGCTCGCACGGAACCCCAAGCTGGACCACGATCAGTTCCACCGAGACGACTTCACCGTCGACTACACCGCCCGGACCGTCACCTGCCCCGCCGGTCAGACCGTGTCGATCACCCCCGCTGGCAACGCCATCTTCGGCCCGCGATGCCGTTCCTGTCCGCTGCGCCATCGCTGCACCAGCTCCACCAACGGCCGCAAGTTCGACGTCAGCGACCACGACGAGCTCCTCGCTGCCGCACGCAACGATTGGCGAGCCGGCACCCACCTGGCCGACTACCGCCAGCACCGACCCATGGTCGAACGCACCATCGCCTGGCTCGTCGCCAACGGACACCGACGAGTCCGCTTCCGTGGTGTCGAACGCAACCGACTCGGTCTCAGCCACCGGGCCGCCGCACTCAACCTGCGACGCCTGCTCAACCTCGGTCTCCACCACGGACCCACCGGCTGGGCCATCACCTGAACGGCGGTCCGGGGAGGGCAAAGAAGGGACCACACCTTCGGGTTCAACCCAACCAGGGTGACCGGCTCACACCCTCTTCACGCCGGCTCTTCGGTTCGGCCACTTCCCCGGACCCACTGCCGAGCCTAGAAGTCAGTTGCTCAGCAGTCTCCTAG
>DMTU01000074.1:14233-18768 GCA_003476595.1 Acidimicrobiaceae bacterium | reverse complement strand
CGCTCGCCGGGTCGTGGCCTTCGGCGGGTACCCGGCCGCCGAGGCCGAGCACGCCGCCGGTCGGCCGCTGCCGCTGACGGTGGTGCCGTGCGGCATCGACAGCAGCCGCTTCCGACCGCTCGACGCGGCCGAGACGGCCGAGGTCCGAGCCCGCCACGGGCTCCACGACGGGCCGCTGGTGCTCAGCCTCAGCCGGCTCGTGCCCCGCAAGGGCATGGACGTGCTCATCGACGCCTCGGCCCACCTGGCGGCCCGCATCCCCGACCTGCAGGTGGCCATCGCCGGATCCGGACGCGACCGGGAGCGGTTGGAGAAGCGCGTGGCCGCCACCGGCGCGCCGGTCACGTTCCTCGGCCGCGTGCCGGAGGAGGACCTCGCCCTCGTCCACGGCGCCACCGACGTCTACGCCATGCTGTGCCGCAGCCGGTGGGGCGGGCTCGAGCAGGAGGGCTTCGGCATCGTGTTCCTCGAGGCGGCGGCGGCCGGGGTGCCCCAGGTCGCCGGCGACAGCGGCGGCGCCTCCGAGGCGGTCGTCGACGGCGAGACCGGCTTCGTCGTGGATCCCACCGACGTGGAGGCGGTCACGGCGGCGCTGGAGCGGTTGCTGTCCGACCCCGGCCTGCGGGCGAGGATGGGGGAGGCGGCCCGGATCCGGGCCGTCGAGCACTTCGACTACGACCGGCTCGCGCCGCAGCTGGCGGCCGCGATCGAGGACCCGTGAGCCACTCCCCACCATCCCCAACGGCGTCCGACGCCACCGATCCCGACGATCCCGACGCCGCCCACGAGGGTGCCGGGCTGGTGCAGCTCTCCTTCGTCGGCACGGGCGCGCTGGTCGTCGCCGCGGTGGTGGGCGTGGCCAGTCCCGACGGGGCCGGCGTGCTCACCGCCTGGGTCTCGGGCGTGCTGTTCGCCATCGGCGTGGTGCTGTTCCTGTGGGGCTACGCCGTCGGCGTGGTGCGCTCCCGGGAGGAGCAGATCACCCTCGGGGGGCTCTTCTTCCTCTCCGGCACGGCGCCCAAGGTGGTCCGGTTCCGACTCCGGATCGCCTTCGCCGTCCAGGTCGTCGCTGCGGTCGTCGCCGCCAGCGTGCGCCCGTACACGGCGGTCGCCTTCGCCGTCCTGGCCCCGATGCTGGGCCTGGGGGCCATGGCCATGTGGGGCGCCCGCCACGGCACCTTCCATCCCAAGGACGACGCCGGGCGCGGTCGATGACGCCGCCGCTCTGGCTCGTGATCATCGGGCTCGAGTTCCCGGCGATGATCGCCATGCTCGACTGCCTCCAGCGCCCGGCCGACCACTTCGAGGGCGGCGCCCCAGACCGCACCGCCTGGATCCGCTGGCTGGTCGTGGCGATCCTGCTCGTCCCCGTGCTGATCGGCTACGGCATCCTGCTCGGCTACTACTACGTGGTGATCCGCCGGAACGCGCCCGGCAGCCCGCGCTGAGCCGGCCAGCCGGGTGCCGGCGCCGGTCGTGAGGCAGAATCGCCCCCATGCCCGATCAGGCCACCCAGCAGATGCACATCGAGGCGCCGCTCGAGCGGATCTGGTCGGTGCTCACCGACTTCGACGCGTACCCGACGTGGGCCCGCGACCTGAAGGAGGCCACCGTCGTCCAGCGCGACGAGGAGGGCCGGGCCAGCTTGGTGCGCTTCCGGGCCGCGGCGATGGGCCGCTCGACGACCTACACGCTCGCCTACGAGTGGGACGACGCCCCCAACCGCCTCCCGTGGAAGCTCGTGTCGGGGGACATCCAGAAGGTGCTCGACGGCGCCTACGAGTTCGCCGAGCGAGACGGCGGCACGGACGTCACCTACCACCTGCGCGTCGACCTGGCGATCCCGCTGCCCGCCTTCGTCAAGCGCCGCGCCGAGGCCCGGATCATCTCGACGGCGCTGCGGGAGCTGCGCGAGCACGTGACCGGGACGGTGTGATCGGCCTGTCGTGAGGATCCTGCTCTTCACCGGCAAGGGCGGCGTCGGCAAGACCACCACGGCGGCCGCCACCGCGGTCCGCTGCGCCGATGCGGGCCAGCGCACCATCGTGCTGTCCACGGATCCAGCCCACTCGCTCGGCGACGCGTTCGACATGGAGCTGGGTGACCTCACCGTGGAGATCACCGACGGGCTCTGGGGCCAGCAGCTCGACGCCCAGGACCGCATGGAGGACGCCTGGGAGGACATCCAGTCCTACCTCCAGGCGGTGTTCCGGTGGGGCGGCGTGGACGAGATCGAGGCCGAGGAGCTCTCGGTCGTGCCCGGCCTCGACGAGATCTTCGCCCTCACCGACATCAAGCGCTACGCCGCGTCCGGGGAGTGGGACACGATCGTGGTCGACTGCGCGCCCACTGCGGAGACGATCCGGCTCCTGTCGCTGCCCGGGGTGCTCGCCTGGTGGATGGAGCGCCTGTTCCCGATGGGACGCCGGGTCAACAAGGTGGTCAGCCCGCTGCTCGGCTCGGTCACCGACCTGCCGGTGCCGGGCGACGACGTCTTCGCGGCGGTGGAGCGCTTCTACGAGCGGCTGGACGGCGTGAAGGAGCTGCTCACCGACCGGACCGTCACCAGCGCCCGCCTCGTGGTGAACCCGGAGCGCATCGTGGTGGCCGAGGCCCGACGGACCTTTACCTACCTGTCGCTGTTCGGCTACAGCGTCGATGCGGTGATCGCCAACCGGCTGCTGCCCGACGCGGTGTCGGATCCGTGGTTCGAGGACTGGAAGCAGCGCGACCTGGACCACCTCGCCACCATCGAGGAGGGCTTCGCCCCCGTGCCGGTGCTGCGAGCGGAGCTGGCGCCCCACGAGTTGGTGGGGGTCGACCGCCTCCGTGCGTTCGGCACGGCGCTCTACGGCGACGACGACCCAGCCCGGCACCGGGCCGACGTGTCGCCGATGCGCCTGGAGCGCACCGATGCCGGGGACGTCCTCTCCGTCGACCTGCCGTTCGCGGACCGTGACGAGCTCGTGCTCGGTCGTCGCGACGACGAGCTCCTCGTCCGGGTCGGCCCGTACCGCCGCTCGATCCTGCTGCCCGACTCGCTCAAGCGCCGCCAGGTGGTCGACGCGGCCCTGCGGGACGGCGCGCTCGCGGTCACCTTCGCCCCGACCCGCTAGCGACGCGGTCTGGCAACATGGCGGCGAGCATGGACGAGGACCCCGCCGACCCCACCGACGCCCCCGGACCCGAGGGCGCGGCCGACCCGGTGCAGACCGGCATCGACCAGTTCCAGCGGGCTGCGCTCGAGGCGATCCGAGCCGGACGGGCCATGCTCGACGCCGCCGAGTCGATCCTGCAGGACCCCGCCGCCGCCGAGACCGTCGTCCGCACGGTCGGTGCCGTCGCCCGCAACGCCACCGAGGCCGTCGCCGGCTTCGCCTCGGGTCGGTGGCCGGTCCCGGCTGCCGACGAGGGCGCCGAGGTCGACGACGGCACCGATGAGGACCCGCCCGACGGGTTCGAGCGGATCTCCGTCAGCTGATGCGGGTGCTGCGGGTCCAGCTCGACGACGGTCACCTCGTGGACCTGCACCCGGCCGTCTCCGTCGTGTCGGGCCTGTCGGACCCGCAGCGCACGACGCTGCGCCAGGCCTTCGACGCCGTCGCGTCCGGCCTGGAACCGACGGTCCCCGCGCTGATCGAGGCCCACGGGCTCCTCCTCGACGCCACCCAGGCGGACCTCGACCTGCTCGAGGTCGCGGGCAACCCGGTCGGGGCCGTCGTCACCGGCGCCACCGTCGACGGGGACCTGCCCGACGACGCTGCGACCCGGTTGCGCACGGCCGAGCGCGACGTGGCGCTGCTGTCGTCGGACCGCTGGGAGGCCTGCGACGAGCTCGCCCGCGCCGAGATCGCCGCGGCGCGGCCCTCGCACGGGGCGATGCGCGCTCGCGCCGCCGCGCTCCGGGCCGGCATCGCCCGGCACGAGGCGACCGACGCCGAGCCGTTGCGGACCGCACTCGACGAGGTCCGTGACCGGAGACGCACCGGCGCACCGGCCGGGACGGGCGAGCTCGTCGCCGCCCTGCGCGGCGTCGGCATCGACGTGGCCGACCTCGGCCTGCCGGTGGGGGAGCTGGTCCGCCTCGCGGAGGACTGGCTCGAGGAGCGGCGGATCGACGTCGGCTGGGCCGTCGGGGCCGGCGTGGAGCTGGCGGCCATCGAAGCCGCCCTGGCCTTCCCCGAGCCGCCGTCGGACGGACCCGGACACGACCTCGACGTCTTGCGAGCCCGGGCATCGCGCGCCACGGCCGCACACGCCGACGCCGTCGTGCGCCTCGACGCCCTCCGCGCCGAGCGCACGAGACGGGACGGCGATCGCCCGTCGGGGCAGGATCTGGGCGAGCACCTCGCCGCCCGCCTCGACGCCCACCGGCCCTCCCGGCTCGCTGGTGCCGTCCCGCTCCTGCTGGACGGCGCTCTCGACCACCTCGACGGCGCGGACGTGGCATCGCTGCTCGACCGACTCGCCGGCGCGGCCGGCGCGGTGCAGGTCGTCGTGGTCGCCGAGCACCCCGCAGCCGGGGCCTGGACCCG
>DMTU01000074.1:9041-14169 GCA_003476595.1 Acidimicrobiaceae bacterium | reverse complement strand
CCGTCGGCCCCCGTCGAGCTGCCCACATCGAACCGGTGCCCCGGCGATCCGCGGCGGCCCCGACATGACCACCCCCACCCGGCCCGGGCCGCCGGGCGAGGTCCTAGCATGCGCCCGAACCACGACCCCCAGGAGGGACACCACGTGCCCGTCATCACCGAAGACGACATCCGTGCCCTGGCTGCCATCCGCAGCAACGGCGTGCTCGTCACGTCCTGCTACCTCGACGTCGACGGCGGCCGGTACGTGCGCCCTGCCGACTACGAGCGAGCCCTCGACGAGCTGGTCCGTCGGATGCGTCGCCGCCCGGAGGTCGACGAGGCCGTCGACGCCGACATCGAGCGGATCGTGGACCGCGTCGGTGCGGGCTTCGACCGGACCTCGACCCGCGGCGTCGCGCTCTTCTCCTGCGACGCCCACGACCTGTTCGTGGTCCACGAGCTCCCGGTGCCGGTCCGCAACGAGCTGGTGGTGAACCCCACCCCGGCGGTGGGCCAGCTCGAGCTGGTCCTGCAGCAGAGCGAGAAGGTCGCCGTGCTCGCCGCCGACAAGCAGCACGCCCGCGTGCTCGTGTACTGCCTCGGCGAGCTGGTCGAGAAGGTCGAGCGCACCGACGACATCGGGCGCGACTACGACACCGTCGGCGAGCACGACCGGGGCGGCGTCGAGCAGCACCGCGAGGAGATGACCCACCAGCACCTGCGCCACGCCGCGGAGCTGGCCTGGTCCGTCTACCAGTCGACCGGCTTCGACCACCTGGTGCTCGCCGCCGCCGAGGGCGTCGCCTCCGAGCTCGAGGCCGACCTGCACCCGTACCTCGCCGAGCGGCTCCGGGCCCGCCTCGACGTGGCACCGAGCGCGCCCGAGGCCGACCTGCGCCGCGCCGCGCTGGAGGCCGAGCGCGCCATCGAGGCCGCCCGCGAGGCGGCGCTGGTGGAGGAGCTGCGCGCCGCGGTCAACGGCGACGGGCGTGGCGTCGCCGGCATCGGGCCCGTGGTCGACGCCCTCGCCGAGCGGCGGGTCGACCGCCTGCTCGTCTCCGACGGGTACGAGGTCGAGGGTTGGCGCTGCGACAGCTGCGACCGGCTGGCCACCGTCGGCCGGACCTGCACGTGCGGCGCGGAGATGGTGGCGGTCCCCGACCTGGTCGAGGAGGCGGTCGAGGCCGCACTCGGGCAGTCCTGCCGCGTGGTGGTGTGCGACGGCAACGCCGACCTCGACGTGCTCGGCCGCGTCGGCGCCCTGCTCCGCTACTGAACCCCGTGGCCGCCTCCGCGGACCAGGCCCGAGCCGTCGGCATCGACATCGGCGGCACCAAGATGCTCGGCGTGGTCGTCGACGCCACGGACCCGACCGCGGTGATCGCCGAGGCCCGCCTCGCGACCCCGGTCGGCGCCGCCGCCCTCGTCGACGGCATCGCCGAGCTGGTGGAGGTCCTCGACCCCGGCGGCTCGGGCCCCGTCGGCCTCGGCATCCCGGGGCTCATCGACGGCGGTGACGTCTTCCGCTTCGGCGCCAACCTCCCCGGCGTCATCGACCTCGCCGTGGGCGAGGTCGTGGGCACCCGGCTCGGTCGCCCGGTTGCGGCCGACAACGACGCCACCTGCGCGACCTACGCCGAGTTCCGTGGCGGCGCCGGCGCCGGGTGGTCCGACGGCATCCTGCTCACCCTCGGCACCGGCATCGGCGGCGGCATCGTCGTGGGCGGGCTCGTGCGCCACGGCGCGAATGGCTTCGCGGGGGAGCCCGGCCACATGCTGATCGACCCGAGCGGGCCCCCGTGCCCGTGCGGCCGGCGGGGTTGCTGGGAGCGCTACGCGTCGGGCTCCGGCCTCGGCCGGCTGGGCCGTGACGCCGCCCTCGCCGGTCGCCTCGACGGGGTGGTCGACCTCGCCGGCGGCGAGCCCGAGGGCGTCCGGGGCGAGCACGTGATCGCGGCCGTGCGCGCCGGTGACCACGACGCCTCCCTCGTGCTGGACGAGTTCGTGTGGTGGGTGGCCGCCGGCATCGCCAACCTGGTCGATCTGCTCGACCCCGGCGTGGTCGTGCTCGGCGGCGGCGTCATCGAGGCCGAGGACGTCTTGCTGCCCCGCATCGAGGGTGCGGTGCCCGACCAGGTGCTGGCCCGGGGCCACCGGCCGGTGGTGCCCATCGTCGCTGCGCACTTCGGTGAGCGGGCCGGCGCCATCGGGGCTGCCGTGCTCGCGCTGGAGACCGCCGGGCGCCCCCCGACTCAGGGGACGTAGCGCTCGTGGGCGGCGCGGATCTCGGTCCACGCCGCCTCGGATCCCTCGTAGCCACGGGTCGAGGAGAACTTGTGGGGCTCGAGGTCCTTGTAGACGGTGAAGAAGTGCTCGATCTCCGAGAGGAGGTAGTCGGGGAGGTCCGCGATCTCGGGGACCTGCTCCCAGCGGGGGTCGTGGGCCGGGACGCAGACGATCTTGGCGTCCGGGCCGGCATCGTCGGTCATCCAGAAGACGCCGACCGGGCGGGCCTGGATCCAGCACCCGGGGAACGTGGGCTCCTCCATGATGACGAGCGCGTCGAGCGGGTCGCCGTCCTCGCCGAGGGTGTCGGGGATGAACCCGTAGTCGGCCGGGTACACCGTGGCGGAGAACAGCCGCCGGTCGAGTCGGAACACGTGGCGCTCGTGGTCGTACTCGTACTTGTTGCGGCTCCCCCGGGGGATCTCCACCACGACGTCGATCGTCTGCATGTCGGTCATCTTGTCGCAGGTACCGTGGGTCCATGGAGTTCCGCCGCATCACCGGGCTGCCGCCCTACGTCTTCACGATCATCGACGGGCTGAAGCAGGAAGCACGGCGGGCAGGCAACGACGTCATCGACCTGGGCTTCGGCAACCCCGATCTCCCCTCGCCGCAGATCGCGGTGGAGAAGCTGGCCGAGGCCGCGATGAACCCGCGGAACCACCGCTACTCCCAGTCCAAGGGCATCCCGAAGCTGCGCCAGGCCGCCGCCGACCTGTACCTGCGGCGCTTCGGCGTGGCCCTGGACCCCGAGACCGAGGTCGTGGCCACCATCGGGGCCAAGGAGGGCTACTCCCACCTGTGCTGGGTGCTGCTCGGCCCCGGCGACTCCGCCCTCGTGCCCTCGCCCAGCTACCCGATCCACCTCTGGGGCCCGCTCTTCGCCGGCGCCAGCATCCGCGAGATCCCCATGGGCGGCGCCGTCGACCACGGGGAGGAGCTGCTCGATCGCATCCGGCACCAGTTCCTCTACTCCTGGCCCCGCCCGCGCGTCATCGTCGTGTCGTTCCCGCACAACCCGACGACCAAGTGCGTGGACCTGCCGTTCTTCCAGGGCCTCGTCGACTTCGCCCGGGAGCAGGAGGTCATCGTGGTCCACGACAACGCCTACGCCGACCTCGGCTTCGACGGCTGGCAGCCGCCCTCGATCCTGCAGGCCGAAGGGGCCAAGGAGTGCGCGGTCGAGCTGTACTCGATGACCAAGTCCTTCTCGATGGCCGGCTGGCGCGTCGCGTTCATGGCCGGCAACCCCGAGGTCGTCGGCGCGCTCTCCAAGCTGAAGAGCTACCTCGACTACGGCACGTTCCAGCCGATCCAGATCGCGGCGACGGTGACCCTGAACGAGGCCACCGAGTACCCCAAGGAGATCAACGCGGTCTACCAGAGCCGCCGCGATGCGCTCTGCGACGGCCTCGACCGGATCGGCTGGGAGATGCCCCGCCCCGGCGGGACGATGTTCGCGTGGGCGCCGATCCCGGAGCCCTACCGGCACATGGGCTCGGTGGAGTTCGCCAAGAAGCTGGTCACGGAGGCCAACGTGGCCACGTCGCCGGGCGTCGGCTTCGGCCCGGGCGGCGAGGGGAACATCCGCTTCGCCCTCATCGAGAACGACCAGCGCATCCAGCAGGCGATCCGCGGGATGAAGAAGGCCCTGCCCGAGCTCGGGTAGCGGGCGGCGCGCCGGATCTACGCCGTGCGGCGGGTCTGGCCGGCGTCCCGGCCGAGCAGGCCGTGCCAGCAGAAGTCGATGACCTCGTCGGCGACCTCGCTCGGCGGGCGGCCCCGGCCCAGCACCTGCGTGCGGGCGAGCACCGAGCTCACTCCGAGCACGGCCTGGGCGACGACGGTGGCGTTCCCGTCGGCGATGGCGCCGGAGTCCATGGCCTCCTGCACGAGGCGCCGGGTGTCCTCGAGCGCGACCCGTTCCCCCTTGCGGACGCCGGAGGCGAAGCTGGCCTCGGTGCGGGCGAACTCGATGAGCACGTAGAGCTCGCGGTGCGTGGCCCACCACTCCATGGAGGCCCGGATGGCGAGCTCCATGCGCGCCACCGGGTCGGTCTCGTCGCCCATGGCGTCGAGCTGCACCCGGCGCAGGTCCCGCTCGCCGGAGCGGAGGATCTCGAGGAAGAGGTCCTCCTTGGACTCGAAGTACCAGTAGAAGACGCCCTTGCCCACGCCGAGGCCGTCGACCAGCTCGGCCACCGAGGTCGGGTGGTAGCCGTTCGTGGCGAAGCGCTCCGTGGCGTAGGCCAGGAGCTCGCCACGTCGCTGCTCGCCCCGGGGTGTGAGTCGACGGCCCATGGACCGCACGGTACTTGACCAGACGGTCAAGTTCACCGACCGCCCCGGATCCCGATGTCGCGCCGACGGGCTCCGCTCACGGAGACGCCCCCGGCCCGTAACCGGGCGTTCACCGCCCATCCGTACCGTCCGAGGGATGGAGACCTGCATCGTGCGCGTGTGGCTGCCCGACCGTCCCGGCGCGCTGGGGGAGGTGGCGACGAGGATCGGCGACGCCGGCGGCGAGATCGTCGGCATCGACATCCTGGAGCGCAGCGCCGGTCGGGCCATCGACGAGCTGGCCGTGCAGATCGGCGACGTGCTGGCCATCCCGGCGCTGGTCGGGCGGATCCGATCCGTGCCAGGCGTCGACATCGAGGACCTCCGGGTGCTCGACGGCCAGACCCACGATCCCCGGGCCGACGTGCTCGAGACCGCCGCCGTCATCGTCGGGGCCCGGGACCGCGCTGCGCTGCTCGACAGCGTGGTCACCCACGGACGACGGGTGCTCGGCGGCGAGTGGGCCGCCGTCCTGCGCCTCGCCGACGGGGAGCTCCTGGCCGGCGACGGCGACCTGCCGC
>DMTU01000074.1:1335-8922 GCA_003476595.1 Acidimicrobiaceae bacterium | reverse complement strand
CCCCCTGCCGCTCCCGCGCTGGCTCGTCGCCTTCGTCGAGGGGTCGCGGACGTCGGCCCGGGTCTCGCGCGGGGAGACGGGCCCTGACGACGTGGTGTGGGCCCCGCTGCCGGGCACGGGCACGGCGCTCGTCGTCGGACGGACCGGGGCGCCGTTCCGCGCTCGCGAGCGCCGCCAGGTGTCGGCCCTCGCCCGCATCGTGGACACCCGCTTGATCGACCTCTCCCGGCGCCTCCACCCGAGCAACCAGGAGTAGCCATCGGTCACACCCGACCGATTCCCCCGGTCCCGGTGGTCTGAGCACCCTCCGTGGCGGGGACGGAGTGCGCCATGGCCCTGACCCACCCCACCACCACGACCGAGGACGCCCGTGCCGTGGCGGTCGCCGCCGACCCCGAGGCCGCCCAGCGCGCAGCCGAGGCCAACGCCGCCGTCATCCTCGTGGCGTGCCTGTTCGCGCTCGTCGGCGGCACGCAGCTCCTCGTCGCCGTCCTCGGCCACTTCGCCTAGGACGCACGACCCGGGACGGGCGACCCGGTGCTACTCGGTGGCCCAGCCCCGAGCGCGCTCCACTGCCCGCAGCCACGTGGCGTGCGCGGCATCGACCTCGTCCCGGCCGGCAGCGGGCTGCACCTCGACGTCGAGCACCCAGTTCTCCCGCACCTCGTCGGGTGACGACCACACCCCCTCGGCCAACCCGGCCAGGTAGGCGGCCCCCAGTGCCGTGGTGTCCTGCACCGTCGGTCGGGACACCGGGACCTGCAGCTGGTCGGCCTGGAGCTGCAGCAGCAGCGGCATGACCGAGGCGCCGCCGTCCACCCGCATGGCGAGGACCTCACGGCCGCTGGCGGCGGACATCGCGTCGACCACGTCGCGGGTCTGGAACACCATCGACTCCACCGTGGCCCGGGCCAGGTGGGCCCGGGTGGTCCCGCGCGTGATGCCGACGATGGCGCCGCGGGCGTACGGATCCCACCACGGGGAGCCCAGTCCGGTGAAGGCGGGGACGAGCACGACCCCGCCGGTGTCGGGCACCGACTCGGCCAACGGGTCCGTCTCGGCGGCCTCCTCGATGATCTCGAGCCCGTCGCGCAGCCACTGCACCGCGGCGCCGGTGACGAAGATGGCGCCCTCGAGGGCGTAGGACGTGGAGGCCGCGTCGACGGCCCCCAGGCTCCACGCCACCGTCGTGAGCAGGCCCTCCACCGGCTCCGGGCACTCCTGGCCGACGTTCATGAGCACGAAGGAGCCGGTGCCGTAGGTGTTCTTGGTCATGCCCGGCTCGAAGCAGGCCTGGCCGAACAGGGCGGCCTGCTGGTCGCCGGCGACGCCGGAGATGGGGATGCCGGCCGGCACGCCGACGCCGACCGCCGTGGTGCCGAAGCGCCCGGACGAGGGACGGACCTCGGGGAGGCACGTCAGCGGCACGCCGAGGAGGTCGCAGAGCTCCTCGGACCAGCGCAGGTCGCCGATGTCGAACAGCATCGTGCGCGACGCGTTGGACGGCTCCGTGGCGTGCACCTGGCCGCCGGTGAGCTGCCACAGCAGCCACGTGTCGATGGTGCCGACGGCCAGGTGCTCGTCGGCCTCGACGCCCCCGCCGCCCTGGTCGCTCGGGCGCAGCAGCCACTCCAGCTTGGTGCCGGAGAAGTACGGGTCGAGCACCAGTCCGGTGGTCTCGCGCACGAGCGGGAGGTGCCCGGCCTCGGCGAGCTCGTCGCAGCGGGCCGCGGTGCGCCGGTCCTGCCAGACGATGGCCCGGTGCCGGGGTTCGCCGGTGCGCCGGTCCCAGGCCACGACGGTCTCGCGCTGGTCGGTGATGCCGATGGCCGCGATCGGCTCGTCCAGCCCGTTCACGAGCTCGGTGAGGGTGGCGCGGACCGCCTCCCAGATCTCGGTGGCGTCGTGCTCCACCCAGCCGGGCCGGGGGAAGCGCTGGGTGAACTCGCGGTAGGCCATGCCGACCGGCAGACCCGACTCGGACAGCGCCATGGAGCGCACGCCGGTGGTGCCGGCATCGATCGCGACGACGACCGCCATCTCAGAGCCCCTGGGCGAGGCGCAGGATCCGGTCCTTCACCATCGTCGGTGTCAGCTGGCTCGCCGCCGCCATGACCTTGGCGTCGGTGCCGACCAGGTAGCGGGCCCGAGGGAGGGGGGTCTGGAGCGCCTTGGCGATCACCTTGGCGCAGGACGCCGGCTGGCCCATCAGCGGCTCCCACATCGAGGTCAGTCCGCCGATGCGCTGGTAGGCGGACTCGTAGCGGCTGCCCTCCCGGTTGGCCAGGTCTCGCTCGAGGTCGGCCCAGATGTTGGTCTTGAACCCGCCCGGCTCGACGAGGATCACGTGGATGCCGTCCTTGGCCACCTCCATGCGCAGCGCGTCGGAGAGGCCTTCGAGGGCGTGCTTGGAGCCCTGGTACCAGCCGGTGAGCGGGGTGGCGGTGCGACCGTAGATGGAGGAGATGTTGATGATGCGGCCGCCGCCGGCGTCCCGCATGGCGGGCATGGCGAGGCGGGCGAGGCGCATGGGGGCGAGCACCATCGTCTCGAGCACGGCCCTGGCCTCGTCGTCGGGGACGTCCTCGATGGCGCCGGTGAGCCCGTAGCCGGCGTTGTTGACCAGCCCGTGCAGCGTGCCGAGCTCGGCCATCACCCGCTCGCAGGCCGCTGCGTCGGTGACGTCGAGCAGGACCGTCTCGACCTCGACCCCGGCGGCGTCGGCCGCGGTCCGGACCACGTCGGCCTTGGCCTTCGACCGCACCGACCCCGTGACCCGGAAGCCCTGCTCGGCCAGGTGCAGCACGGTGGCCAGCCCGATCCCCGAGTTCGCCCCCGTCACCAGCACGTGTCGCTCGTCAGCCATGGCGGCAGCCTGCCAGGTCGGACGACGTAGCCGGAGGCGACACGTCAGTGCGCGAAGAACACCTGGGCGACGTCGTAGAGCTGGGGGTCGACCGTCTTGAGCCCGAGCCTCTTGGCCTCGACGAGGGGGATGCTGGTGATCCGGTCGGCCTGCAGCGCGACCATCTCGCCGTAGCGTCCCTCGTGGACGAGGTCGATGGCCGCCACGCCGTAGCGGGTGGCCAGGACCCGGTCGAAGGCGTTGGGCGTGCCCCCCCGCTGGATGTGGCCGAGGATGGTCACGCGGGTCTCGTAGCCGGTGCGCCGCTCGATCTCGCCGCCGATGGTCGTGCCGATGCCGCCGAGGCGCTGGTGGCCGTACCGGTCCACCTCGGGGGCGGCCAGCTCGAGCGTCCCGGGTGCGGGCACCGCCCCCTCGGCCACGACCACGATGGAGGCGAACCGTCCGGATTCGTGCCGGCGCAGGATCGCCTCGCACACCGAGTCGATGTCGAAGGGCTCCTCGGGGATCAGGGTGACCGTGGCGCCGCCGGCGATGCCCGACCACACCGCGATGTGCCCGGCGTGGCGGCCCATGACCTCCACGACCATCACCCGGTCGTGGGACTCGGCCGTGGTGTGGAGACGGTCGATGGCGTCGGTGCAGATCTGCACGGCGGTCTGGAAGCCGAAGGTCATCTCCGTGCCGCCCATGTCGTTGTCGATGGTCTTGGGGACCCCGACGACCGGGAAGCCGAGCTCGGCCAGGTCCCGTGCCGCCCCGAGCGTGCCCTCGCCGCCGATGACGATGACCGCGTCGATGCCCTGGTCGGCCAGGCCCTGGCGGAACCGGTCGAAGCCGTCGTCGTCCATGAACGGCTGGTACCGGCTGGTGCCGAGGATGGTGCCGCCGATGGGCAGCTTGCCGCGCAGGGCCTCCACGTCGAGGCGCATGGAGCGCTGGTCGACCACGCCCTGGTAGCCGTCCAGGAACCCGATGAGCTCGTCGCCGTGCACGCGGGTGCCCTTGCGGACCGCGGCTCGGATGACGGCGTTGAGGCCGGGGCAGTCGCCACCACCGGTGAGGATTCCGACGCGCATGGCCCGCAACCTACTGACGGTCGCGCTGGACGCCGCTCCCCGTTCAGCTCACCCGGCTGTAGTCGCCCCGTTGCACCGGGTCCGCCGTGCTCTCCAGGTCGTCGACGAGGGCCTCGCGGGGCTCGCCCTCCTGTCGGAACATGACGCTCTGGAAGCCGGTCTGGGGGTTGGTGGCCGTCCACACGATCTGGGCCAGGGCGTTGCGGAGCTGCACGCCCTGGATGCCGCCCTCCCCGAACAGGCCGCGCACGTCGACGATGAGGCGGGTCGGGTCCTCGTCCGACGGCGTGGCCGAGAGCAGCTCGGCGCTGTCGGGGATGTCCGTGGTCTTGCCGACCTCCGCGGGTCGCTCGTCGCTGGGTCGCTGGTTGAACAGGTTCGAGAGCACCCCCTGGACCCCGGTGCCCACCTCGATGGTGCGGGGGACGTCCTGCAACCTCGTGGTCCCCTCCTGGACCTCCAGGAACCACACGACCACCGGACGGGCGCTGGCGTCGGGGGCCGACGTCGTCGTGGTCGTGGTCTCGGGGACGATCGAGGCGCTGAGCTCGACGGGTTCGTCGTTGGTCGGCACCGTGCAGGCACCGGCCAGGACGAGGCCGGCCACGGCGAGCAGGATGCGCCATCGGGTCATGCCAGGTCCCCCTCGAGGATGTCGTGGTCGATCTCGACGCGGGGGAGCTCGACGGCGAAGCGGGCGCCGGCCTCCGGCGCGTCCTCGACCCAGACCCGTCCTCCGTGGAGGGCCACGTGCTCGGCGACGAGGGCGAGGCCGAGGCCGACGCCGCTGCTGGCCCCGCGCCGGTGCGCGGCGCCCGCCCGGTTGAACCGCTCGAAGATCCGGTCGCGGTCCTCCTCCGGCACGCCCTCGCCACGATCGTCGACGTAGATCCAGACCCAGTCGGGGTCCGCGTCGATCCGCACGGCGACGGCGCCGTCGCCGTACTTGTCGGCGTTGGTGAGCAGGTTGGTGAGCACCCGGGCGATGCGGCGCTTGTCGAGCGCGGTGATGACGTCGTCGAACTCCTCGTCGACGACCATGTCCGGCGAGCGCTCCACCGGGACGTGGGAGCCGTTGGCGCGCACGACCTGGCGGACGAACTCGGTGAGCAGGACCTCCTCGAGCTCGAGGAGCATGACGCCGGCGTCGAAGCGGGAGATCTCGAGCAGGTCCTCCACCAGCTCCCGGAACCGGTCGAGGTCGGCGGTGAGCAGGTCCAGCGCCGAGCGGGCCCGCTCGCTCAGGTCGTCCCGGTTGTTCTCCAGCACCTCGAGGGAGGCCTGGAGCGTCATCAGCGGCGACCGCAGCTCGTGGCTGACGTCGGAGGCGAACTGGGCGTCCTTCTCGATGCGGTCCTCGAGGGTGCCGGCCATGCCGTTGAACGAGGTGATGATCGGCTCCAGGTCGGGGTCGACGAGGGCGCGGATGCGGGTGTCCAGCTCCCCGCCGGCCAGCTTGCGGGCGGCGTCGCCCACCTCGCCGAGCGGGCGCAGGATGCGGCGGCTCGAGTACCAGCCCAGGGCGGCGCCGGCGAGGACGGTGGCGATCGACGCCCCGAACAGCGTGAAGGCGATGGAGCTGAGGGTGTCGTCCAGGGACTGGAGGTTGACGATCTCGAAGTAGGCGCCGTCGAAGTCCCGGATGGGGATGCCGATGGCGAGGCTCTTGTCGCCCGTCGTCGGGTGCGGGAAGCGCATCTTGGCCGGCGTGCCCGACAGCACGGCCTCCCGCAGGGCCTCGGGGAGGGCGCTGCGGCCGTATTCGGGGTCGCGCTGGCTCCAGCCGGTGCCCTCCTGGCCCTCGACCTGCTGGGAGCGCTGGAACAGCACCGGGCGGGAGCCGTCCGGGGTCTGGAGCGAGCCGAGCAGCACCGTGACGTCGGCGTCCGGGTTGACGCCCGAGCGGACGATGCGGGCGTTGACCGAGATCTGCTGGGTGGCGCTGGACTCGCGGTTGCTCACCAGGTTGGACCGGGCCACGCCGAGCACCAACAGCGACATGCCGGAGGAGAGCAGGAGGGCGCCGATCGCGAACGCGAGCGTGACGCGGGCGCGCAGCCCGAGGCGCGGCATGCGCAGGCCCGAGGTCTCCTCGGGGGGCTCCTCGGCCTCGACCGAGGCCCGGGGCACCGGACGCTGCGACGGCAGCGGGCCGGGCACGGAGACGGGGCCGACGGTGGGCGGGGAGGTGCCGTCGGACGACACGGAGTCCTCGCTCAGGCCTGGAGCTTGTAGCCGAGTCCCCGGACGGTGACGACGTGGCGCGGGTTGGCCGGGTCGGCCTCGATCTTGGTGCGCAGTCGGCGGATGTGGACGTCGACCAGCCGGCCGTCGCCGAAGTACCCGTAGCCCCAGACCCGCTCGAGCAGGACCTCGCGGGAGAACACCCGACCGGGGGAGGAGGCCAGCTCGTTGAGCAGGCGGAACTCGGTCTTGGTGAGGTGGACCTCTTCCTCGTCCCGCTTCACGACGCCCTCGTCGGGGATGATCTCGAGGTCCCCGAAGCGCAGGTGGGTGTGGCCGTGGTCGGCGGCCCGGGTCCGGCGCAGCAGCGCCCGGATGCGGGCCGACAGCTCCTTGGGGGCGAAGGGCTTGGTGAGGTAGTCGTCGGCTCCCGCCTCGAGGCCGGCGACGACGTCGTGGGTGTCGGCCCGGGCCGTGACCATCACGATGGGCACGTCGCTGATGCGACGCACCGACCGGCAGACCTCGAAGCCGTCGATGCCCGGGAGCATGATGTCGATGAGCACGACGTCGGTGGGGGCGCGCTGGAACACCTCGAGCGCGGCTTCACCCGTGTCGGCCTCCGCCACGGTCCAGCCTTCGTCCTCGAGGGCGAGCTTGACCGCCGTGCGGATCCGTTCGTCGTCCTCGACGGTGAGGATCCTCGTCGCCATATCGCCCCATCGTGCCTCATCGGGGCCCGGTGGCGCGCGCATGTGCGCGAACCCACAGGAAAAGGTTCGTTCAGCCCAGCGCGGAGCGGCGCAGGACGCCGGCCTCGGCGAGCAGGTCGACGAGCTCGTCGAAGCGGTCGGGGTGCGCGGCGATCGTGCAGTCGGGGCCGAGGTCGGTGTCGGGGTGCACCTCCACGCGGACGCCGGCCTCCCGGGCCACGACGGTGGCGGCGACCCGGTCCCACTCGGCCAGGCCGGTCTCGTAGTAGGCGTCGAGGCGCCCGCACGCGACCGAGCACAGGTCGGCGGCGGCGGCGCCCATCCGACGGATGTCTCGGATCCGGGCGATCAGCGTGGTGAGCGCCCGGGCCTGGGCCTCGCGGGTGGCCGGGTCGTAGCCGAACCCGGTGCCGATCAGGCTGGTGCGCAGCGGCGCCGGCGGCCCGATCCGCACCGGGTGGCCGTTGCGGGTGGCGCCGTGACCGGTGGCGGCGGTGAAGGTGTCGCCCTGGGAGGGCACGACCACCGCACCGACCGCGGGGACGCCGTCGACCGTGGCCCCGACCGACACGTTCCAGCCCGGGTGGCGGTACAGGTAGTTGGTGGTGCCGTCGAGGGGGTCCACGACCCAGACCACACCGCTCGTGCCCGGGTGGGCGGCCCCCTCCTCGCCCACGATCCCGTCGGCGGGTCGCAGCTCGCGCAGGCGCCGCACCAGCAGCGCCTCGCTGGCCCGGTCCATCTC
>DMTU01000074.1:0-1266 GCA_003476595.1 Acidimicrobiaceae bacterium | reverse complement strand
TCCATCTCGGTGACCATGTCGGTCGAGGTGGACTTGGTGTCGACCGCCTCCCGGCGGTCGTCGACGCTCGCCTGCAGCAGCGCGGCGGCCTCGGCTGCGACGCGCTCGGCGACGTCGCGCAGGTCGGCCAGGTCCGGGGCGGGCACGCTCAGCTGATCGGCCCGCGGCGCTCGGTCTGCTCCCGGGTGTGCTCGATCACCCGCCACTCGCCCATGGCCCGCATGGCCAGCACGGCGACGATGCCCACGCCGACGGCGAAGATCACCGCGCCGACCAGGCCACCGATGCCGGCCCACACGGCGCTGTCGCCGTCGGTCTGCATGTCGACGAAGGCGTAGCCGATCAACCCGCCGCACAGGCCGGCGACCAGGATCGCCACGAAGGCCAGGATCCGGGCGCCGGTCGAGGGCAGGGCGGAGGGGGCGTACTCGGATTCGGGGACCTCGGCCACGACCTCGAGGCTAGGCCCGACCCCGACATCTCGTGGATTCGCCACCACGGGCGGCGCCGATCCACGGGATTTCCGGCGGGTGGGGGTCGACCCTAGGTTGGCCGTCCGTGACCGAGGAGCAGGCGGGACCGGCCGGGGCGGAGCGCTGGGGCGAGCGCCGATTCGAACGGTCCGAGTGGGCCGCGCTGCGGGCGCACGAGTCGGTCCCCATCCACGAGGAGGACCTCGAGGAGCTCGAGGGCATCAACGAGCACCTGTCGATGCGCGAGGTCGAGGACGTCTACGTGCCCCTCGCCCGCCTCGTCCACCTGCGCGCCGGCGTCACCCGGTCGCTGCACGACGCCACCGGCGCCTTCCTCGGGCGGTTCCGGCCCCACGTGCCCTTCGTGATCGGCGTCGCCGGCTCGGTCGCGGTGGGCAAGTCGACCACGTCCCGCGTGCTGCAGACGCTGCTGGCCCGAGCGCCGGAGCGCCGCCGGGTCGAGCTGGTCACCACCGACGGCTTCCTGCTCCCCAACGCCGAGCTCGAGGCGCGGGGCCTCATGCAGCGCAAGGGCTTCCCGGAGAGCTACGACACGCCACGCCTCGTGCGCTTCCTCGCCGACCTCAAGGCCGGGAGGCCCGCGCTCGAGATCCCGGTGTACAGCCACGTCGTCTACGACATCGTCGACGAGGTCCAGGTGGTCGACCAGCCCGACATCGTCATCGTGGAGGGCCTCAACGTGCTGCAGGTGCCCCCCACGACCGAGGCGCACCACCCGTCGGTCTTCGTCTCGGACTTCTTCGACTTCTCCGTCTACGTCGACGCCGACGCC
>DMTU01000046.1:501-7380 GCA_003476595.1 Acidimicrobiaceae bacterium | reverse complement strand
GCCCCGAGGGCCCGGGCGTAGTACGGCACCCAGGGAGCGCTGGCCAGGCTGACTGCGCCGGCCAGGTCCTGGATCTGTTCAGCCAGCCACAGACGCAGGTGCACCCGGCCGGAGCGCGGGTAGGTTCCCGGCACCACCTTGCGGAGCAGCAGGCGGGCGGCGGCGATGGAGATCAGCATCCGCCCCGCAGGGCTGACGAAGACGAGCCACGAGGCCCCGACCCACCACCAGGACACGGTGGGCGCCGCCGTGAAGCCGGCAAGGGAGGAGAGCAGATTGTTCGCCGCCATCAGGTAGGTCAGCCAGCGCATGCCCACCAGGAGGTGCAGCGGGACACCCATCAGGGTCTGGAAGACCTGAGACTTCCGGGCTGTGCGGCGGACCGTGCGCTCCGGGGCGGGGCCGGCCCCGCCTTCGGGCAGCGACTGGCGCGCGGTGTCGATGAGCGCGCCGACGCGGGGGGTGGCGTAGATGTCGGCCACCGTGATGGTGGGGTAGCGAACGCGGAGGGCCGAGACAAGTTGCGCGGCGGCGAGGGACCCGCCACCGTAGGCGAAGAAATCGGCGTCCAGGTTGGACACGGCGCTGCCGAGCACGGCACTCCACTGCTCCACGATCCAGGCTGCATCGTCCGGGAGGTTCAGCGGGGCCGCAGCGGCGTCGGCGGCACCGGCCCCCGGCAGCGGCCACGGCAGCGCGTGCCGGTCCACCTTGCCGCTGGTCTTGGTGGGCAGCGAATCGACCACGGTCAGCAGCGGGATCAGCGGGGCCGGCAGGCTTTGGCCAAGGAGCTCCCGTGCGGCGGCCAGATCGAGATCCCGCCCACCGGCTGGGGCCAGGTACCCGACAAGGATCTGGTTTCCAGCCGCCGTCGTCTGCACGGTTGCGGCCGCGCCGGCAACGTCGGGCAGGGACTGCAGGGCGGCGTCGATCTCGCCGAGTTCGATACGGCGCCCGCCCAGCTTGACCTGTTCGTCGGCGCGGCCCTGGAAGATCAGCCCGGCGGCCTCGTAGCGGACCAGATCGCCGGAGCGGTAGGCACGCGCCCAGCCGAGAGACGGCATCGGGGCGTATTTCTCGGCGTCCTTGGCCGGGTCGAGGTACCGGGCCAGGCCGACGCCGCCGATGATCAGTTCGCCGATTTCCCCTTCTGCGACCGGCAGGGTGTCAGCGTCCACGACGGCCAGGTCCCAGCCGTCCAGGGGCAGTCCAATCCGGATTGGTCCGGAGCCGCCCAGCGGCGCAGCGCAGGCGACGACGGTGGCCTCGGTGGGGCCGTAGGTGTTCCAGACCTCGCGGCCCTCGACGGCGAGCCGTTCGGCGAGCTCCGGCGGGCATGCCTCGCCGCCGAAAATCAGCAGGCGGACGCTCTCCAGGGACTCCACCGGCCAGAGCGCGGCGAGGGTGGGAACCGTGGACACGACCGTGATGCCGTGGCTGATCAGCCAGGGGCCGAGGTCCATGCCGGTCCGGACCAGGGCCCGCGGCGCCGGGACCAGGCAGGCGCCGTGCCGCCAGGCAAGCCACATTTCTTCGCAGGAGGCGTCGAAGGCGACCGACAGCCCGGCGAGGACACGGTCCTGCGGGCCGACCGGCTCGTCCTGGAGGAAGATCCGGGCCTCGGCGTCGACGAAGGCCGCCGCGGAACGGTGCTGCACGGCGACGCCCTTGGGGGTACCGGTGGAGCCGGAGGTGAAAATGACCCAGGCGTCGTCGTCCGGGCCGGGCAGCCGCGGTGCCGGGAACGGGCGGGGCCGCTGGCCCTCCGTCACAACTTCCCCGGTCCCGTGTAACGTGCCCGCAACCCGGGCTTCGCCAAACACCAGCCGGGCCCGCTCTTCCGGGTCGTCCGCGTCCACCGGGACATATGCAGCCCCAACGAGGAGCACAGCCAGGATGGCGATGTAGAGCTGGTTGGTGCCGGAGGGAATCCGGACGCCGATCTTGTCCCCGGCGCCCAGCCCGGCCCGGTGCAGCTCCCGCGCCTTGGCCCGGTAGGCCCGCTTGATGTCGTCCTGGGAGGCGTCGCGCGGGACGCCGAGGAGCTCGTAGAGGTCGGCCATGAGGGGTCTCCGGTCAGCCTTCGGTGAGGTGGTGGCCGAGGCGGCGGCTCACCGCGGCGACGGCGGCCATTGCCTCGGGGTAGTTCATGCGCGCCGGGCCGAGGACGCCGATCGAGCCGGCTCGCTCCCCGTCGACGGTGTAGGGCGCCACGACGAGCGCAGCGTCGGCCAGGGTCTCCATGCCGGTCTCGGTGCCGATGGCCACCTGCAGGCCCCGGTCGACGACGTCGCGCAGAAGGGTCACCACGACGAGCTGCTCCTCGAGCACGCTCAGGACCTGCTGGACGGTCTCGACCGCATCGAAGGCCGAGGCGACCCGGGACGCGCCGCCGACGAAGACCTCCTCGGCGGTGTCGGCCGGGGTCGTGCGGCGCAGGACCTCGATCACGGCGCCCACGACGCCGTCGGTGTCCGCGTCGCCGGTGGTGGCGACGTCGGCGGGCACGGCGCCGCGCATGGTGCCGGTGAGCTGGGCCGCGAGGTGCAGCGACGCCCGGGCGACGACATCGTCGCCCACGTCGGCGGGCAGCTCCACGCTGTGCTTCTCGACCATGGCGTCGGCGAGCACGGTGACGACGAGGGCGGTGCTGGGGGCCAGCCCGACGACCTGGACGGACCGGATGGCCACGTCAGCCGCGGAGGGCGGCACGACCACGCCGGTCCAGGCGGTGAGCCCGGACAGCAGGCGGCTGGTGGACTCGAACATCTCCTCGAGCTCGCCGTGGGCGCGGGCGAAGAACGCCTTCACCTGCTTGGCCTGCTCGCCTCGAAGGGCGCCCGGCGCCCCGATGGTGTCGACGAAGTAGCGGTAGCCCTTCTCGGTGGGGATCCGCCCGGCGCTGGTGTGGGGCTGGGCCAGGTAGCCCTCGTTCTCGAGGACGGCCATCTCGTTGCGCACGGTCGCCGAGCTCACGTCGACCCCCGGTGCGGCCGACACGCGTCCGGAGCCGACGGGCTGCGCGGTCTCGATGTACTCCTGCACGACGGCCCGCAGGATCGAGGCCTTCCGATCGTCGAGCACGTGGTCACCTCCCGGCACGGCAGCAGTCCAGCTGGCACTCGATGTTACCGACTGCCAGCGGCTCAGCCCCGTTCCAGCGCGACCAGCTCGTCGTCCAGGTACCGCAGGAGGTGCTGCATGGACGGCACCGAGCGGCGGCAGCCGAGGATGCCGAAGTCCAGGTTGCCGGCGTAGCTGGAGGTCGTGATGTTGAGCGCCTGGCCGTCGACCAGCAGCGACATCGGGTAGGAGCCCGAGAGCCGGGCGCCGTTCCAGTAGAGGGTCTCCTGGGGGCCGGGCACGTTGGAGATCACCACGTTGAACGGCGGACGGATGCGCTCCTCGGCCAGCGGCAGGCGGCCGAGCGGGCTCATGTTGAGCGCCAGCGGGGCCACGTTCAGCGCGCTGAGGGCCAGGATCTGGCCGGGCGAGAGCCCCTCGAGGCGGGCCTTGCTCTGGTGGATCGACTCCTGGATGTGGGCCAGGCGGGCGGGCGCGGCGTCCAGGTGGGTGCCGAGCGAGCACAGGATCGCACCCACGGCGTTGCCGCTGCGGTCGTCGGCGCCGCGGGTCTTCAGCGACACCGGCACCATGGCGACGAGGGGCTGGTCGGGCAAGGCCCCCTGGTCGAGCAGGTACGTGCGCAGCGCTCCGGCGCTCATGGCCAGGACCATGTCGTTGACGGTGGCGCCGTGGGGTGCGGCCGCGGCCCGGATGCGATCGATGGGCCACGAGTCGGCGGCGAAGCGACGGGCACCGGTGATCGGCACGTTCAGCATCGAGCGCGGCGCCCGCAGCGGCGAGGAGAGCGACTGGTCGCGGAAGCTGCTGAGGAGGTGCCCGATGCCGTCGGTGGCCCCGACCACGCTCTCGAGGGAGCCGGTGACGCTCGAGCCGAGCTTGCGCAACCCGTCGGTGAGCACGGCGGTCCACGTGTCCTCCTCGGGCGCAGCGCGGGGCGGGCGGGCGACCTCGTCGGGATCGGGCTCGTCGAACACCGATCCCCTCGGGCGGCGCTCCCACGGCTGGGGCATCCCCCGTTCGGTCGGGTCCGGGCTCATCGAGGACTCGAGCAGCTTCATCGCGGTGACGCCATCGCAGAGGGCGTGGTGGATCTTGGTGTAGAGCGCGAACCGGCCGTCGGCGAGGCCCTCGATCAGGTGTGCCTCCCACAGCGGGCGGTTCCGATCCAGGAGCGAGCCGTGGAGCCGGGACACCACGGTGAGCAGCTCCCGGATGCGACCCGGCACCGGCAGGGCGCTGTGGCGCAGGTGGTACTGGATGTCGAACTGCTCGTCGCGGGACCACGAGAACCCGGCGAGGCCAGGTCTGCTCACGCGCCGCTGGAACAGGGACCGCACCGGCGCGTCCGAGGCGATGGAGGACTGGTACAGCTCGTAGAGGTACTGGTCGTCCGCGTCCTCGGGCGTCTCGAACAGGGCGAGCCCACCGACGTGGGCCGGCTTCTCTCGGGCCTCCATCAGGAGGAAGAGGAGGTCCTGGGGTGCGATCATGGCCATCGGGTGATCATTCCCTACCGGGTCGCCCCGTACCTCCGCAGCGATTCCTCGCGTTCCTCCCGGTGGTCCACGATCGGCTCGGGGTAGCCGGCCGGCACCCCGTCCGGCGCACCGGCGGGGGCGTGGATCCACTTCGCCGGCACGGCGGCAAGCTCGGGGATCCAGCGGCGCACGTAGGTGCCGTCCGGGTCGAAGCGCTGCCCTTGCGTCGTGGGGTTGAAGATCCGGAAGAACGGTGCGGCGTCGGTGCCGGTGCCGGCGGTCCACTGCCACCCGTGCTGGTTGGAGGCGAGGTCTCCGTCGACCAGGTGGCGCATGAACCAGCGGGCGCCGCGCTGCCAGTCCAGGTGCAGGTCCTTGACGAGGAAGCTCGCCGTGATCATGCGGACGCGGTTGTGCATCCAGCCCTCCGCGAGCAGCTGGCGCATCCCCGCATCGACGATCGGGAAGCCGGTGCGACCCTCGGTCCAGGCCTCGAACAGCTCGTCTGCGCCGGCGCCACGGTCCCACGGCATGGACCCGACCCGGTCGTCCATCGACTCCCGGGCCGATGCCGGGCGGTGGAACAGGACGTCGGCGTAGAACTCCCGCCAGCACAGCTCGGTGGCGAAGGTCCGCTCCCCCGCCGTCTGCCCGAGGCGGGCGAGGATCTGGCGGGGGTGCAGCGCGCCCCACTTCAGGTCGGGCGACAGCCGAGACGTGGCGTCCGCGCCCGGCCGGTCCCGGGCGTCGTCGTAGTCCTCGACCTCGGCCCGGAGGAAGTGGTCCAGGCGGTTGCCGGCCGCGTCCTCGCCGGCGCGGGGCAGGTCGACCTCGCCGACGTCGGGGAGCTCGGGGATCCCGTCGCCCGGCGCCGAGCGCCACGGGATCGACGACGGTCGACGGACCGGAGCGGGCCAGCCGTGGTCCCGCCACGCTCGTGAGAAGGGCGTGAAGACCTTGTACGGCGTCCCCGACTTGTTCTCGATCGAGCCGGGCGGCACGGCGTAGGCCGATCCGGTCCGCACCAGCTCCACCCCGGCGCCGGTCACCAGCTCGGCGACCGCGTCGTCCCGCCGGCGACCGTAGGGGCCGAAGTCCTCGGCCAGGTGCACCGATGCGGCCTCGACCTCGACCGCCAGCTCCGGGATCACCGAGGTCGGGTCGCCGGCTCGCACGACCAGGTTCCCGTCCATCGACTCGTCGAGGGCGGCCAGCGTGCGGAACAGGTGGTGGCGGCGGACGTCCCCGGCCGGACCGAGGAGCGCCGGGTCCAGGCAGAACACCCCGACCACGTCGTCGGCCTCGCGGACCGCTTCGACCAGGGCGGGGTTGTCGGACAGACGCAGGTCGCGCCGGAACCACACCAGCGACGTCGTCATGGGGTGGCCGGACCGGCGAGCAGGGAGCGCACGGCGTCCAGGGTGTCTGCTTCGTCGACCGACTTGTCGTCGCGGTAGCGGACCACCCGGGCGAAGCGCAGGGCGACGCCGCCCGGGTAGCGGCTCGAGGTCTGCGCGCCGTCGAGCGCGATCTCCACGACCTGCTCGGGGCGGACGTGCACCGTGTGCCCCGAGCGATGCGTCTCGAGCTCCTGGAAGCGCGCCGTCTGCCAGGCCAGGATCTCGTCGGTCATGCCCTTGAAGGTCTTGCCGACCATGACCGGCTCGCCGGTCGCGGGGTCGAGTGCGCCGAGGTGGATGTTCGAGAGCCAGCCCTCCCGCCGGCCGCTCCCCCACTCCACGGCCAGCACCACGAGGTCGAGCGTGTGCACCGGCTTGACCTTGCGCCACGACCGCCCCCGCCGACCCGCCTCGTAGGAGGAGTCTGCGGCCTTCACCATCACGCCCTCATGGCCGTGGGCCAGCGCGTCCGCGAGCACGCCCTCGCCCACCGCCGGGTCGGGCGTCGTCGTGCCGGGGATCAGGTGGGGGCCCACGAGCGCGGCCAGCCGCTCTCGTCGCACGCGGAGCGGCTCGTCGATCTGGTCGGCGCCGTCCAGGTGGAGGACGTCGAAGAACTGCGGCACGAGCGCGGTCTCGCCTGCGCCGCGACCGAAGCGGCTCATCGTGTCCTGGAACGCCTGCGGTGCCTGGTCCGGGCCCATGAAGCCCAGCACCTCCCCGTCGAGGACGAAGGAGCTGCTGTCGAAGCTCCGCACCACCGCGACCACCTCGGCCAGGCGCTCCGTGACGTCGTTCAGGTTCCGGGTGTAGATCCGCACGTCGTCGCCGGCCCGGTGGACCTGGATGCGGGCGCCGTCGAGCTTCCACTCGACGCTGGCCTCGCCGACCTCCTCGATGGCGGCCGCCACCGA
>DMTU01000046.1:0-364 GCA_003476595.1 Acidimicrobiaceae bacterium | reverse complement strand
CTCGATGGCGGCCGCCACCGACCCGCTGGTCGACGCCAGCATCGGCTGGACGGCCCGGAGGGGTTCGAGACCGACCGCCTCCACCGCCCCGCGTCCCTCGGTCAGGGCGATGCGGGCCACGGCACCCAGGTCACCGGCCAGCATCACGGCCCGTCGCACCGTCGGCGCCGGGATGCCCGATGCGGCGGCCACCGCGTCGGTGACCACCCCGGCGAGCGCGCCCGTGCGCATGTCGCCCACGAACAGGCGTGCGAGGAAGTCCGCTTCGGGCGCCGTCGCGCGGGAGAAGAGGGCGACGAGCTGCGTGCGTCGAGCCCCCTGCGAGCCGGGCCCGGTGGTGCTCGCCAGCGTCGACACGGCTCGG
>DMTU01000165.1:24363-24662 GCA_003476595.1 Acidimicrobiaceae bacterium | reverse complement strand
CGTCGGCCATGTCGCGGATCTCGCGCTCCCCCGACGCGAACACGAGGACGTCGCCAGGGCCTTCGCGCACGAGCTCCTGCACGGCGTCGGCCACGGCCTGCACGGTGTCCTGGGGCGGCTGGCCGTCGTCGTCGGGCCGGTAGCGCAGCTCCACCGGGTACGTGCGGCCCGACACCTCGATGATCGGCGCCGCCCCGCGCTCGTCGGCGAAGTGCTCGGCGAAGCGCTCGGTGTCGATGGTGGCGGAGGTCACGACGACCTTGAGGTCCGGTCGCCTCGGCAGCAGCTCCTTGAGGTAG
>DMTU01000165.1:23742-24185 GCA_003476595.1 Acidimicrobiaceae bacterium | reverse complement strand
AAGTCGATGTTGAGGCTGCGCTCGTGGGCCTCGTCCACGATGATCGTGTCGTAGCCGAGCAGCAGCCGGTCCCGCTGGAGCTCGTTCAGCAGGATGCCGTCGGTCATGACCTTGAGCCGGGTGTCGGGCCCGACCTGGTCGGTGAAGCGCACGGCGTAGCCGACCTGGCCCCCGACCTCCACGCCGAGCTCCTCGGCCACCCGCTCGGACACCGACCGGGCCGCGATGCGGCGCGGCTGGGTGTGGCCGATGAGACCCCGCACGCCGCGACCCAGCTCCAGGCAGAGCTTGGGCAGCTGGGTGCTCTTGCCCGACCCGGTCTCGCCGGCGACGATCACGACCTGGTGGTCGCGCAGCACCTCGAGCAGCTCGTCGTGGCGGGCGGTGATCGGGAGCTCGTCTGGGTACGTCGGCACGACCGCAGAGGACCGCCTGGCCTCCAC
>DMTU01000165.1:14791-23677 GCA_003476595.1 Acidimicrobiaceae bacterium | reverse complement strand
GACCGCCTGGCCTCCACGGCGGCGATGGACCGCTCCAGCTCGGCGGCGATCGAGTCGAGGGCGCCCTGGCGGGCCTCGCCCTTCTTCCGCTTCAGGTTCCCGAGACGTCGTCCGAGCCGGTGCGCGTCGGCGATCGAGGCCTGGTCGAGGCGCTCGCGCAACGTGCCGGGTGACGGGGTGGCGGGTGACGGGGTGGTGGGTCCCATGGGCAGCCGCCCAGGATGCCATCGCCCGGCGGCGGTGCGACCGTGCGGCTCAGCGCCGCCGGCGGATGGCGTGGCGGTCGGCCCACTCCGACCAGGGCTCACGGTGCTCCCGGCCCGCCGTGCCGAGCTCGTCGGCGGCATCATCGGGATCGGGCTGCACGCCCGGCTGGCGCAGGCGGATCGAGACGTACGCCAGCGTGCCGAGCGGGATGGGCGCCCAGAACGACAGGAGGCGCCAGCTGATGACGCCGAGGGTCGCGATGTAGGCCGGTGCGCCGAAGCCCACGAGCATCGGGATGAGCACCGCTTCCAGCACCCCCAGGCCCCGGGGCGTCACGGGCAGTGCGGCGAGCACGTTCACGAGCCCGAACGCGACCATCACCGACACCGGGTGGCCGGTCCACTCGAAGGCCAGCAGCAGCACCCAGAGGGCGGCGGCCTGGCCGAGCCAGTACGCGGCGGCCCAGGCCACCGCCCGCACGGCGAGGCGCCGGTCCGAGACCAGCTCGCGCAGCTGGTCGGAGAGCCGACCGACGACCCGGGGCACCGCGTCGGCGTCCACGAACGGGATGGGTCGCAGGACCCGCGCCACGAGCCGGGTGGTCGCCTGGGGCGAGCGCAGCAGCCCGACGACCACCGCCCCGACCGCGGTGAGCAGGCCGGATCCCAGCACGGCAGCCGTCGTGTACCGGCCGTCGAAGCCCTGGGTCGGGATGGAGACGAGCAGCGCGAGCCAGAGGATGAGGTTGAGCACGAGGGCGGAGCCGATGCCCCGCACCCCGAGCGCGAAGCCCGCGGACGTGCCCTGCACACCGGCCTGGGTGAGGAGCCGGTAGCCGAGGGCGGTTCCGGCTGCGGTCCCGCCCGGCACGGTGTGGCTCACCGCGGTCGTGGCCAGCTCCATGCGGACCATGTCCGACAGGCTCGGGCGCTGCCCGGCGGGGAGGATCGCCCGCACCAGCTCGGCCTGGCCGGCCATGGACGCCGCCACCAGCACACCACCGAGCAGGACGTAGCCCATGTGCACGCCGGTGATCGCGTCGAGGGCCCGCTCGGCCTGACCGAACTGCGGGATCACCAGGAACCAGATGACCAGGGCCATCACGAGCACGCCGAAGGCCGCACGCAACCACCGTGGGACCCAGCCGAGCATCGGCACAGCCTGGCAGCGGACCGCCCGATTCCCTGCACGACGCCCGAGGAGTACCTTGACCGGTGGGTCAAGTCGACGACGCAGGGGGTCCCCGACCGTGCTCACGCTCCGCTACCGCCGTGACGAGCTGATGGAAGATCACGACTACGCCGAACCGCAGGTCATCGCCGGTCGGCGCATGCACGGCGGCTTCCTCGCGGACGGCACCTACCAGCCGCCGCGCACCAAGGTCCGCGGGCCCGCCATCGACGCCTGGACCAAGGCGCTGCGCGACCGGGGCGGCGAGCTCTTCGACGCCGACGCGTCGCTCCTCGACGGCGTCCGCCTCCCCAACGTCGAGCAGCAGCGGGTGCTGCTGCGCAACGGGCTGGGGGAGACGTTCTGGAACAACCTCACCATCATCGGCAAGATCGAGGCCAAGGGCCGCCTGCTCGCCGACATCACCTTCCCGGACCTGCAGGACGTGATCGTGGAGGACATCTCCGAGATGGCCATCGGCCACCTCAACGAGGGCCTGCTCGTCGCCCACGGCCTCGACGAGGGCGGCCTCCCCGACCAGGGCATCGGCGGCCACGACGAGATGTGGTTCGTGGCGCGGGACCTGGCCTTCGGTGCCGGCGCCCACCCCGACGTGGACCCGCCCGAGAACATCGCCCGCCCGGACGACGAGCGTCGCATCCCCGAGCTCCGGCCCGAGATCGAGGGCCTGGTCTCGTTCCTGGCCAACCTGCTGCTCATCGAGTTCCGCGCCGAGCTCGGCTTCTCCGAGACCCAGGCGGTGCTGCGCACCCCCGACCTGTGGGGCGACCGCGCCGAGCAGGCCGACGAGGCCGCCGACATCATCGGCCGGATCCGCACCGACGAGGAGATCCACGTCTCCTCGCTGCGCCTCTACCTGGGCGAGATCCGCGCCTGCACGTTCCGCACCGTCGACGACGCCGGCACGCCGGGCACCATCAGCGGAGCCGAGATGATCGACCGCTTCTGGCACGACCTGGTCCGCTGGGCCGTGGTGGACAAGCCCGCCCTCGAGGCCGACCAGCAGCGCCGGGTGCTCGAGGAGCGCATCCGCGCCCACGCCGAGGCCGACCGGGTGCTGCAGGAGTTCGACGCCGCGGCGTAGCCCTCAGCTCGCTTCGCGGGCTCGTTCCTCGCGGCCGTCGGCGTGGCGGGCGAACCGCGCCGGGTCCCGCCCGTGGACGGGGTCGCTGCGATCCCAGGGCCAGCCGCCGAAGTGGTCGCGCTGGTAGTCCTCGAAGGCCTGCTGGATCTCGGCCTTGGTGTTCATGACGAAGGGGCCGTACTGGGCGACGGGCTCCCCGATCGGTCGGCCCTGCATGACCAGCACGTCCACGCCCCCGCCGAGGGCCTGCAACGGGGCCTCCTGGCTGCTGTCCAGGACGATGCCGGTGGGCACGTCGTGGTCCTGGCCGTCCACGGCCAGGCCATCGCCGTCGAACACGTAGAGGACCCGGACCGTGTCCTCGTAGGCCGCGGGCGGGAGAACGGCGGACGCGCCGGCGCCGAGGCGGACGTGCCAGAGCGCCACGTCGGTGTCGCTGCGGGCGGCCCACGAGTCCGGCGCCGGCGACGGCGGCACCACGAGACCGGAGGGACCGGGGATGGCCCCGGCGATGACGGTGATCTCGCCCTCGCCGTCAACGGGCACCCGGGGGATCTCGTCGTCCCAGAGCATCTTGTAGCTGGGCTCGACCATCTTGTCCTCGGCCGGCAGGTTGAGCCAGATCTGGAACAGCTCCATCGGGTTGGGCCCGGACTGGTCGAGCAGCGGGAACATCTCGGCGTGCTGGATGCCCTTGCCGGCGGTCATCCACTGCACGTCGCCCTTGCCGTAGCGGGCGGCGGCGCCGAGGGAGTCGGCGTGGTCGACCAGGCCCCGGCGCACGTAGGTGATGGTCTCGAAGCCGCGGTGCGGGTGCGACGGGAAGCCGGGCACGACCGAGCCGTGGTACATGTTCCAGCCGTCGACGCCGGCGAAGTCCTGGCCGATGGCCCGGCCCCGGAGGTCGGCGTCGGGCCCGAGGTGCAGGTTGCCCGACGGGTAGGCGTCGACGTGGTGGACGCAGAACAGGAACGGATCGACCGTCGGCCACGGCGGGGCACCCAGGCGGATGGTCTGTCGGATCAGGTCGGCCATCCCTTCAGGCTACGGAGATCCACCGGCCGCGCGCCCCGCGCTCAGCTGGCGAGGTGGCTGCCGGCGCTCCCGTGGACCAGGCGCTCGTGGACGGCGCACGCAGGTCGGCCCGAGGTCGAGCTCGGCGGCCGGCACGGGATGGCCGAGATGGAAGCCCTGGCCCACGTCGCAGCCGGCGGAGCGCAGGTAGTCGGTGGCGTCGCAGCTCTCGATCCCCTCGGCCACGACCTGCAGGCCGAGGCGGCGGCTCAGGGCGATGATCGTCTCCACGATGTCGTGGTCGACCGCGCCGCAGTCGTCCCCGATGAAGGACCGATCGATCTTCAGCTCGGTCACCGGCAGCATCCGCAGGTAGGTGAGCGAGCTGTACCCGGTGCCGAAGTCGTCCACCGAGAACCGCACCCCGAGGTCGGACAGCCGGCGCATCACGCTCAGCGCCGTCTCCGGATCGGCCATCACCGTCTGCTCGGTCACCTCGAGGACCAGCCGCTCGCTCGCCACGCCCTCCGCCACGAGCGCGGCCTGCACGTGGTCGGCGAAGGCGGGATCCTGCAGGCTCGACGGTGACAGGTTGACCGCCACCGACAGGTCGTGGCCCTGCTCCGTCCACGCCCGGACCTGCGCCACGGCGGTGTCGATGACCCAGCGGGTGATGACGTGGATGGCGCCGGTGTCCTCGGCCAGGGGGAGGAAGCCGTCGGGCGGGATGAGCCCCCGCGTCGGGTGGAACCACCGCAGCAGCGCTTCCGCGCCGATCAGTCGGCCGGAGGCGAGGTCGTACTTCGGCTGGTAGTGCAGCTCGAACTGGTCGAGCTCGATGGCATCGATCAGCTCCGAGCTGAGAGCGAGCCGCTCGATGCTCCGCTCCCGGTCACGGTGGTCGTACACCGAGGGACCGGATCGCTCCCGCTTGGCTCGGTACATGGCGGCGTCCGCGGCGCGCAGCAGGCCCTCGCCCGTGGTGCCGTGCTCCGGGGCGAAGGCGATCCCCACGGACGCGGACAGGCGGAAGCGGCTGTTCCCGTGCTCGATGGGCTCCTGCAGGGTGCTGACGATGCGGTCCACGGTGGCCCCGATGTCCTGCATCCGGCCGGCCTGGGGCAGCACGAGGACGAACTCGTCGCCCCCGGCCCGGCCGACCGTGTCGCCCGAGCGCACCGAGCGCCGGATCCGGTCCGCGATCTCGGCGAGCACCACGTCGCCGACGGCGTGGCCGAGGGAGGTGGAGCCAGCGGCGCACGTCGGTGCCGGCGACCTCGTCGACCTCGCGCCCCAGGACCGCGGCCGTCGCCGGACTCACGTAGGTCAGCCGACCCTCGGCCGACACGATCGCGACGATGTCCGCGCTGTTCTGCACCAGCGCCCGGTAGCGGACCTCCGATGCCCGCAGCTTCGCTTCGGCGTCGAGCCGGGCGGTGATGTCCTCGATCACCACGAGGGCGCCGGCCACGTCGCCGAGCAGGTAGGGCGTGGCCGCCGCCGCCACCCACGCATCGGTCCCGTCGGCCCGCCGGATGCGGTACCGGTGGCGCTCGGAGGGTTCGCCGGCCAGGACGCGCACCATGTGCGCGACGACCACCTCGAGGTCGTCGGGGTGGATGAAGTCGACCAGCTGGCGGCCCTTCAGCGCCTGGAGGTCCTCGACCCGCACGAGGTCGACGACCGCCTGGGTCGCGAACACGATGGTGCCGTCGACGTGGATGAGCATCGGCATGTCGAGCTGCTCCACCAGCTCGCGGTACCGCCGATCGCCCGTGTTGCTGCCCGGCTGGACTTCGAAGAACATCGCTTCCGCCTCATCCCGGTCCCACCCGGCGCCGTCCGGCCCGCTGCCGGTCCTGTGGTTGCGCTGCCCGGTACATCGGCACGGTGCGCCCACGCCCGGATGTGACGTCCGCACGTCCCGGCATGGTCCAGGTGCACCATGCCGGCGGTCACATCAGGGCCAGCGGTGACATCAGGCCGGCGTTCAGCTCATACAGGGACGTCGATGCCGGACTCGGCGGCCTTGGCCTCGACCGCGTCGGGGAAGATGTTCTTGATCAGGTACAGGTCCTGGATGATCCGGTAGTCCGGCGCCATGCCCTTCGCGTAGCGCTCCATGTAGGCCAACTGCTTGGCGATGAGCACCAGCTCCCGAGGCCCCTTGGCGCCGTAGCCGTCCATGAGGTCGATGCTCATCTTCATCATCTCGCCGAGGTTCATCCCGCCGATGCCGGCCCGGAGCATCGGGCCGAGGATCATCGACAGCCGGGCGCCGAGCTCCTCGTCGGAGCCGACGTCGTCGGGGAACACGCCGACCTTCCGGTAGGCCCGGGCGACGCGGGTGAAGTCCCCGTCGATCATGCAGGTGTAGAGGATGTCCTTGATCACCTCCCGGTACTCGGGGGTGAGCTCGCCCATGATCCCGAAGTCGAGGAAGCTGGCCCGACCGTCGGGCAGGAACCAGATGTTGCCGGCGTGCATGTCGCCGTGGAACGGGCCATGGACGCACACGGACTCGATCCACACCTTGGCCCCCCAGCGCAGCATCAGCTCGCCGTCGAGCGGCGTGCCGGTCATGCGCTGCATGCAGATGGTCCGCGGCCCGCAGTAGTCCCAGTACACCTCGGGGGCGGTGATGTTCTCGTTGTCGCCGAAGTGCCCGATCTTGTCCCGGAACTCCGCCTGGCGCTTCGCCTCGAGCGCCGGCACGAGCTCCTGGAAGTTGATCTCGGCCGAGTCCTCGATGATCGCCACCGGATCGACCGACGACAGCCAGTCCCACCGCTCCGCCAGCCGGGCGATGCGCCACATGATCCGCAGGTCGGCGGTGAACAGCGCCCGGATGCCGGGGCGCTGCAGCTTGAGCACCGCCTCCCGGCCGTCGGGCAGCACGCAGGCGTGCACCTGACCGATCGAGGCCGACGCCAGGGGCTCGTCGTCGAAGGCGAGGAACAGCTCCTCCGGTGGGCGGCCGAGGTCCTCCTCCACGATCCGGCGGGCCGTGGCCCGGTCGAAGGGCGGCACCTCGTCGAGGGTGCGCTGGCAGGCGTCGGCGAGCGGCGCCGGGAACACGCCCGGCGAGGACGCCATGATCTGCCCGAGCTTCACGAACGCGGGGCCCAGCCGCTCGAAGGCGTCGACCGCCCCCGCCGACGCGGCGTCCCACCAGCCATCTGCGGCGCGGCGACGGACGAGGGACCACCGGCGACGGAGCAGGGCGGACACGATGCTCGACACCAGGGTCCACCAGATGATGGCGCCCCGCCGGATCTCGGCCAACCCCAGCACGGAGAGGTCCGGGGCGTCGACCCGCAGCGCCTCGGGCGGCGGACCGTCCGCGTAGGGACCGCGGAAGTCCGGGATGGGCTCGGGGGCGTCCGGTCCGTCGGTGCCGACCGGTGCGGCTGCGCTCATCGAGGGTTCTTCGACGCCCCCGTGTCCGTGTCCTGGCTCTCGCCCGCCGCATCGTCCGCCGGGCGACGCTGCCACCAGAGGAACCACAGGGCAGCCGCCACGATCGTGAGCCCGCTCACCCAGAGGTTGACCCGGACGCCGGCGATGCGGGTGGCGGTGTCGATCCGCAGCGCCTCCACCCACAGGCGCCCGAGCGCGTAGCCGCCCACGTACAGCACGAAGAGCTGCCCGGGGCGGAGGACCTTCCGGCGTCCGACCACCACGAGGAACGCGGCGAGGGCCAGGTTCCACAGCGCCTCGTAGAGGAAGGTGGGGTGGAAGGTCTCGACCGACTCGTAGCCCTCGGGGCGACGGCCGGGGTCGATCTCCAGGCCCCACGGCAGGTCGGTGGGGCGGCCGAACAGCTCCTGGTTGAACCAGTTGCCGAGGCGACCGATCGCCTGGGCGACCGGCAGGGCCGGGGCGACGGCGTCCATGAGGAGGGGCACGTCGTAGCCCTTGCGTCGCGCCACGGCGACACCGACGATCGCGCCGAGCAGGATGGCCCCCGGGATGCCGAGGCCGCCCTCCCAGACCTTGAAGGCGTCGAGCGGTGCATCCTCGAAGCGGTGCCAGTCGGTGATGACGTGGTACAGCCGGGCCCCGACGAAGCCCGCCGGGATGGCCCAGACCGCGACGTCGCCGATGGCGTCGCTGTCGCTGCCCGTGAGCGACGCCCACCGCCGACGGGCGATCCCCACCGCCACGATCGCGCCGATGGCGATGAACAGGCCGTAGGCCCGCAGCTCGAGCGGCCCGATCGAGATCGCGTTGTCGGGCGGGCTGGGCAGGGCGGCGAGGAGGGCGAGCATCAGCCGTTGCGCCCCTGCAGCTCGGAGGCGTGCGAGCCGAAGGCGGTGAGGGGGTCGAAGTCCAGCTCCATCAGGGAGGCAGTCTGGCTCGCGACGGCGAGCAGCTGGCCGTCCTCGGTCCAGACGTTGGCGATGCCGTGCCCGTAGCTGCCCACGGCCAGGTTGGGTCGCAGGTCGAGCAGGATCCACTCGGTCTCCGCGGCCGCCCCGATGCGGATGGTGTTGTCGAGGCTGGTGCCGGCCCCGGTCACCCCGCAGCCCCGGACGATGGAGAGCGGGACCAGGTCGGCCAGGTACCCGGCGATCGCCGGCGTCACCGGGCCGCGGTCGATGCGGCGCAGCCACAGGCAGACCCGACCGGGGCCCGGGTCGGGGTGCCGGCGGATCTCGGCGGTGCGGACCTCGACAGCGGTGTGCCAGCCGGCTTCGCCGTGCCGGCCGCTGGGTCGGAACCCCACATCCCCCTCACCGGGCGGGCTGACCTCGGGTCGCTCCTCGAACGTGCCGGCCAGCCCGTCGGGCTTGAGCACGCCGCAGGCGCCGAGGGAGGCGAAGACCACGCCGTCGTCGGTGGTCGCGGTCACGCGGACCTGGCTCGTCCGACGCCCGGCGGCCAGCACCTCGACCTGGAGGTCGACCGTGCGGCCGAGCATCGCGGTGGAGACGAACTGGGTCGTGCACCACAGCGCGTCCCGGCCGGTCTCGGCCGCGGCCGCCGCCACCGACAGGGCCACGGCAGCGCCCCCGTAGAGGCGCTCGTCGGCGCGAGCCAGGCGGGAGGTGACGTCGAAGGCGAAGCGGCCCGATCCGACCTCGCGGAGCCCGAGGAAGTCCTCGTCGGCGGCGACCCGGGCGTCGTGGTCCATCGGCACGGCACCAGCATCGTCCATGTCCCGACGTGCGCCACAACCGGTGCGCCCCGCCGCGATCCGGTGGCGCGCCCGTAGCCTTCCGGGGATGGTCCCCGACGACGATCGCTCCACGCGAGACGAGGTGCTGGCCGTGCTCCGCGCCGTGGCCGGGAAGGGTCTCGAGCTGGCCGGCACGGGCGCCGGCGCGCTCGGGAGCGGCGTGGACGAGGCCCTGCGGGCGCTGGTCGACCGGCGTGTCGAACGGGCA
>DMTU01000165.1:0-14587 GCA_003476595.1 Acidimicrobiaceae bacterium | reverse complement strand
GGGCGCCGCCCGCCTCGCGCGCAGCGGCCGCGCCGCCCGGTTCGTGGGCGGGCGCACCCCGGTGGGCCTCGCCGTGCGCTTCGGACCGGCGCTCTACCAGGCGGTCGGCGCCAACCTGCGCGGGCTCGACGCCGCCATCGCCCACCTCGTCACCCGGGCCCGCGACCACCGGGTCGAACCCGACCCCCGTCGCCTCCGCACCGCGGTCGTGCAGGCCCTCACCGGCGACCCGGTCGACCCCGACGCCGAGGCAGATCCGTCCGCCCTCGCGCGCGTGTGGCTCGGCGACGCCGGCCGGCGCGTCGTCCCCTTCGGGCTCGGCCGCATCAGCGGGCTGAACCGGGGCCGCACCCCCGAC
Source organism: Acidimicrobiaceae bacterium (assembly GCA_003476595.1). Lineage (GTDB taxonomy): Bacteria > Actinomycetota > Acidimicrobiia > Acidimicrobiales > Salinilacustritrichaceae > Salinilacustrithrix. Next base: position 14,229 of record DMTU01000165.1, on the reverse strand, counting down.
GCGGTCGCCGCTGCGCTCGCCTCCATCGACGTGCGCCACCTGCGCCGCTGAGCCGATGCTCACCAAGCCCGACAAGGTCCTGATCCCGGCGGCCGACGGGCACGAGGCGGTCACCAAGGCCGACATCTACGACTACGCCACCCGCATCGCCGACCGGATGCTCCCGTACATCGCCGACCGCCCCGCCGTGCTGCAGCGCTTCCCCGACGGCACCGATGGCGAGGGCTGGTACCAGAAGCACGTCCCGAAGCACTTCCCCGACTGGATCCCCACCGTGGAGCTGCCCAAGCGTGGCGGCACCGTCCGCCACGTCGTCATCGACTCGGTCGAGGCGCTGCAGTACGTGGTGAACCAGGGCACCATCTCGATCCACGTCCTCGGCGGCACGGTCTCGGCGCCCGACGTCCCCGCCGAGCTGCTGATCGACCTCGACCCCTCCATCGACGACCCGGCCCAGGTGGTGGAGGCGACGGCCGCGGTGCGGGCCCTGCTCGACGACCTCGACGTCACCGGGTTCGTCAAGACCAGCGGCTCGCGGGGCATCCACGTGCACCTGCCCCTGCGGGGCGATGCCCGCTTCGACGCGGTGCGGGCCCTGTCGAACCGCCTCGCTGCGATCCTGGCCGAGCGCCACCCCGACCTGCTCACGGTCGAGTTCGCCAAGGACGACCGCGGCGACCGGCTCTTCGTCGACGTGCTCCGCAACGCGCCGGCCCAGCACGCCGTGGCGCCCTACACGCTGCGCCCGAAGCCCGGCGCCCCGGTGGCCGTGCCCCTGCGCTGGGACGAGGTCGACAGCGGCTGGCACCCCCAGAGCACGCCGCTCGCCTCGCTGTTCCGCCGCCTCGGGGCGCTGGCCCGCGACCCGTGGGAGGGCTTCGACGCCGCCCGGCTCCCCGCCGCCGACGTCGCCGAGCGGGTGCAGCGGCTCCACCCCTGAACTGGCCTACCGATTCCCCCGCATGCAGGGGTATCCGTAGGCCAGAACGGTCAGCCGGCGCGGTAGGCGTCGACGACGGGCTGGAGCTGGGTGGGGGTGGCGCCGTGGAGGATCACGGCGTCGCAGCCGAGGGCGAGCTGGCCCCGCACCGCCGTCGCGCACTGCTCCGGCGTGCCGGTGGCACTCGGCGCCAGCCACTCGTCGGGCAACAGGGTGGCGATGTGCTCGAGCTGCTCGGTGGTGGCGACGCCGTCGATCGGGCCGCCGATGCCGGTGACCACGGGATCAGCTCGGAACCGGTCCAGCACGGCCGGGTTCCACCCGTTGGTGCGGACCATCAGGTCCCCGTAGCCCTGCAGGTAGGTGGCCAGGCGACCGACCGACTTCTTCAGGCGCAGGTCCTCGGGGAGGTGATCGCCGATGGTGGCGAAGCACGACCACACGACGACGTCGTCGGGGTCCCGGCCGGCTTGCTCGGCGGCGTCCTTGACCGTCCGGACGGCTCGCTCGGTGGTCTCGTCGGTGAAGAACGTGTGCAGCACGACCTCGTCGAAGACGCGACCGCCGAGCTTCAGCGACTCGGGCCCGAAGGCGACCAGACCCATCGGCAGGTGCTCGTCGAGGGCTCGGTTCAGGTGCAGCACCGGCCACGACCCGGCCGGGCCGTCGTGTCCGACGATCGCCTCCCCCCGGAAGAGCCGGCGCATGAGCCCGGCGAAGTCCTCCATCTGCGCCGTCGTGATGCGCGACATGCCGAAGGCGTCCTGCATGGCGGGGATGCCCCGCCCGATGCCGAGCACGAAGCGCCCGCCGGTGAGGTCCTGCATGGTGCGGGCGATGCCAGCCGTGACCATGGGATGCCGGGTGTTGTGGTTGGTCGTGGCGGTCTGGATGTGGATCCGCTCGCTCACCGCGCCGGCCGCCCCGCAGAGGGTGGCTGCTTCCTTCAGGTCGTACCGCTCGGAGATGAAGGCCGTGCCGAGCCCCATCGCTTCGGCGTCACGGACCTCCGCCAGGAGGTCACGGCTGGATTCCGGCTGACCGGCCAGGGCGTAGAACCCCAGCTCGGGGTGCGGTTGGGCGTTGGCGGCGGTCATGCGCACTCCGTCGTCGGGCCGAGGTCGGCGGGGTCGGAGCCGCCACCGTAGATTCCGCCCTGTGCCCGCCGAGCGACCGAACGAACCGATGCGCGCCCGGTTCGACCGGATCCGGGCGAAGACCGAGGAGGCCACGGAGGCGCCCAGGGCGACGCTGCGCTTCGGCGTCTACGCCGTCGTCGGCATGGTCGTCGGCCTCGTCGTGGCTGGCATCCAGTGGATCGCGCTCGACGTGGTGCTCCACGAGCTGCTGGAGGCCCCCCTGTGGTTCCAGGCCCTCGCGCCCGGGCTCGGCCTCGCCGTCACCTTCGTGGTGCTGCGGGGACGCACGAGCCCGGCCACCTCGGACGACTACGTGCGGGCGTACCACACCGGCGCCGACCTCACGCCCCGCCAGCTGGTGCCCAAGCTGCTCGGAGCCGTCGCCACGCTGGGCGGCGGCGGCGCGCTCGGCGCCGAGGGTCCCTCCGTCTACGCCGGCGCCAGCATCGGCCAGCGCCTCGGCCTCCGCCTCACCTCCGTCCTCGGACCGCGCGGCCACCGGGCCCTGACGTCGGCCGGCGCGGCTGCCGGCGTGGCCGCCATCTTCCAGGCGCCGGCCACCGGCGTGCTCTTCGCCCTCGAGACGCCCTTCCAGCGCGACGTCGCCCGGCGCGCCCTCATCCCGGCGCTGATCGCTGCTGCGACCTCGTACCTGACCTTCGTGTCGATCTTCGGCGTGCACTCGTACCTGCCGGTGCCCCGGGGCGAGGTGCGCCTGCGCGACGAGGTCTTCGGGGCGATCCTGCTCGGCCTGTGCGCCGGCATCACCGCCCGCGGGCTCGCCGGCCTGTGGGGCGCGGCGAAGGGCCTGTCCGAGCGCGTCTCGCCCCTCGTACGGCTGGCGGCAGGCGCGGCCGTGAGCGGTCTGACCCTCGTCGCGGCCCGGGCCCTGGTCGGCACCAGCTTCACGCTCGGACCCGGCGTGGAGATGGTGGCGGAGATCGCCGTGGACCCCACGATCGGCCTCTGGGTCATCGTCGCCGCGTTCGCCCTCCGGGCCCTGGCCACGTCCGCCGCACTGGGTGCGGGGGGCGTCGGCGGGGTGTTCATCCCCCTGGTCGTCCAGGGCCTGCTGCTCGGGCGCCTCGTGGAGTCGCTGTTCACCGATGCGGCACCGGGCCTGTACCCGGTCATCGGCCTCGCCGCCGTGCTGGGCGCCGGCTACCGCACGCCCCTCGCCGCCGTCATGTTCGTGGCCGAGACCACCGGGCAGGCCCAGTTCGTGATCCCCGCCCTGGTCGCCACCGCCGTGTCGCAGGCGGTGATGGGCGAGAAGAGCGTGGCGTCGTACCAGGTCACCGAGCGGGAGGGGATGCTCGAGCGGCGCCTGCGCCTGCCGGTGCGCAACGTCGTGATCGACGTGCCGATCCTGCACCCCGACCAGCTGGTCACCGACGTCATCGACACCTACGGGGATGCCCCGCCGGCCCAGGCGCTCCCGGTGTGCGACGACCGCTACCGGGGCCTGCTGATGCTGCGGGACATGGCCATGGCCCTGTTCGAGATCGGCCCCGATGCCACCGTCGGCCAGGCCATGCACGACGTGCCGGCGGTGCGGGTGGACGTCCCGGCCGTCGAGGCGGCGCGGATCATGGGCGAGCTCGACAGCGCCATCATCGCCGTGATCGACGCCGACGACGTCGCCATCGGCGTCGTCACCGCCCTCACGATGACCGGCGCCCTCGACTACGACCCCGACGACTGACCCGTCGGCGCGGGCTGCTGACCTTGGCCTCTGCCGCTTCCTGCGATCGCCGCAGAGCATGGGGCCATGGCACGACAGTCGAAGCAGCCGCTGTGGGCCGGCGTGGGCATCTCCATGGGTGCCGGTCTCGGCACGATCGTCGGTCTCCTCGGTTGGGGAGGGGCCGGCATCGCCCTCGGTGCAGTCTTCGGTGCGTGCGTCGGTCTCGTCGTCGGCGCGATGGCAGATTCGCTGCGGGCGACGTAGTCCCCCGCCTCTGGCACGGAGACGCCCCGATCGAGCCCGCGGTGAGGGCATAGGGTCCGACCCATGAAGCTCGGACTCTCCCTCGGCTACTGGGGTCGCGGCCCCAACCCGGACACCCTCGACAACGTGCTCGCCGCCGAGTCGATGGGCTTCGACTCGATGTGGACCGCGGAGGCATGGGGCTCCGACGCCCTCACCCCGCTGGCCTGGTACGGGTCGCGGACCACGACGATGAAGCTCGGCCAGAGCATCACCCAGATCAGCGCCCGCACCCCGGCCGCCACGGCGATGGCGATGCAGACGCTGCAGCACCTCTCCGACGGCCGGGTCATCTGCGGCCTCGGCGTCAGCGGCCCCCAGGTCGTCGAGGGCTGGTACGGCCAGCCCTTCGCCAAGCCCCTGGCCCGCACCCGGGAGTACGTCGACATCCTCAAGCAGGTGTGGGCGCGCGGCGAGCCGGTCACGAGCGAGGGCCCGCACTACCCGCTCCCCTACCCCGCCGACGGCGAGGGCTCGGTGGGCAAGGGCAAGGCGCTGCGCTCCATCACCCACCCGCACCCCACGCCCATCCCGGTGTACCTGGCGGCCGAGGGCCCCAAGAACCTGGCCCTCGCCGGCGAGATGGCCGACGGGTGGCTGCCGCTGTGGATGAGCCCGGACGAGTCGTCCTGGTACGAGGCGCAGATCCAGAAGGGCATGGACCGCGTCCCCGGCAAGAGCTGGGACGACTTCGGCGTGGCCGCCACCGTGCCCACGCTCGTGCTCGACGACCTCGACGCCGCCATCGACCTCATGCGCCCCAACCTCGCCCTGTACATCGGGGGGATGGGCGCCAAGGGCGAGAACTACCACTACGACGTGTTCGCCCGGATGAACGAGGGCCGCTACGAGGGCACCTGCGAGAAGATCCAGGAGCTGTACCTGTCGGGCCACAAGGACGAGGCCATCGCCACCGTGCCCGCCGAGATGGTCGACGACATCTGCCTGGTCGGCTCCGCCGACCGCGTGCGGGACCGGGTCCAGCGCTGGGAGGACTCCATCGTGGACACCCTCCTCATCGGCGGTCCGTGGCAGACCGTCCAGGCCGCCGGCGCCGCACTCCTCGACTGATGCGTTCCGTGCGCGCAGATCGACCATCCATGGTCGATCTGCGCGTCAGGACGCGGGGGTGGGGGCTCGCTCGAGGCGGACGATGATCGACTTCGAGGTCGGCGTGTTGGAGGTGGTGGCCACCGAGTCCACCGGGACCAACACGTTGGCCTCGGGGAAGTAGGCCGCGGCCGTCCGCCGGGCGATCGGGTACTCGACGACCCGGAACGAGGGCGCCCGTCGGTCGTCGTCGCCGGGCCACTCGCTGACCAGGTCGACCACGTCGCCGTCGGCGAGGCCGAGGTCCGCCACGTCCTGGGCGTTGCAGAACACGACCCGGCGACCGCCGGTGATGCCCCGGTAGCGGTCGTCGAGGCCGTAGATCGTGGTGTTGAACTGGTCGTGGGAGCGCACGGTCTGGAGCAGCAGCCGCCCCTCCGGGATCCGGACCGGCTCGAACTCGTTGACGGTGAGCTGGGCCCGACCGGACGCGGTGGCGAACGACCGCTCGTCCCGGGGCGGGTTGGGCAGGGCGAAGCGGGCCCCGCCGGCGATGCGCTCCTCGAAGCGCTCGAAGCCCGGCACCACCCGGCTGATGCGCGTCCGGATGCGGGCGTAGTCGCCGGCGAACGACGACCACGGGATCGTCGACCCGGGCCGCGCGGCCTCGGCCATGGCGCACACGATGTCCACCTCGCTGCGCAGGTGCTCCGACACCGGCTCCACCGAGCCCTGCGTGGCGTGGACCTCGCCCATGGAGTCCTCCACCGTCACCGACTGCACGAGGCCGCCGGTGCGGTCGATCTCGGTGCGTCCGAGGCACGGCAGGATCAGCGCCTCCTCCCCGCACAGGGCGTGGCTCTTGTTGAGCTTGGTCGACACCTGCACCGTGAGCCGGCACGACGCCAGGCCGGCTGCGGTCCGCTCGGTGTCGGGAGCCGCGGACACGAAGTTGCCGCCCATGCCGACGAACACGTCGACTTCACCCCGGGCCATCGCCCGGATCGCGTCCACCGTGTCGAGGCCGTGCTCGCGCGGCGGGTCGAAGCCGAACTCGCCGGCCAGCGCATCGAGGAACGGGGCCGGCGGCTTCTCCCAGATGCCCATGGTGCGGTCGCCCTGCACGTTGCTGTGCCCGCGCACGGGGCAGAGTCCGGCGCCGGGGAGTCCGATGGCGCCCCGCAGCAGGTGGGTGTTCACGATCTCCCGGATCGTCGGCACCGATCCCCTGTGCTGGGTGAGGCCCATCGCCCAGCAGGTGATGAATCGCTGGGTGCCGGCGAGGAGGTCGACGAGCAGGTCGACGTCGGCCTGCTCCAGCCCGGTGGCCTCGAGCCGGGCGGTGTGGTCGAGGTCGGCGAGCGCCGACGAGAGCGCGTCAAGGCCGTCCACGCGGTCGGCCACGAAGTCCCGGTCGAGCGCACCCCGCGCGACCAGGGCGGCGTTCACGAGCTGGAACAGGGCGAGGTCGCCACCGACCCGGATCGCCAGGTGGTGGTCGGCGAGACCGGTGCCGGACCCGAGGATGCCCCGCACCTTCTGGGGGTTCTTGAACCCGAGCAGGCCCGCCTCGGGCATCGGGTTGATCGCCACGATGGTGGCGCCTCGCTCCTTGGCCCGCTCGAGCGAGGAGAGCATGCGCGGGTGGTTCGTGCCCGGGTTCTGGCCGACGATGAGGATCACGTCGGCATCGTCGAAGTCCTGGAGGCGGACCGTGCCCTTGCCGATGCCGATGGTCGGCGTCAGTGCACTGCCCGAGGACTCGTGGCACATGTTGGAGCAGTCGGGCAGGTTGTTCGTGCCGAGGTCCCGGGCGAAGAGCTGGTAGAGGAAGGCCGCCTCGTTGCTGGTCCGGCCCGATGTGTAGAACACGGCGCGGTCCGGCGTGGTGGCCTGGAGGTGGCGGGCGATGACGGCGAAGGCCGCATCCCAGCTGATCGGCTGGTAGTGCGTGGCCCCGCGGGGCCGGTGCACCGGCGCGGTGATGCGACCCTGCTGGCCGAGCCACCAGTCGCTGGCCTCGGCCAGCTCGGCGATCGGGTGGCGATCGAAGAACGTGGGGTCGACCCGACGGCGGGTCGCCTCCTCCGCCACGGCCTTGGCGCCGTTCTCGCAGAACTCGGCGTGGGACGCGTGGTCGGGGTCCGGCCAGGCGCAGCCGGGGCAGTCGATGCCGCCGGGCTGGTTGAGGTCGCGCAGGATGCGCACGCCGCGGCGCACGCCCACCTGGCGGAGGACGGGTTCGAGCCCGTGGCGCACGCCGTCGATCCCCGCTGCCGTCGCGGGCGGTCCCTCGACGCGGATGCCGGCCGCGTCGTCCTCGGGGCTGGGATCGTGTTCCGGGGCCGGCGACGCCATCCCACGATGGTGCCAGACCCGCCCCAGGACCCGTTCCTCACGCGCAGATCGACCTGGGATCGTCGGATCGCGCGCTCGGAACGGTTCAGCGCATGCGCGTCGCGCCTCGCACGATCACCTTCTGGACCACGGCAGCCGGCAGGCGGGAGACGAGGTCGATGGCCTTGGCGTCGGGGCCGATCAGGGCCCGGCGGCGGTTGCGCTGCACGGCCTTGACGATCTGGCGGGCCGCCTTCTCCGGCGTGGTCATGAACAGCCGCTCGAAGTCCCGACGGGCCTCCTCGGGGTCGTCGGCCATGGCGGTGACGCTGTCGTCCATGCGGGCGTTCTTGGCGATGTTGGTCTTGATCCCGCCGGGGTGCACGGTGGTGGCGCCGACGCCGCACGGGTCGATCTCGAGCTCCATGCGCAGCGCGTCGGTGAAGCCCCGCACGGCGAACTTCGCTGCGTTGTAGGCCGACTGCGACGGGATGCCGAGCAGGCCGAACACGCTGGAGATGTTGACCACGTGGCCGGCACCGGAGTCCTTCAGGTGGGGCAGGAACGCCTTGGTGCCGTGGACCACGCCCCAGAAGTTGATGTCCATCAGCCAGTGGAGGTCCTCGTAGCGGGCTCCCTCCACGGTGGCGCCGAGGGCCACGCCGGCGTTGTTGAACACCAGGTTGACCTGGCCGTGATCGGCGACGACCTCGTCGGCCCAGCGCTCGACCGCCTCGCGGTCGGCCACGTCGACCCGGGCCGCGGTGACCTTGACCCCGAACCCCTCGGCCTTGGTGACGGTCTCGGCGAGGCCGACCTCGTCCACGTCGCTCAGCGCGAGGTGGGTGCCGGCCCGGGCGAGCTCGACGGCGAGGGCCCGGCCGATGCCGGACCCCGCCCCGGTGATGGCGGCTACGCGGCCACGGAGCTGCTCCACGTCCCGCCCCTTCACGCGGCTCGCGCCGCGAGCTTGTCGTTGAGGGTGCCCTCGTCGCCGAACAGCTCGGCCCGCCAGCGGGCGACCAGCTCGTCGGTGTCGCGGTCGTCGGGGTGGAAGTCCGGTGCGTCGTACTCCTTCAGCGTGCGCCACGTCTCCCGGGAGAGGAACGGCGACGCCTTGAGCTTGCGGAAGCTGCGCCACAGCTTCACCGGATGGCGACGGGCGTCGCGGTCCAGCAGCACCGAGACGATGACCTGCAGGCCCATGCCGACGACGAAGCCGAGCCGGATGAGCTTCATCGTCCACACCCGCATGCGCTCGGACCCGCCGACGGCCTTGAAGACGTCGAAGGCGACGGCCTTGTGCTCGGACTCCTCGAGGGCGTGCCAGAGGAAGAGGTTCTTGACCTCCTCGTGGCCGATCATGTCCCGGGCCCGCTCGTCGCTGAGGATGATCTCGGCCAGGGTCGCGGTGAAGTGCTCGAGGGCGGCGGTGGACGCCAGGTTCGAGATGGGCGGTGCGATGCGCTCGCGGAGCGCCAGGCCCTTCTTGGTGAAGCGCTCGGCGGCCTTGGTCGGGTAGCCGAGCTGGTCGAGGCGGTCGTTGAACTCCCGGTGCTCCCGGCCGTGCACGGCCTCCTGGCCGATGAAGCCCGACACCTGGCGCTTGAGGTCCGGGTCGGTGATCTGCGAGCGGTAGTGGCGCACCGAGCGGACGAAGAAGTCCTCGCCGTCGGGGAACACCGACGACAGCGAGGCGATCAGGTGGCTGCCGATGATGTCGCCGTCCTCGGCGAAGTGCTTGGGCAGGTCGCGCAGCGCCTCCTCGAAGGAGATGCGCCGGGTCGGCACGTCGCGCGACGCGTTGGACGTCTGGGGGGCCGGGGTCGGCTCGGTGATGGTCATCGGAGGTCCTCCTGGGGGACGAGCAGGTACCGCTCGAAGGCGGCGATGATCACGGCGGTGAGGCGGTCGTCGGAGCTGACGAAGCCGTCGAGGGCGCGGCGGCGGTTGAGGCCGTCGATGACGAGGTCGATGAACTCGACGACGGCCTCGGGGTCGATGTCGGGGCGTACGACACCCGCGTCGACGGATGCCTCGAGCAGCGGGACGAACGCATCCACGATGCGGCGGTTGATGCGGCGCTGGGCGGCCAGGGCGTCCTCGGTGCCCGCGCCGGTGCGGAACGAGGCCAGCACCTTCAGGTCGAGCACCCGGACGAGCTGGTCGACGAGGGCGCGCACGACGCCCTCCATCGGGGTGCCGAGCTCGAGCTCGGCGTGCACGAGCGTGGTGAGCTCGTCGGTCTTGTGGTCGACCACGGCGGCCAGCAGGGCCTCCTTGGAGTCGAAGTGCCCGTAGAACATGCCGGCGGAGACGCCGGCCTCGGCGACGATCGCCCGGGTGGTGAGCCCGTCGACGCCGTCGCGCTCGGCGACCGCGACGGTGGCATCGATCAGCCGCTGGCGGGCGGCGGCTCGCTGCTCCTCGCTGATCTTGGGCATGGGCGATCCTTCCAAACCGAGCGCTCGTTCTGTTTCCCATGTTCGCCGCCGCGATGCGAGATCCCTTCCGCAGTGGCATGAGCCACACCATCCGGTACGCTTCCGCACGTCACTTCGTGGGCGGAGATGACCTCTGAGGAGTCCTCCGTGCCCGCACCCGACCAGCACACGAGCCCGTTCTCCGAACCGGGCGACCTGTTCGCGTCCGTCGCCTTCATGGCCCTCGGCGCGTGCCGGGGCGCCGACCCCGACCTGTTCTTCCCCGACCGGGGCGAGTCCCTGGAGCCGGCCAAGCGCATCTGCAGCGAGTGCGTGGTGCGCGACGAGTGCCTCGAGCACGCCCTCGCCAGCGGCGAGCGCTTCGGCGTGTGGGGCGGGACGTCCGAGCGCGAACGCCGCCGGCTGCGCCGCACCCGCCGCACCGCCGCCGCCTGAACCGCGACACCACAACTGCCAGTTCCACCTCTCCTGAGCTGGCAGTGCTCCTGTCGCGCGCTAGAGCCACTTCCCGGGGTTGAGGATGCCCTGGGGGTCGAGCGCCGCCTTCACCCGGCGGCTCAGGTCGATCACGTCGGGGCCGAGCTGGGTCGCCAGGTGCGCCGCCTTGAGCGAGCCCACGCCGTGCTCGCCGGTGATGGTGCCGCCGAGGTCGAGGGCGGCGTCCATCACGGCGCCGAAGGCGGCATCGGCCCGGGCGACGGCATCGGGGTCGTTCGGATCGAAGGTCACGAGCGGGTGGAAGTTGCCGTCGCCGGCGTGGCCGATGACGGGGATGGCGGTGTCGTGGCGCTCGGCGACGGCGGCGACGGCGGCGAGCAGGGCCGGGATCTGCGGGATGGGCACGCCCACGTCCTCGATGAGCACGCTGCCGAGGCGCTCCACGCACGGGATGGCCATGCGCCGGGCCGCCATGAGCAGCTCGCCCTCGTCCGGATCGTCGGTGACGGCCACGTAGGTGGCGCCGGCGGCCTCGGCGTGCTCGGCCATGCGGGCGGCGGTCGAGTCCCCGGCGTCGGACTGGCCGAGGAGCAGGGCGCCGATGGAGGTGTCGAGGCCCATGGGCTTCACCGACTCCACCGCCGCGACCGCGGCCCGGTCCATGAGCTCGAGCGCCGACGGGCGCAGGGACGCCATCGTCGAGGTGACGGCGACGCCGGCCGCGACCGGATCGGTGAACGTGGCCACGACCGTGGACGACGGCGGCGGGGTGGGACGCAGGCGCAGCGTGGCCTCGGTGATGACCCCGAGGGTGCCCTCGGACCCGACGAAGAGCCGCTTGAGGTCGAGCCCGGCGACGTCCTTGATGGTCCGCCCACCGAGCCGGGTCACGGTGCCGTCGGCCAGCACGACCTCGATGCCGAGCACGTAGTCGGTGGTCACGCCGTACTTCACGCAGCACAGGCCGCCGGCGTTGGTGGCCAGGTTCCCGCCGATGGAGCAGATCTCGTAGGAGGAGGGGTCGGGCGGGTACCAGAGCCCCTCGGTGCGCGCCGCGGCCTTGACCTCGACGTTCAGCGCGCCGGGCTGGACCACGGCGACCATCGAGCCGGCGTCGATGCGGACCTCGCGCATGCGCTCGGTCGAGAGCGTGATGCAGCCGGCCACCGCAGCCGACCCACCCGACAGGCCCGTCCCGGCACCCCGGGTGACCACGCCCACCCCGAAGCGGCTGGCCACGCGCAGCGTGGCGGCCACCTCGGCGGTCGAGGCGGCCCGCACCAGTGCCAGCGGCGTGCCCGGCACCACCGTCTTGGCCCGGTCGTAGCGGTAGCCGTCGACCACGTCGGGGTCGATCACGACCGACCCGGCCGGGAGCGCGTCCTGCAGTGCGGCGACGACGTCGGCGTGGCTCATCGCTGCCGAGTCTGCCCTGCTCGGCGGCCCGCTCAGGCCTCGACGGCCTCCAGCAGGTCCGCCACCGTGCGCGGCTGCTCCAGCGGGTGGCGCAGCGGGCGGTCGGCGATGACCTCGTAGCGGTTGCGCCGGCCGACGCGCTGGCGCCGGACGTAGCCGCCCGCCTCCAGGTCGTCCAGGATGCGCTGCACCGCGCCCTGCGTGATGCCGACCGCCTGGCTGATGTCGCGCTGGCGCAGCTCGGGGTCGCGGCTGACCGCGACGAGGACGTGCCCGTGGTTGGTGAGGAACGTCCAGCCGAGGGGGCCCTCGGGCGCCGGCCGACCCGCGTCCGGGCCGGGGGCGCCCCGCGTCGAGCCGCTCATGCCGCCAACGGATCCCGGTGCCACTCGGCCCGCAACCGGTCGAGCCGCCGCCCGCACGCGAGCGCCTGGCCCCAGATCGGGTCGTCGTTCGCGCCGCAGCGGGCTCGCAGCAGCAGGTGCCGGACCTCGCCCTCCAGCTTCCCGAGCACCCTGGGGGCGTCCCGGTAGCGAGTCGGCGGGGCGATGGTCCAGAGCCGCTCGATGATCCGGACCTGGCGCTCGAGCTCGTCGACGAGTGCACGCGATGGGGTCATGGAGAGAGCCAAACACACCACTTTCAATAGGTCAATCAGATTGCGTCAGTTGCCGTCGAGCCGTAGCATCTCCGCCATGACCGAGCCCTTCTCCCCCAACACCGACGAGCTCCTGGCCAAGAACGCGGAGTACGCCGGGGTGTTCCACGACAGCGACCTCCAGGTCGCCCCCACGCGCAACCTCGCCGTCGTGGCGTGCATGGACTCCCGGATGGACATCTTCCAGATCCTCGGCCTCGGGAACGGCGAGGCCCACATCATCCGCAACGCCGGTGGGGTCATCACCGACGACGTCATCCGCTCCCTCTGCCTCTCCCAGCGGTTCCTCGGCACGCAGGAGATCGTGCTGCTGCACCACACCGACTGCGGCCTCTCCAAGGTGGACGAGCGCGAGTTCCGCGAAGAGCTCGCCGCCGAGCTCGGGGTCAAGCCGTGGTGGTCGCTCGAGGCGTTCACCGACCCCGACGAGGACGTGCGCCAGTCCATCCAACGCATCCAGATGACCCCGTTCGTCCAGCACAAGGCGCACGTGCGGGGCTTCGTGTACGAGGTCGAGACGGGTCGCCTGCGCGAGGTCACCGGCTGAGCGGTTCGCGCCATCGGGCAGACTGGCCGCGACGCCGACGACAGGAGCGCCAGTGGCCGAGGTGACCGAGACGCAGCTGCCCGGGGTGGGCGTGCGCTACGAGTTCAAGACGGGCGACAAGGACCACGTCGGGGTGGTGCACCACCACTCGGGCCGCCGCGAGATCGTCGTCTACGACCGCAAGGACCCCGACGTGGCCCGCTCCGTGCTGGAGCTGAGCGCCGACGACAGCCGCACGCTCAGCGACCTGCTCGGAGCCAGCCAGGTGACCGAGGCGCTCGCCGCCGTCCAGCAGCGCATCGAGGGGCTCACCCTCGAGTGGATCGAGGTGGCGGAGGAGTCCGAGATGGCCGACCGGAGCATCGGTGACGGCGAGCTCCGCACCCGCACCGGCGCCTCGGTGGTGGCGGTCATCCGGGGCGATGTCAGCGAACCCGCGCCGAGCCCCGAGTACGTGCTCGAAGCCGGCGACGTCGTGGTCGCGGTGGGCACCACGGACGGCCTGGAGCTCCTCCGGCAGGCGCTGCGCCCGTGACGCCGGTGCTGGCCGCGGTCAGCGGGGAGACGGCCGAGGCCTTCATCCAGATCGGCGGGGTCGTCGTCCTGCTCGCCGTGCTGGCCCGCATCGCCGGGCGCCTCGGGATCACGGCGATCCCCCTCTACCTGCTCGCGGGCCTGACGCTCGGCGAGGGCGGCCTCACCTCGCTCGAGGCCGGCCAGGACTTCCTGGCCATCAGCGGCCAGATCGGCGTGCTGCTGCTCCTGTTCGCCCTCGGCCTCGAGTACACGGCCGACGAGCTGCGGCACGGCCTGCGGACCGGCACGGGCAGCGGGGTGGTGGACGCCATCGCGAACTTCGCGCCCGGCTTCCTCGCCGGCCTCGCCCTCGGCTGGGAGACCACCTCGGTGGTGCTCCTCGGCGGCGTCACCTGGGTCAGCTCCTCCGGCGTCGTCGCCAAGGTCCTGACCGACCTGCACCGCCTGGGCAACCGGGAGACGCCATCGGTCCTGAACGTGCTCGTGATCGAGGACCTGGCCATGGCCGTCTACCTGCCGATCGCCGCCGCTCTCGTCGCCGGTCGCACCGCCCTCGACACGGTCGTCACCGTGGGCATCGCGCTCGCCGCCGTCGGCGTGATCCTCATGCTCGCCCTCGGCAGCGGTGCCCGGCTCAGCGCCATGCTGGCGCCGGGCGGCGACGAATCCCTCCTGCTCTCGATCTTCGGCCTGACGCTGCTCGTCGGCGGCCTCGCCGAGCAGCTCCAGGTCT
>DMTU01000092.1:20670-23092 GCA_003476595.1 Acidimicrobiaceae bacterium | reverse complement strand
CGGGCACGTTGTAGCCCGTGCGTACCGGCGCGGCGGCCGGCTGGCGGCGCTGCACCACCAGCGCGATCACCACCGCGACCACGGCGACCACGGCGACGATGACGAGGCGCTCCATCAGCCCTCCCCGTCCTCCGCGTCCTCGGCCGGGACCTCGGACTCGTCATCGGGATCGACGACGATGGTCTCGTCGGGCGCCGGCAGCTCCACGTCGTCGGGGGCGACGGGGATCCCCTCGTCGTCCTCGGTCGGAGCGTCCTCGAGGTCGTCGCCGAGATCGACCTCCACGCCGAGGTCCACGGGATCGGCCGGGACCCGGACGCCGTCGGGTGACGGCACGCCGACGGCCAGGGCGATGCCGCGCTGGTCCTCGCCCAGCTGGGCCAGGATGCGCTCGACGACGACGGGCTCGGTCGCCCGCACGACCACGGCGAGGTCGTCCCGGTTGGCGATCTTGGGGGTGAGGTCCACGTTCAGCCGCTCGCCGGCCTCGACGACGACGCCCTGCAGATCGGCGACGGGCAGCTCCTGGCCGCCCACGACCGCGACGACGTCCACCTCGGTGAGCACCTGGGGGTCCAGGTTCACGATGGTGATGGACTCGGCGCTGGGCTCCTCGGTGCTGCCGGCGGCGAAGGTCCACTCGGTGGCCTCCACCGGCGACCCGGTGGTGACCGACAGGCCACGGCGGCCCGAGGTGCGCAGGGACGACAGCACGCGCTCGGCCACCACCGGCACGTCGTTGGCGGAGCGCACCACGGCGGAGTGCGGGACACCGACAGGCAGTCGCCCGTCCTCGTTCATGTCCACGGTGGCGTGGGACCCGGGGGCGATGCTCAGCTCGACCGGCGCCGGGATGCCGTTCTCCTCGGGACGGTCGACGCGCAGGTCGATCTCCACCTCGGCCAGCTCGTCGGTCGGGTTGTAGACGACGAAGCGCTCCCGGAAGTCCTCGGAGGCGATGCCGTCGGGGAAGATCCAGGTCCGCTGCGGCTCGGTCACGCCGAGCTGGACGGTGAGGCCACGATCGCCGCCATCCTCGTTCACCCGCACGATGCGGTCGACGACGAGGCGGCCGGTGCGGGTCGTGAGCGACGCCGCCACCTCGTCGCGCCGGGTCACGTCGTCGCCGAGGTCGATGCCGATGGTGCTGCGCCCCGGCACCACGAAGCCACCGGCGAAGCGGCCCGGCTCCCGGACGGTGTCCTCGGTGGAGAAGACGCCCTCGACGATGGCGTCGTCGGGGAACGGGTTGAACAGCACGAGCAGCTCGCGGGCCTCACGGGCGGTGGTCCCCCAGGCGAAGTGCCACTCGTCGCTGGCACCGGTGGCGCACGGCTTGGCATCGATCCCGTGGATGCTGGACACCTCGTGCTCCACCACGAGGCCTCCGCCCACGGACTCCACGAGCGCGGAGGCGACCGGCGCCGTCACCAGGTCGGTCAGGGCCAGCCGGGCCCGGCTGCGGGGTCCGATCTCGATCCGACGCACCACCGGCTCGGCGCTGACGGAGGCCGGATCCGTGGCCGGCTCCTCCTCGACCTCCTCCTCGGGCTCCTCGGCAGCCGCGTCGGCCTCGGCGTCGGGGGCCAGCTCGTCGGCCTCCCCACCCGGGGCCGGGGCGGCCACGCTGCCGGGGAATGCGGTGACGTCGACGTCGAGCGCGCCGTCGGTGGTGTTCAGCATCGTGATGACGTGGTCGGCGAAAGCCTCCTCGTCGGCGGTGCCGCCGGCGCAGAACCAGGTGGAGGCCAGCGCCGTGGGCGACGGCGCCATCGGGAACTCGGAGGGGGTGACCGTGGCCGCCTCGACCGCGGTCTCGTCGGCGGCGTCGCGGTCCAGGACCACCCCGGCCACGACGAACGCGATGAGCAGCACCAGCACGGGCAGGCGACGGTTCACGGTCGGTCCTCCTCGTCTGGGTCGGGGGCGGGGGCCGGAGCGGGTTCGGGTTCCGATTCCGGGGCGGGTTCCGGTTCGAGCTCGTCGAGCAGGGCCGGCGTGGGATCAGCCGGCCACTCCTCGGCCGGTGCCAACCAGTCTGCGGGCTCGACGACGGGATCCGCGGTCGGGACCGGCGTGGCGGGAGTCACCGGTGTCGGGGGCGTCGCCACGACCGGGTCGCGGCGGCGCGTCCGTCGGGCGAAGCGGATGGCGACGAGCCAGAACAGGGCCTGGAACGCCAGCACGCCGTAGCGGACGGGGGCGGTGTCGTAGCGCAGGGTGGCGTCGCCGCTGGTGGCGGGCTCGAAGCCCTGGGCCCAACCGAACAGCTTCGTCTTCGGCGCCGGACGCCCCTCGACCAGCAGCTCCCAGCGATCCGATGCGGCCGAGGCGTGGTGGATGCGGGCGCCGGCGGGAACGTCGCCGGCCCACGTGGTGGGACCGACCCGCTCCCCGAGCACGGGCTCGGCGCCGACCAGGT